>JAPKYT010000052.1 GCA_026394155.1 bacterium | reverse complement strand
GATTCCCGCCTCGGTTCCTGTTGTGTCATATTGGACTCCGCGCGTCTCCCCCCGTTCTATGCACTACTGTCTCAATGTGTTTGGGGTTGGAAAGTGGGGTAAAGGCTCAACTTGTAGCGATCCAGTCCGCCGAGCCGGGTTCAGCGCCGCGCAACGTCTCCGCTGACGAACATCTGACCGCGCGTAACCCGGCCGGAATCGGAAGTGAGCTTTCCGCCGCGGTCAAGATCGTTCTGGCGCAACCGCGGGCTCAGCGAGGGGTCTCGCCGCGCGGCGGCCGCCGCTTGCGCCGGCCCCGCGCACTACTCGAACGACACGGATAGGTCTCTCGACCCTCCAAATGGAAACCCTCACCGCACGGCAACATACATTAAGACAGTAGTGCGTTCTATGGGGGGATGAAAGGGGGGTGGCTTCGCGTGCGGGCGTCCAGAATCTCTCTTTATCGCCGCGGCACGCGTCTTCCGTTTTCGCGTGCCCGGCCAAGATCGGAGGGCGGGGCAGGCGAAGATAAAAGACGCCTGCCGCCGCGAGCATCAGCAAGGCAAGGGGTTTGAACCCCTTGCGCCGTGAAGGCTATCCCAACTTACTTCTGGGAGTAGTCATAGGGGGATCAAGGGGGTCTCGAGAGAAGGGGCGGTCGGAGACCGCCACTAGTTTTTCCGCTGTGAAATCGTCGCGCAGGGTCGCTGACCCCGCCGGAATCTGTGCGGGGCGAATCCTTCACTCCATTCAGGACAGGTCTGGGGATTCGCCGCCACGAAGAGGATATTTAGCATCGTGAACTGCCTCGTACTGACTTGAAAGGACTAAACGTGGGTTCCATTGCCCTTGCAGTGAAGAAATTGGCTTTTGCGAGCCGACTGAAACCATCCAGCCGGCTTGAGTATTTCAATATGCTCTTTCGGTTTAGTGGATGGATTCATCGAAACCTCGTGGGTTGTCCGCATTTTGCAGACCGGAGTGAACTTTACTCATATTTGAATCGCGAGATCATAGGCCCGTACCCGATTGATTACCTTGAGTTCGGAGTCTATGAGGGTGAGACTTTGGGGATATGGATCAAGCAGAATCAATCATCCGGGTCACACTTTTTCGGATTCGATTCGTTTGAGGGGTTACCGGAAGACTGGTCAAACTTCAGCTTCTTCATGAAGAAGGGAACCTTCAGTACGGAGGGGAAATTGCCGGTCATCGGCGATCGACGTGTTCGCTTTGTGAAGGGCTTGTTTCAAGTTTCATTGGGCGAGTTCCTTTCCTCATTCACGCCACGCAACAAACTCGTTATTCACTGTGACGCGGATTTGTACTCTTCAACGTTATATGTCCTTGCATCGCTTGACCGTCTGATTACTACTGGTACAATCATTGTGTTCGATGAGTTCGATGCGGTACTACATGAATTCAAAGCCTTCCATGATTACCTGTGCGCTTTCAATCGTAAGGTAGTCCCATTGGCATTTGCTGGTTCTTTCTATAATCACATGGCCGTCAAGGTCGTGGCATGAAACACGGACGCATACCAAGTTTGATAATGTCGGCTTCTGGTCGTGTCATCGGAATACTCTTTCTCAATTGCGGGTCTACGTCTTGCCCGTCTAACTGTTGTGGCTACGACGTGTAGAACCACAACCCTATGGAAGAACACGGAGCGAATCCTTCACTCCATTTAGGACAGGTCCGGAGATTCGCCGCCGCGGAAATGCAAGCCCGACAAGGCCGGAGCTACCACGGATGACAGGCAATTCATCTCCGCCGTACGTGTCCCTTCACTTGCTTCGAGAGCAGGTTTCACATGACCCGCTTGAAAGATTTCCAAACCTTCCTTGCACCCCCAGCCACAATCTTCGTAGCGCCCACCTTGCTGCGCTCTTCTTTTTCGGCACCCCCCGCTTGCCGGGCTCTTTCTTGCTTGCTCCGCTTTACAATTTCTCATTTCAAATTTCTTATTTCTTATTTCCCCCCGCGCCTCTCTTTCCGCTTTCCCGCCCCCCTTGCACTTTCGCACACAATCTCTTATCTTCCCCCTGCACACCATGTTAGCCTTCAGCTTGCCGTCGAACTCACAAGCTTGGCTGCGGTAGCGACGGGAAATGGAATCGAGATTCGCTGGGCGACCGCCTCCGAAATCGAGAATGAGCGTTTTGGAATCCACCGCGCGAGTGAGGGCGGTGCATGGTCAAGGATCGGCACGGTTGCGGGACACGGCACGTCGAGTGCGGCTCATCACTATTCCTACTTGGATGAGGCCGTGGAGAGCGGGATCACGTACAGCTACCGCCTCGCGTCAGTGGACTTGAACGGCGCGATGGAGTGGGTAGGTGACATTGTCACGGCTACGCCCACCACCAGCAATGCTATCGCAGGAACCTATGCCCTGCATCAGAATCATCCCAATCCTTTCAATCCGTCAACGGAGATCGTGTTTGAGATCGCTGAAGCCGGGCAGGTTGCTCTGAGGGTGTTCAACGTGGCCGGTCAGGAAGTGGCCACGCTTCTGAACGGGCCGCAGAATTCAGGATTGCACCGCGTGACTTTCGACGGCTCCGCGTTGCCTTCAGGAGTGTATTTCTACAGTCTGTCGGCAAATGATTTCTCTGCTACGCGGAAGATGCTGCTGCTGAAATAAGCCTGCTGCATCAACCCAAGAAATTGCCATTGCGGCTCAGGAGAGCCACAACGGCGAAAAGCCCGGCGGAATCCCGCCGGGCTTGTGCATTCCCGAGGCGACTTTCGCCACCACGCGGTTAGGGCCTGCGCCGATAGTGGCGGTGATGCGCTCGCTGTCGCGAATGCGCCGCTTGATGGTCATCGCCAGCGCATCCACCCCGCCCTCTTTCCACACCACGTCGGTAACGTCCAGATAGGCTTCATCAACCGACACCGGTTCGACGAGATCGGTGTATTCTCGCAGCAGATTGAACACGCGATGCGAAACGTCGAGGTACTTGCCCATGTTGGGACGGACGAAAATGACATGCGGACAGAGGCGCAGCGCATCGGCGGCGGCCATTCCCGAATGAATCCCGTAGCGGCGCGCCTCATAGGAGGCGGTCGTGACGACTCCCCTGCCCAGCGCGCTGCCGCCGACGACAATGGCCTTGCCGCGCAACTCGGGATGATGAAGCTGCTCGACGGCCGCGAAGAACTGATCCATGTCGAGATGAAAGATGACCTTTCCACTCATGGACAATCCTCAGCCGTTCAGAGAGACTTTCTCAATCTTCCAGTCGTGGCCGCGCTCGTTGTAGGAAAGCTCATACACATCGGGCCCGTCGGCCGCTACGGCATAGTGCTGGAGCCGGGCCGCACCTTCTTCGGTCGTCCATCCGCCGTGGATGCGATTCACGCGATAGACGCGCTCACGCCAGCGGAACTTCAGGGGCGCCAGCTTTCCCGAATGAAAGAGCGCAATGACCTCGATGGTCTCGCCAATTTCTTCGACGCGCATGGTTTGTGGTTGAACTCTTGAATAATCAAAGGACAGGACAAGGTTGCCGGAACAAGGGTGTTGAACATGCGTTCAGTTCAAATATAGCACATACGAGGCCTCTTGTCAAGTCCCTGGACGGTTTTCTGATAAAACGTTAGTTTATCTTTTACAGCATATTCAGACTGAAAGGAGGCATTGTTCGGCGGACGAACAAAAGAAAAGCGCCGGAGTTTTCGTCCGGCGCTTGTCTCGTCAGCGAAGATGAACGGCGGCTATTTGAGTAGCACCAAGCGTTGCGTGGCCGAGAAATCTCCCGCTACGAGCTGCGCGAGATAAACGCCGCTGGGCAAGCCGGAGCCATCAAAGGTCACGGTGTGAGACCCGGCCGGCACCTGACCGTTCACCAGTACGGCCACCTGACGCCCGAGCAAGTCAAAGATGCGCAGTGCGGCCTGCATGGTGCGTGGGACTTCGAAGGTGATGTTGGTCGTCGGATTGAAGGGATTCGGATAGTTCGGCTTCAGCGCAAAGCCTTCCGGTATGGCCCGGCTGACCGACGGCTCGACGTCGTTGTAGGTCGCGCCGAACCATTCCATCACCCGCCGCACGATCACCGAGTGATGGGTGGTGCTCAGCAGGCCGCAGGCCGCTTCAAGGGCAAAGGCGAAGTAGGCGGTGCGGTAAGTGTCGTTCTGATAGCGCACGGCGCCCACACCGCCGGTGGAATACGTATAGAATCCGACACCGCCGTTGACGGGGACAATCTGCGAGGGGCTGAGCAAGCCGTTGCCGCCGCATCCGCTGCCCGCCAGCAGCAGCGACGTGCCGTCGGAGATGGGATCACCGGCCACTCCACTCAGGTTCCGGTTGCCGGCCGCGCCGCCGCTCTGGCAATGCAGGTAGTTGGCGTAGAAAGCGCTGGAAGAAATGTCTTCGTCAATGTACTGGCCGACGAGCAAGAGTTTGCCGCCGCCATCAAGGTACTGCGCGAGCGTGGACTGATTGGCGGCGGTCAGCGTGTTGGCGCTTTCGTCACCGCAAACCCACACGACGATGCGGTACTCGCTGATATCCGGCAGAACCGGCTCGCCGTCGCTGGTGACCGTCCACACGTCATAGTCATAGCCCGCGTTGTCGGACAGCAGCGCCGACATGTAGAAGCTGTGATAGAGGTACACACCGTCGTCGCTGATGAGGATCGTTTCCGGGCGGTTGATGCGCAGAGCAATCGGAACGTCGAGAGCGAACGAGTTGGGACCGCGAATCTGGGCCGTGAGCGGCGCCCAATAGGAGCCGGTCACGGCGCCGACGGTGACCTGCACCGGATGGTTGGTGTTGTCCATGGAGGTGCCGGGAGGGATGGTCGGCATGGCGAACGAATTGTTGACCAGCGTCAGATTCGAATCCTGCGTCACCATGGTGACCTGCAGATTCTCGGCGGCGTGCCAGCCTGCTTCGTTGTGCAGCATGATCGTCAGGTTACCGGTCTCGCCGGATTCCAGCCGCGAATCGCCGTCGTTGTCACCGTAGACACCGTAGCTTTCCAAGGTGAGATGGGGCAGTACGGACGCCGCGGCGAGACGAGCGTCAATTCGGCCGTGGCCCAGATCGGCGGGGGCATAGGTGGGATTCTGAGCGGTGATGTCCACGCAATGGTTCAGCACCAAGTCCACCAGTTCTTGATTGGTCAGGGTCGGGAAGAGCGACCACAAGACGGCGAATACGCCGGCGGCGTTGGGACTGGCCATCGAGGTTCCGTCATACGCCGCATATCCCGGAATGACCGTGGACCACACCGCCTCACCGGGGGCGAAAAGATCCAGCCATGTGCCGTAACACGAGAAGTCGGACACGTGATCATTCTGATTCACCGAGCCGACGGCAATCACGTTGGCGTATCCGGCGGGGTAGTGCCGTGTGGAAGTGGTGTCATTCCCGGCGGCGCCGCACAGGATCGCGCCGTTGGCCCAGCAGCTTTGAATCGCGTTGTTCTCGGCTGTCGAAAAAATGGAATCACCGTAGGACATGTTGAGAATGCACGCACCGTGCGCCACGGCCCAGGCCATACAAGGGATGGCAGCCACCTGCGCCACCAGCCCTCTTCCCCGCGTATCCTCGAATCCCGCCCGGCTGGCCATAATCCGTATGTTCCATGCTCCACCGGTCACGCCGATGCCGTTGTTCCCGACCGCGCCCATCAGACCGAGAACGTGCGTGCCGTGATCGTTGATGCTGTACGGATCGTTATCCTGCTGACTGTCGCAGTCCTCTCCCGGGGCGCAGCCGGGCTGGTTGCGAATGAAGTCCCATCCAATGAGGTCATCCCTCAAGCTGTCGCCGTCCTCATCATCCCCGTTTATGTCGTCCGGGTCGCCCGGATAGTCATTGTACAGGTAAACCACGCCGTCCGAGTCCGCATCCTCCCCGGGATTGACCCAGAGGTTGGCGAAGAAATCATCGTGAGGCCAATAGGTGCCGCCGTCTATGGCGACGACGATAACATCGCGTGATCCGGTGGTGAACTCCCACACCGCCGGCATTCCCATGAGACGCTTATCCCATTGGCTGTTCCAGAGCGGATCGTTGGGTGTGCGCGAGGACAGGGGACGAAGCAAGTCCGCCTCGGCGTACTCCACGAGGGGATTGCGCTCGAAATCCGCCATCATCCGCGGAATGTCCGTGTCCTCCGGGCATTCCAGAAGCATCAGCCGGTAGAAATCCGGCACTGACGCGGTAGCGAGCCAAAAGCTCATCCAGCGACGGCATCCCCATCGAAATCACCTCGCCCTCACCGTCCTTGTCGTACAAAGTGCCGATCTCGCCGCGAAAGTTCACGATCAGACGCCCCGGCGTCCACTGTGCGCCCGTCAGGTCCTGACCGGCAAACGCACCATACGGCAGGCAAATCGTCACCAACAGCAGTGCCCAGATCCAGCGCTTCATGTTTTGCTCCTTATGAACTCAGCCCAAGGCGGCCGCACGGGCCGCTCGTAAATATTCCTATTTGATGAGCATCATCTTTGAGGAGACGGTGGTTCCCGCCGCTTCGAGATGCGCCACATAAACTCCGCCGGCCAAGCCGGACGCGTCAAACGCAACGCGATGAGCGCCCGCGTTGAGAGTGTTGTTTACCAGAACGGCCACCGCGCGACCCAGGACGTCGCAAACCTGCAGCTTCACGGGCGATGCCGCCGCCAGATCAAAAGCGATGGTCGTGGCGGAGTTGAACGGATTCGGATAGTTGCCGTGCAGCGTCACGGCGTCGGGCCGCGCCGCGGCGGGCCGCTCTGGAGCGTGAGAGGCAATCGCGGCGAAGGCGTCCACCCTTCCGCTCCCCAGCGCCGTCGGGTCCACTCCGGGATTCTGCGCCGTGGCCTGCAGCAGGCTGCGCAGTTCGCCGTTGGCCAGCTGCGGAAACACCGACCAGACCAGCGCGGCCACACCCGCTGCATTGGGACTCGCCATGGACGTGCCGGTCCGCGCTTCGTAGCCGTTGATGACCGTGCTCATGATTCCCGGCTCCGCGCCCGGAGCGCACAGATCCGTCCACCATCCGCGGTTGGACCAATGAGCGAGGCGATCCTGATCGTTGGTGGCATTGACCGCAATCACGTTGTCGTAGGCGGCCGGGTAGTGCAGCTCTGTGGCACCCTCATTTCCCGAGGCGGCCACTAACAGGCAGCCTTGATTCCACGCCGCGTCCATCACGTCGCGCTCGGTGGATAAGAAGGCGGAACTGCCGTAGGACATGTTGATGACTTTCGCTCCGTGAGCGGCGGCATAGAGAATGGCGGCTGAGCTGGCGCTCTCGAGAATGTAGCCCAGACCGTCGGCGCTCTGGAAGCCGGCGCGCAGTGCCATCAACCGGCCGACCCAGCTCAGCCCCGCCACGCCGATGCCGTTATTGCCGGCGGCACACATAATTCCCGCCACGTGTGTGCCGTGGCTGTTGCGGCCGAACATGTTGTTGTCGCCATGACTGTCACAGTCCTCGTCGGGTGCGCAACCCTGAAGATCATAGACGAAGTCCCATCCGAGCAGATCATCCACGTAGCCGTCGGAGTCATCGTCAATATCGTTCACGTCGTCCCAGTCGCCGGGATACTCACTCAGCGTCCACACCACGGAATCGCCGTCCACATCTTCGCCGGGATTCACCCAAAGGCTGGGCGTGAGATCGGGATGGTTCCAGTCCACTCCGGTGTCAATACCGACGCAGATGATGTTGCGCGAGCCGGTGGAGATATCCCAAACGCGGTGCGCGCCCATCAGCCGCTTGTCCCACTGCGAACTCCACAGCGGGTCGTTAGGAACCCGGCAGGTGCGGCGCAGGAGATCGGGTTCGACGGCGCGGACATTGGGATCGCGCGCCAGATCGTCGAGAGCGTCGAGGACACTGTAGTGCGGCGAAAAACTCAGAACGTAGGTGCAGAAGAGATCAGGCGACGTTTTCAAGCGGCTCAGAATGCCATCCGGAACCAGCCGTCGCAGGGAGGTTGCTTCGTAGCGGGAGAAGAGCTCATCGAGAGATTTCACACCCACGCCTAAGGGTTCTGCGGGCTTGTCCCGGTCGAATTCCGGCAGTCCTTCGGCCTTGAAGCTGACGATCAGCCGGCCGGGCTGAAACTCGCAGTCGCTCCAACGGTCGGATTCGGCGCACGAACCGCTCGCTGAGATGGCCGTCAGAGACAGCATCACCCAGATCACGATCGAACGAAGTATGGCGGGAGGCATGGGCATCCGCGCGCGGAGACGAGCGTTGACGCTGATGGCCTCCCGGTCCGCCGAGGCGATGGTGGATGGCACTTCGGGCCCACAATCCTTAATTAATCTTTAAAGTTAAAGATTTGGCGGCACAAAATCAATCCGCTCGACCCTGACGTCGTCCCTACCGCAAATCTCGGACGACTTGATAATTCTATTATAAACAACAAGAGAGGTCTCAACGTGAGACCTCTCTTGGGCCAGTATTGCATGGCGCTATGCAGGACTTTCACATCGGCAAGCCCCTATCGCGATGCCACCCCTGCCGGAATGACGTGCGGCGTCACAAACACCAGAATCTCCGTCTTGTCGAGAGTCTTCACCGAATACGAGAACAGGCGACCGAAAAGCGGTATGGCGTGCAAGAGCGGCACTTTGCGCTCCACATGCCCGTCTTTCGAGCGAATGACCCCGCCGATGACCACCGTCTCCCCATCCTTGACGAGGAGCGTGGTGTTGACCTCCGAGGTAAGAATGATGATCCCGCCGGTGACGGTGGCTTCGCCCGAGAGCTCCGAGACCACCGGGTTCAGGGTCATCAGCACTTCGTTGTTGGGATTGATGTGCGGCGCTACCGTCAGCTTCACGGCAACGTCGAAAAACTGGGTCACCAGATTTCCGGCCTGATCGAGCACGTTGATGGGAATCTTCTTGCCGGAGAGGATGGTGGCCTGCTCATTGTCATTGATGAGAACCGAAGGCTGCGACAGGATCTCGGCTTTGCGCTCCTCCTGCAGAGCGCTCAGCTGGGCGTTGATGTCCACTCCGTTTTGCAGGCGGCCGAAGGTGAAGGTTCCCGCCGGATCGGTCACGCCCAGGTCCACCGATCCGCCCGCGCGCGTGTTGGCCAGCGGGTTCGACAGGTTGCCGAGGGACCAGTTTACTCCCAGCTCCCGCGAGGTGTTGACGTCCACCTCCACCAAACGGGCTTCGATGAGCACCTGCGCGGTCGGCTTGTCGAGCGCGCGCATGATGGAGTCCATGGCCTGGATGACCTGCGGAATGTCGCTGATGATGAGCGAATTGGCTCGGACGTCGGCCTGAGCCTTGCCGCGCTCGGTCAGCAACTTGGTGATCACCGCCTGTAATTTGTCGGCGCGCGCGTACTTGATCTGGTAAACGGCGGTGGTCAGGTTCTCGAGCTTGCGCGCCTGCTCGAAGTCCTTGTGCGTGGAGACGCGGATGATGCCGTTCGCCTCGCTGGCCACGAAGTCGTTCATCTTAAGAATGTTCTCGAGCGCTTCCCGCCACGGCACGTCATGGAGCAGCACCGTGACCGGGCCCTTCACTTCCGAACCGGCGACGATGTTCATGCCCGAGAATTCGGACATGCTGCGCAGCACCGTGCGGATATCCGCTTCCTCGACGTTCATGGAGATTCGTCCCGCCGATCCGTGATAGGGCACACTTTGAGCGGCGGCGGTCAGCGGACAGAGGGCCACACCCGCCAGCAACCAGATAAGGAATACGGGTTTCATCGTTCCTGCCTTTCCCCGGTTCGGAATGATCATTTTGGATCGCATGCTCACGGCTACCCCCGGACCTTGAGAATAATCTGCTGATAATCGCCGAAGTCCGAGACCTCGAAGGTGGCGCGCGCTTGGGTTACGGACAATACTCGACCTTGATAGACGGGATCGCCCTCGCGAAGCACGAAGGACTTGCCGTCTTTGTCGCTGACCAAGGCGAGATAGGTGCCGTCGGACCAGACGACTCCCCGGAGTGTCGCGCCCTCGAGTCGCAGCAGGTCGGTCTCGATTTCGCCTTCTTTTTTCTCATCCACCAACAGCGCGCGGAAGGGATCGCGGCGGCCGGCGGCCTCGTACTCGACAGGCTGCTCGCGGCGAAAGACCGTGCTTTCGAGATGCACGCGGCGTGTGCCGCCCGCCACTCGGGTCACGACATCGCTGGGCAGCACTTCGAGGGTGTCCAGACCGCTGAGTTCGGTGGACAACTCTTCAGAACCGGATTTCGCCTTCACCGACTTGGGCTGCTCCTTGGGAGAGGGCGCGGCGGTCTCCCCGTCAGGTGCGGCGGACGGCTCGTCCGGCACGGCCACCGGCTGTGTCTGGATGATGGCGGTATCCGGCTCCGTTGGGGTGGCCGGCGGTTCGTCAGCGAACACGCATCCGGCGAGCGAAATCGTCCCGATCAGGAGAAGGAGCGTTCTCATGTTTGTGGTCTCCCTTCCGCCGCTGCGGCCGGCGATTTGACGGGTCGCGGCGGCCCGGGCCGGACATTCTTCGGCTCCTGCTCGGCAACGGTGGTCACCGGCGAACCCAGTTCCTTAAAGATGTAGATGGATGCCGTGAATTCGGCTTCCACCGTGAAGGGACTGCGGCCGCGGTTCGGCTTGTAGCCCGTGAGCTTCACGCTGTTCACGTTGACGATCCGGTCCAGCGAAGCCACCTCCGAGAAGAATTGGGCCAGATCGTGATAGCGTGACAGCGTCTTGATCTGAATCGGATTTTCCCAGTAGTAGGGCTTCTCCACCGGATCCAGCGGCTTGAAGAGCAGGAAGGTGACATCATGCTCCTGTCCGGCCAGCGTGATGCTCTTCAGCAGTCCCTCCATTTCCTTCCGGGTGGGCAGGAGTTCGTGGGCGATTTCCCAGCTCTGCATGAGCCGCGCGTAGTCGTCCTGCACGGTCTGGAAGTTGGCCGCGATGCGCTTGCCCTTGGCCAGAACCTCCGACTCCTTCTTGATGTCGGCCGTGAGACGTTTGATGGTCTCGCTGCGCGGCGTGTACACAAAGTTGAAGTAGCCGTACACCAGACCAAAGGCCACGGTGCAGAAGATGATCCACCTCTGCGTGGCCGGATTGCGCAGACTGATTGTCATGGTTCGACCTCGTTACTGACTGCCGCCGATGGGCGCGAACATGGTCGTGTCCACCGCCGGCAGCGTAAACACCGATCCGGGCGCCACGGTAATGTCGCCGTTCCAGGTGAAGCTCTTTCCGTGCCAGAAGTAGCCGACGATCAGATCGGCCACATAGACATAGTCTCCGTCATGGTTGCCCAAAAAAACCGCGCCTGCAAAGTGACCGGACGCGTCCGTCACCGTGCAGCGATTCGGCCCTTCGTAGGGAACATCGGCGTCGGGATCGGCCTCGATGATGATCTGAACGCCCTCCACGCCGCGTGCGTTCGACGGATCGGTGTAAACCCAGCCGGCCACCCGGGCCGAGCTGTTCCAGTCGTCAATGCCTTCGTCGCAGGCCGCCGCCAGCAAGAGCAGCGCGGTCAGCAACCCCGCGAGTTTGATCCACCGTACCTTCATGCTAACCTCCACGCCCGTTCGGACTGGTTATTTCGATGCTTCCTTCTGCAGTTGGGTATGCGCTTCGCGGCTCTCGCGAATGCTCTGCGCCCCGCGCTTCAGCAGGTTCTCGGGCTTCCGCTCGACGGGTACCGGCATGCCCAAGCCGGGAACGGCCACCTGCAGCGTGAAGCGAGTCACGTTCGTCCCGGCAATCTCGGTCTGCTCGGAGACCAGCAGGTCCACGCCTCGCACCAGACTGGACTGCAGCAGGTTCGTCATAAACTGCGACACCTTGAGATTCGAACTGGTGAGACCGGTCACATTGACGCCCGCGCCCCTCGGCGTGGCCGTCTCCTGCACGCCGCTGATCCAGGTGAGTTCGGGAAGCGCGCCGTTGACGAGCTGCATGACCCGAATGCGCGCGAAGCGGTTGCGGTCGAGTCCGGAAATGACGTCTATGCGGGCCGCCACGTCCGCCCGCTTCTGCGTGAGTTGCTCGACCAAGGCGATCTTGTCGCGGTACAAGTCCGTCTCGCGACGGATATCTTTGACGCGGTCGCTCAAGGCAGCCAGTTTGCTCTCCTGCGCCAAGTGCGACATCAAGAGGGCGAAGAGAATGACCGAAAAGCCGACCACCGGCAGCACCGTTCCCAAACCGGCATAGGTCGTTTTCTTGTGCTCGGGCCGGTCGGCGGCGAACAGCAAATTGAAGCCGGGGTGCGAGTCTCCCATAGCGCGCAAGGCCAAGCCCACCGCCGCCGTGAAGTCAGGTGCGCTCTCCACCGAGGCGGGCTCGACGGTCTTGCCGACCTGAAAATTGCGGAACGGATTGGCCACTTCGACTTCCACGCCGAGCCGCGCACGCAGCGCGGTCTCGAGCATCGGCAAATAGGCGCCGCCGCCGCAGAGCACGATGCGCAAGACCGGATTCTCCGCGCCGGAACCGAAGCACTCCGGGAAGGCGTGTTCCACCTGCTCCGCCAGTTGCTCGCTGACAGCGGTCGCCACACGGCCCACAGCCTGCTGTTCGTCTTCGGTCGGCGACGTCTTGCCGAGCAGTCCCGCCGCGCGTTCGAAGGAAATCCCCTGATCTCGAATCAGAGCTTCCACGTAGCTCTTGCCGCCCACGGTCAGGCTGCGGTTGCTGGTGAACTGCGTTGCTACAAATAGGCTCGCCTCAGTGGACTGGAAGCCGATATGGAGCGCGGCCACCGCAGCCTGCTCATCCAGATATCCGGCCT
Organism: bacterium; assembly: GCA_026394155.1. Taxonomy (GTDB): domain Bacteria; phylum Electryoneota; class RPQS01; order RPQS01; family RPQS01; genus RPQS01. The sequence goes on along the minus strand of JAPKYT010000052.1, from coordinate 25,758 downwards.
CCGACAGTGCGGCCTGCAGAGCGAACGGCTCGGCTTCGAGAAGGGCCGGCCGCCCGCCGGCCCAGCGCAGCGTTTCGACGGCGTCGAACACAATCTCGTTCTTGGCCGCCACTAACAACACCTCCATACGGCCGGTGTCCATCTCCTGCGGCAGGCGGGCGTAGTCGAAGGTCACTTCGCTCAGATCGAACGGCAAGTTGGACTTGGCCTCGTAAGCGATGGTGGTCTTCAGCTCGTCGTCGCTCATCTCGTCGGTCGAGATCTTCTTGATCATGACCCGCCGGCCGCCGACGGCGAGGGCGGCCTCCTTGCCTTTCACGCCGTTCTCTTTGATGAGCTCGGCGATCTTCTGGCAGACCACCTGCGAGTCCATCACCAATCCCTCCACTACGGCGTCGTGAGGCAGGTCCTTCGACGCGGCTCTGAGCACGGTCGTGGAGTTCCGGGTGGACCGCAGAACCGCCAGTTGTACGCGGCGGCTGCCCACGTCCAGTCCGATGCCGATCTTAGTTCGCTTCGCCATTGCTTGCGCCCTCATACGATAGTGGCTGAGTCGGACGTTGCCGACGACAGCTTCCATAATTCTGGTTCGCCGGATTCGTTGAAGCCGAACGGTTGACGGGGAATGACCACGCCGAAATCGCATCCCGCGCCGACGCGGCTGTTCACCCATACCTTGCCGCCCAAAGCCTCGACCAGCGTGCGCGTCACCGCCAATCCGAGGCCGGTGCCTTGGGTGGGTGAGGTGGAGTTGCTCTTGCCCCGATAGTATTTTTCGAAGATGTAGGGGATTTCGTCTTCGGGAATGCCCACGCCGTTGTCCCGGACGTGAATCTCGACGTAGCTCTCGTGGTCGCGCGCTTCGACCACCACCCGGCCGCGGTGAAGTGTGTAATGAATCGCGTTCTGCACGAGGTTGTGGAGGATGCGCAGCAGCGCTTCGCGCGGCACGCAGAGGGGATTCATGTCGCGGTTTACGTCCGCCTCCAGTTCAATATCGCGGCCTTGCGCCTCGTCCGCAAACTGCAGCATCACATGCGCGATGCAGTCGCCCACGCCCACCACGTCGCCGGACAATGACAGGTCCCCGCCTTCGAAGCGCCGGATATCCAGCATGTCTTCAATGATCTTTGAAATGTGATCAATTTCTTCCTCGATTACCTTGACGTATCGCGTGCGGCGTTCCTCGTCGGCGAGGCCGCCTTGACACAATGTGTAAATGTAGCCTCTCACCAGACCGAGCGCGGTGCGCAGCGCGAAGTCCACCGTCCACTGGCGGCTCTCACGGGTATCCCACAGCTTGCGCTCGAGCACCACTTCCTGCGTAATCTCGCGGCCGATCCCGGCGATGGCCCACACACGTCCGTCACGCACCAGCGGACTTTCCATGACCTCGTAGGTCTGCGCTTCCGAACCCTGCACCTGAAAGGTGCGGGTTGAGCGCTGCGGCAGGCGCCGCTCCACGATTTCCTTGAGCACACGGTCGGTCATGGCCACGTAGTCGCGGTCGAGATGAGCGCTGACCTTGTCTCCCAAAAGCTTCTCGCGCGACCGGCGCAGCAGCCGGCAAAGCGGCGGGTTGGCTTCGACAATGACGCCCTCAGGATTCAGTATGTACACGATGTCCGGCGTGGTCTCGATGACCTGCCGGCACAGCCCCAGATCGCTTGCTTGGCCGGCGTCGGCGCCGGCCGCATCCGGGTCCATCATGTTCTCTTCTCCGAATGTGCGCGACAAATGTTCCGTATCCTTTGCACCAGTTCCGCGATGGAAAACGGCTTGGTCAGATACTCCACCGCTCCCATGCTTTGGCCCGTCCAGCGGTCCGCTTCCAGACCGCGGGCGGTCACGAAAATCAGCGGAATCTCCGCGGTTCGCGCATCCGCTTTCAGCCCCGCCGCCAGCACGTAGCCGTCCATGTCGGGCATCGCCACATCGGTCACAATGACGTCGGGACGGCCGGCAACCGCCTGATTCATTCCCTCCGCGGCGCTCTGCGCGAGGCAGACCTCGAAACCCTCCGCCTCGAGCGTGAATTGCAGGAGGTCCAGGTAACGCGGGTCATCGTCAATCACCAGCACTCGATGCGCGCTCATCCTTCGATGGTCTCCGGTTGTCACCTTTCGGCGTCGTTGCGCGGCACGCCCGTGCGCCGTTCGTCCCCAATGGAAGCGGCGTCTGTCATTCGTGCCGGATTCGCATTCGATACTTGCGCGGACAGTTCGCGCGCCCGCCGCCGCGAATCCTCGTCGCGGGCGATGCCGCAGACTTCGATCAGCTCTTGCGCCATGTGTTCCGTGACCTCCCGCTCGCCGAGCACGGACATGACCACCACTTGCTGCACGAGGCCGATGAGATCCCGCACGCTTCCGCTGCGATCCGCTAGCAGTTTCAGAACTTCCGGCCGGAGGTCCACCGCGCCGGCATGCCGGCGGAGAATCTCCTGCTTGGCCGAAGACGAGTACTCCGAGAAGCCGGCGATCACCCCGGATTCCAGCGCGATTCGCAGCTCGGGCAGAGTGCGTGATTCGAGCGCGAGGCTGCCGCGGGCGGCGAGAATTACAAACCGCCGCTTGCGCTGCATGTGAGCAATCGTTTCCACCAGTTCGCGCTGCGCCCAGTCGCGGGTCAGCAGAGCCTCCGCCTTGTCCACCAACAGCAGATCCGCTTCGCGATAGAGATAGCGAAAGAAGTTCAGTTTGCGGTCGCGCACGCACTCGAAGAGATTGTCCACGAAGCGTTCGCCGGTGGTGAGGATGACGCGCTTCAACGGCGCGCGACTCATGACCGCGCTCGCCACCGCGTTCAGCAGGTGCGTCTTGCCGCAGCCTTCCCCGCCCCAGCAATGGAAGGGATTGTAGCCGTCCTCGGGCTGCAATTCCGAGATCGCCTTCGCCACGCTGAACGGAAACTGGTTGGCCGTGTCCTCCACGAAGGTCTCGAACGTCCGGTCGCGATGAAGCGGAAGGCTGCGGCCCACGTGTCCCACCCGGTCGTCGTCAATCAGCCTGCCCGTGGGCAGATGCGCGGCGGTTCGGTGGTCACCGTCCTCTGCTCCGTTTGTCGTCTCCCCGTAGTGAAGAAACACGGCGTGTTCGATGGCGTCATAGCGAGCGGCGAAGGGAATAACGTCGAAGTCGGTGACGCGACGCACGGCCGCGAGAGCTTCCGCGTCGGCCGGATCGGCCATGGCCACGGCCAGAGTGTTGCCGCTCCGCCGGACGGGAATGAGGTGATGTTCGCGCGCCACCGCCGCCGGCACATGACAGACGGCCTCGCGGTCAATCTCCACGTCTTCGAGCTTCAGCGACCGCACCTGAAAGGCGTCGGCGTAGACGGCGCGCAGGTCATCCTCGGAGAGAATGGCGAGTTCCACCAGCGCCTGATCGAGGGTGACTCCCCGATCCGCGCGGTAGCGCAGCGCTTCCTCCAGCTGATCGTCGCGGACGATCTGCTTTTCACGCAGCACGTCGGCCAGCGTGCGGGGTTTCGCTTCAGACGCCATCAGGAATTCCCTGCCACGGATACCTCATCGGATCGGTCCAACACTTCTTTCTGCGCCTCTTCACCCGCCCACAGCAGCGCCTCGGGGGCGGTGGCGCCGCGGGCCGACAGCACTGCCGCCAAGCGGCCCTTCTTCACGATCAGCAAGGCGTGATCTCCGTCTTGCACAAAGAGCCTTTCGGGCATAGACTCGTCCTCGTCGCAGTATCGCCGGATTTGACCGTTCACCCATTCCCGTTCGGCAGCGTCAGCGGTAGTTGTAGCTTCCACAGTTATGCCGCGGCTGAGGCTGAGCGATTCCAAACCCGGCACCCGTTCGCGCAGAGCCTGAAGCACTTCGCTGAGTCCTCGCGCCGAGGGCGCGGATTCGCGTCGCTCCCCTTCGGCGGACCGGCGAAGCGCCGACAGAACGTCCGCCATTCCCAGACGAATCGTGCGGGCCGGCGGAAGAGCGTTCGGATCGAGGAAGTAGGTTCCTTCGCGCCATGCCGAGATGCTCTCCAGCGCTGAGACACCTTCGATTTGCGCGCCGTCCTGCAGCATGACGGCATGCACGAGGTGGCCCTTGACCATCCAGACCGCACCCACCATGCGCCCGTTGCGCAGGCGGATGACGCCGCTCCACTCGTGATGATGTGCTGACTCCACCAGCGGCAGCGACCCGCGCCGGTCGAGGCGGCCCATGTCTGCCCGTTCCTTGCCCATAGTTCCCTATGCTGCCGGCTTGCCCTCCGGCTTCGCCGCGCCCTCTACGAAGCGGCAGCGCTTTCCTTGATGCCCGTCGTCAACCGTGAGGCCGACGAGTTGATTCCGTGGACGGCCATCTCTACGTCATGCGGATTGGTGGCGTTCTCCATGGCCGTTTCATACGTTATGAGGTCCTGGTCCAGAATGCCCAGAATGGACTGATCGAAGGTTTGCATGCCGTACGTGCCGCGGTCGTCCTCTAACAGTCCGTGCAGCAAGTGCATCTTGTCGGGATCGGCAATGCACTCGCGGATGGCCGCGGTGCTCACCATGACTTCCACCAGCGGGACTCGTCCCAGCTTGTCGGATCGCGCCACCAGCCGCTGAGAGACGATCGCTTGCACGGTGCCCGCCAGAATCGAGCGAACCTGGATTTGCTCGTTGAGCGGGAACAGCGTGATGATGCGGTTGATGGCCTCCACCGCGTTCAAGGTGTGGAGGGTGGTCAGCACGAGGTGGCCGGTCTCGGCCGCCTGCAACGCGACTTTGACCGTATCGGGATCGCGGATCTCGCCCACCATGATGATGTCGGGATCCTCGCGCAGGGCGTGAGCGAGCGCGGTGTAGAACGAGTTGGTGTCTATCATCACTTCGCGCTGCGCGATGAGCGATTTCTTGTTGCTGAACAGATACTCCACCGGATCCTCGATGGTGAGGATGTTGCAACTCCGGTGGGTGTTCACATATTCGATCATCGCCGCCAGCGTGGTGGATTTGCCGGATCCGGTCGCACCGGTCAGCAGCACCAGTCCGCGACGGAAGTTGGAGATCTTCTCCAGCACCGGCGGCAGCATGAGCTCCGAAAACGTGGGAATCTGCGTCTTGATGGCGCGAATGGCCAGGCCGGGCGTGCCCTTCTGGAAATAGACGTTGACGCGCGTGCGGCCGTGCCCCGGCACGGCGATGGCCAGATCGAGTTCGCGATCCCGATGGAGCGCTTCCCATTGCGCCGGTGTGAGCACCTCCTTGAGGAAGGTCTCCATCTCTTCCAGCGTGATTTTCTCCGGCCGCGTGGCGAACAGCTCGCCGTTGATGCGCAACACCGGCAAGGCGCCGACCCGAAGATGAAGATCGGACGCCTTCTTCACAAATAGAAGCTCCATCAGTCCGCGAAGATCCATAACCTCCTCATGCCCTTCAAATCCGCATGTGCCTCTGGCTCTCCCGCCGCCTGCGCATGACCGCGCTACGAGTCGGACGGTCCGGCCGCAAGGCGAGTGCGCAGAGCTGAAATACGCATCTCGACGTCCGCGTGACCGGGATTGACCTCGCGCACGGCTTCAAAATGCTGCAGCGCATCCTCGAGGTTGCCCAAGAGCTCGTGAACGATGCCCAGTTGATGGCGCACGCTCAGTTTGTCCTGCGGCGACGAATCGGCGCTCTGCTGTTCGCTTTCCAGCAGCGCCAGCGCGCCCTGCAGGTCGTGCGACTCCTGCAAACAGTCGGCCAGCGCCAGCGTGGCCCGGGCTCGCAGGGACGGGTCGCGGCGCGCCTGCTCGAATTCGGCCACGGCCGCGTCCCACAATTTCATCTCGCGATAGACCATCCCTAAGTCGTAGTGGTCGCGGCCTTCTCCCGTGGGAATGTCGCCGCGATCGGCGGCTCCGGCCATGTCGGCCGCCTCCGAAGGCTCGCCGGATTCGGCGCGCGCAGGATCGGACGGGCGCCGGTAAACGTAATCGGCGGCGTTGTCCTCGCCGAACGATTCGAGTCCCTCGAGAATGAGCAGGCCGTCCTGAGTGGCCGGTTCGTCGGGAGACACCGAGGCTGCGGCCGGAGTTTCGGTCGGCTCAAGCTCGGCGACGTTGGCGGAGGGGACGCATACCTCGCCAGCCGCCTTCAGCCCGGCTTCCACGAACTCCGCGATGCGGCGTTCGAGCTCGATGTCCTCGATGCCCGATTCCTTGTAGATGGCGCGCAATTCCTCAAGCAGGTGCGCGTGGCGCATGCCGCTCTCCGGAATTTTCTTGAAAAGCGAACGGAGATCGGCCTCCGAACGATGCTTGGCCAACTTGAGATAGGTGCGCAGTGACGCCAAACAGTCGGCATGGTATTCAAGGCCCAGACAGGCCTCGGCCATGACCAGATGGACGTCCTCTTCTTCGGGCGCTCGCCGCAGAATCTTGCGCGCAACCCCGAGCACGTTTTCGTGCAGACCCTCCAGCGCGAAGCCCTCCAGTGCCCGCCGCCAGGCTTCCGCCGCCCGAGCGCGCGCGCGGTTACTCATGTGGAGATCGCCGAGCAGATTCCAGAGAGCGAAGTCGCGTTCGTTTTCCCGCAGCCTCTGCTCATAATAGGCGATCGCCCGGCTCCACTTCTTGCGGCGGATGGCATCGCGAGCCTGCAGCTCGGGGTCCCGCTTGTCGCCGAAGAGACTGTTCATGCTTGCCCTCAACTGATTTGCCGCCACTTGCCGCGTTGCACAGTCTGCACGCGCGGCGTGCCCGGAGGCCAGTTGGCCGGCGAAAGTAGATCGGTGTCGAATGCCCAGTTTCGCGTCGGCGCCGTGTAATAGGCGCCATAACTCCAAGGAGCCGTGGCGAACTGGCTGAACCAGAGGTCAATGATACTGCCGCGATAGGTCACCGTCGCGGCGTCCCAGTTCTCGATGAAACGGAAGATGTTCTCGAGACCGCCACTGTAGGTGGAACCGTTGATGGTTCCCACATGGCCGGTCATGATGCAGGCGTTGACGATCATGGAGCTGGCCACCCGGCTGCTCAGTGACGACGACGACGCGGCGTCTGACCAGCTCGGCGAGAGCAACGTGATCGCGTCACACAGGAGAGCCGACCCCTTCTTGGCGGTCGAGTTGTAGTTGCCTTTGATGTAGAGCGGCAGGTCGGTGGCGATGGTTAGACCGCCGGTGGGCAGCGTCGCGGCGTTGGTGATGCGCACCACCGGCGCGTCCCCGTTGCGATGACTGATGTAGAGAATGCGATTAGCCGGCGTGTACCCGCCGGAGATCATGGTGCCCACGTTGATCTCCACCATGTCCACCCACTTGTCCTGCCGGTCATCCCAGAACTTGTTGGCGGTGTAAGTATAGACTCCCGGTTGCACCAGCGAATTGCCCGCGCTGTCTTTGAGCGTGCCGTCCACATAGCGCACGCTCGCCTTGTACCAGTACTTAGCGTCGCGTTCCAGCGGTCCGTCACCCACAACGCCGCGTTCCACCACCACGTGCTGATCGGCCGCCGGCGGCAGCGGCAGCCGCAGCGTCGTCAGGCCGTGAGCCGCATCGCGAAATGTCCCGCCCCAGAGATTGAGCGCATCGGTCGCCCAAGTGGCTTGACGGTTGTCCAGCCAATAAGATCCCCGCCACACATTCTGATAGGCTCCCAGCGCGTTTTTCACGTCCACCGCGCCGGGCGGGTCGGGATGGGCATTGTCTTTGCGGTAATGCCAGTAATGTCCGACGGCGGTCACGGTGGAATTGCACCAGATGTGGCTCTCCGCTGCCATGTAGAGATCACCGTTGGTGTGGATGGGACCGGCGAACGTCATGTTCGGCCCCGGGATGATCTCGAGATCCTTCTCATAGAACACACCGAACTGAAAGAGCGGAATAAACTGGTGCTGAATCTCGCGCACGATTTCCGAGGTGCGCCGGTTGCTCGACACCCGCGCTTGCACCGTGTAGCGCTGCACGTACCCCTGCAGGCCGATGTATTCGCCCGAGGAAATCCTCTCCGCGGTGAGCGTTCCCACTTTGGTGATGTTGTAGGCGTTGATCGTGTACCCGCTCAGAGTCGGCGCGGGCAGCGCATTCAGATCGGTTTGCGTCGGATCCAACTGAGAGCCGAGCAGGCTCTTGAGTTCGCCGGCGCCCCACTCCACCGCTCCCTCGGCCGCGTAAAAGGTGCGGATGTTGTCCATCTCCACCGCGCTGACCTGGGTCTGACGGGTGGATCGAATGGCCGACGTTCCGGCCACGAAAATCAGCCCGGCCAGCAGCACCATGGCCACCATCATGACCATGCCGCGCTGATTGGGCCTTTGCCCTCGTGCTTGCCCTTCTCGCCCCTTAGTGCCTTGTGTTTGCATCGGATCTCCGTCGCGAGAAGTTATGCGCCCAAACTCAGATTGCGGCCGCGCACCATGAATCGCTGCACGGCCCGGTGGTAGCCGTCATACCAGTAGTGCCCGTCCGGCGTGTACACGTACTGCGAATAGCCGTTTTCCATGCGCTCCGAGCGGGTCACAATGACGATTTCCACGCACGTAACCCGCAACCGTTCGCCCGCGGTGAGCGAGTAGCCGCCCATCGGGTACTGCACCGGATTGGGAATCGGGTTGCCGTCACGATCGTAGTAGGTGAACAGAATGTGGTCCACATGATTGGCCACTGCCCTCGACACGGGAGGCGACCACTGGATCGAATCGCGTGACCAGTCCCAAACATACTGAATCAGCCGGCCGGTGTTGGGATCCAGCACATAGCGCACGGTTTCGGTCACGCTGTCATCGTCCACGTCGCCGGTGAACACGATGTCGTAGTTGTTGGCCAGCTCGAAGTCCTGCCGCAAGGAGTCGCTCCACGTCTGGCCGGGAACGTCGCGGTGCACATCGTTGCTGTCCCCGTTGCAGTCCAGCGGCGCCAGCAGACCCACCAGCTTGAAATCGCGTGAGAGCCGGTGATTGATCATGCGCGCCTCGCGGTTCTCAGTAGAACGGCTGGCGTTAGTGGCGGCTCCCCGTGCCGCGCCATAATAGAGCGAGAACAGAGACGTGAGCAGCAGCGCCGACAAGGCGATGCCGATCAGCGACTCCAGCAGCGTGAAACCGCGCGCGGCGCGCCGGCTGCCGGGCGGACCGTTCCCGCGGAATGTGTGCGCTTTCATCATTCACTCCCTCGCCTTCACATCGTGCCGCTACAGATTCGAAACATACGTGATCACTTCCGTGCGCCGGCGGTCGTTCTCAAAATAGATGCGCAGAGTAATCTGCTTGGCGCTGCCCAGATCAGTGACCGCAGTTTCATGCCGATAGTCGGGATGTTCCGGGTATTCCGAGTAAGCGCCGACTTCGGACTGAATGATTGCATAGGTGCGGTTGCGGATCCGTTCCATTTCCAGTCGCACCAGCGAGGCGGCGGTGTCCATGCGCTCGCTGTAGCGATGCGCCTTGCTGATGGCGACAAAGGATGTCATCACCACCAGGAGACCCAGCGTGACGAGAAATATCGTCACGATGATCTCCAGCATGCTGAAACCGCCCTGTTTGTGGCTTTTCCTTTTCATCGTCTCTCCTCCCGGCTGAACATCACCGGCGGCCTACCTCAGAACCTGCGCCAGTCCCAGGCTCATGGTCCAAACCCCGCCCGTGGTCGCGGCCGCCTCGGCGGTGAGCGAATAGCCTTCGGGCAGCCGCCATTCCACTCCGAGAAGGCCGCGCAGCGGCTGCTCAGAGTCCGTGTAGTTGCTTTTGCCCCCCGCGGCCGGAAACTCCTGACCGTTGAGGACCACCTTCACATCGCGCCGGCCGAACAGGAACGGCTTGGTGGCTCCCACATAGGGAACGAGCGGGCCGAATCGCATACCCGCGGCCAGCGTCGGTGACACCTCATGCCACAGGTACTTGCTGGTGATGCTCTTGGTCCCGTTGCTGATGTCTCCCTTCGGCTGAAAGCCGACGTAGTTGACGGCGGCCATCACCTGATAACGGCCGGCATGCAGCGGCATACCCGCGCGCAGCGACGCTCCCCACGCCAGCGACCAGGTGGCCGAGAAGTCGCCGTAGCCGGATGGCAGGTCGGAGAAGTTCAGGTTTGCCGCTCCCACCGACGCCGCCATATCCAAACACGGCGCCAAACCGTAGCGGGCGGTGAGAAACACCCGCTCTGAGGCGGCGCTCTCGCGGTCGTCGCCGCCGCCCGGTGACTGGACGTCGAGATTGGCTCGCACCGCCTCGACCGTCATGCTGGTCATCTGTTGACCAACGCAGAACAGCGGGCCGCCGGCCATGCCCGCGGCGGCGCGGCAGACCAGCATCAATGCGATGGGGATCAAGACTCGTTTCATGGACACCTCACCAATTCAGACGTTTTGCCGCTGCGACACTGTTCGATCAGGGTGTGGGCGGCAGTTCCGCCAGCAGGGTAAACGTTTCCGTAAACGTGTAGGCGTCTCCCTGCCGCGTGTCCACCGTGATCAGGACCGGCGAAGCGGCATCGTCGTCGGTCAGAGTTCGGTTGTTGAAGAAGCTGACGGTGTACAATGTGTCTCCGGGACAGCCCACGGTGATCCGGCTCGGATACACGAGACCATAGCTGGCCGAGAAGTTGATGGTCGAGCCGGACACCGGCGGCCAGAAATCCGGATCGTAAGTCGCAACGGTGATCAGCGCGTTCTGCCCGATGTAGAGTGTGCGCTCCGTGGGATCGCCGTTCACGGTGATGGAACGCAGGTGCAGAATGGGCTGGCTGTAGTCGAAGATCACGTTCGTGCTCGCCCAGACCGTTACACTGTCGCCGTTGGCGTCCACGCCCGCCGAACTGGCCAGCACTTTGGCCACGCCCGGTTGAGTCGGAGCCGGCGTGCACAGAATCGGACCGCCGAGGTTGGGATCGCTCAGCGTGTTCATCCAGCGCGTGGTGGTCGGCAGCGGACTGCCCGAGAAGAGCGTCACCCGCGCGAAGCCCAGCGAATCCGTGTAGCCGCTGGCGGTGGTAATCACGCCGCCCGAGGTGGTGAAGTAGATGGCCGTTCCCGGCGTCACCGGGTTGTTGTAGCGGTCGCCCACCAGCACGACCAGCGTCACCGAGTCGCCCACCACGTCCATGCCGAACATGCTGCACGGCGCGGGAGCCAGCGACATGTGGCTGGTCTCGCAGCCGAAGTTGACGTCCTCGATATAGGGCGGCCCGGCATAGATGAGGATCTCGGTGGACACGGCACTGATGCCCGCGCACACCACCCGGATGCGCACGCTGCCCGAGCGCGTGCCGCTGTTGTAGGAAACGGTGGCGCGCCCGTTGATGGTCGGAATCGGGCCGGTGGACGAGAGGAAATCACCGTTGCCCGGCGAACTGCTGATGTTGAAGTAGACCGGTGTGCCGTCCAGCACCGCATTGTTGTTAGCATCGCGCACGGTGGACGTAATGAGCAGCGTCTCGTTGCGGCCGCTTCCTCGCACGCCCACCGAATTCGGCAGATAGTCCATCGAGATGCTGTTGGGACTGCCCGGAATCAGGTAAACCGTGTACGTGCTCGTGGCTGTGCCCGCCGTGGCCGTCACTTGCGCGGTGCCGGTCTGCGAGGACGAGAATGCCACGCGCGCGTTGCCGGTCGCGTCCGTCACCCGGCTTGACGTGATGTTGCCGACGGTGGTGGTGAAGCGCACTTCCACGTTCGACAGCACGTGTCCCACCGCGTCGGTGACGTGCGCGGTAATCGTGTCCACCGCGATGCCGTTGGCGGGCAAGGTGTCACGCTGCGCCGAAAGCATCACCACGGTCGGAGGTCCCACGCGATAAACGACGATCACGCTGTCGCGCGCGGCAGGATTGGCTTCGGCCCAGGCGATCACCTGCAGCGTGTCGGGCGTCGAGCTCGATGTGAGAGTGTTCACCGCCACGCCGCCCTGCGTGGTGCGCAGGTTTTCCAGCGAGCCGCTCTGCGGCGGAATGCTGAATCTCACTTGTGTGCCGTTCGGGACGGGATTGCCGCTCTGGTCGGTCACCACCGCCGTCAGTGTGGACGTCGAGATGTTGTCCGCCAGCAGAACAGTGGGCGCCGCGGTCAGGGAAAGCGTGGTCGGCGTGGATGGCGCAAACGTCACGGCAACTTGATCGCTCAAGATGTTGCCGTAGCTGGCGGTCACCGTCGCCACACCGGTGGTGGTCGTGGAGCGCAGCAGCACCGAGGCCAAGCCGCTGGCGTCGGTGGTTGCGGAATTGGGAACCGTTCCCAGCGTGCTGCCGAAAGTCACGGCGCCGTAGTTGATCGCCACTGAGGTGCTCGTCTCATAGACGTGCGTGCGAATGATGGATGTGGAGCCGCCGTCGGCGATCACCATTTCCGGAGTCGCCGTGACGTCAATCGTGATGCCGCGCGCCAGAATCGTGTCCACGCCGAGGGCCGCGCCCGAGTTGACCGTCACGATGATGAGACGATCCTGCTGGAACGCCGGCGCGGTGATGCGCGCGTCCGCCCAGCCGCCCGTGCCCGTGTTCAGCGATGCGTTGCCGACCTGACCGTTGGGAGCACTCCACGTCACGGGCACGTCCTGCAGCACGACGTTCATCGCATCATAGACCACTGCGCGCACGTTGGTGTTGGCCACGCCGTCCGCGTGCAACACGTCCGCGCCGGGAGTGAGTTGCACGCGGTACGAAACCGGCGCATACAGATTGACGGACACGGTGTCGGTGTGCAGATTCCCGTAGCGGCAGACGACCATCGCGGTTCCGGCCGTGCGCCCCGCCTGCAAGCTCGCTCCACTCCTTCCCCATTCGTCGGTCTGCATGTCCGCGGAAATGGATCCCAGCGACGTACCGAAGAAAAGCAAAGCATCGGTGATTGCCACCATCGTGGCGGTCTCACGAAGCTGGGCGCGGATCGTGGTCTGCGCCGCTCCGTTCGCGGGAATCGAGGCGGCGTCGGCATTCAAACTGAGCGTCACGCCGCGCGTGGCCACCGCCACCGTGTCGGCATTGACTCCCACGCTGGCGATTACTCTGGAACTGACATCATTCACCGCCGCCGGAGCCGTGAAGAGGTTGCTGGCCACACCGTTCACGTCGGTCACACCGACGCTGCCATAGAGAGCGCCCGAACCGCTCAGCGACCAGTTGACGATTTGGTTGCGCATTGGCGTGCCGCGCTGGTCCAGCACCAGTGTGCTCACCAGCGTACTCTGTTCGCCGCTGCCCAAGAGTGACGTCTGTTGCGCCGCCACGGTCACGAAGGAAGCGGACGGCTGGAACAGACTCAGACTCACCGTATCCGTCAGCACGTTGCCGAAACGCACGTAGATGTCCGCCGTTCCTGCCGCAACCCCGGCGGCAAAGGTGGCGCGCGCGACGCCCGACGAGTCGGTGGTCACGGCTGCGGGGATCGTTCCCAGCGAGGTTCCCAATTGAACGCTGGCATTGGGAATGGCAACCTGTGTGGAACTGCGGCGCAACTGGATGCGGATTTCGCTGGTGGACGTGCCGTTGGCGGGCAGTGAAAGCTCGCTCGCCGTCGCATCAAGGCTCACACCGCGCAACAGGATGGGTTTCTCGTCATTATCCCGGTCAATCGCCGCTTCCACCGCTACCTGCTGATCGCTGGCGAGCGCCGCACTGTAATAGGTGGCGGTGGCGACACCGATGGAGTTGGTGGTTGCGGTGGGCGGGAAACACGATCCCGCGCCGACAACGGTGAAGGTCACAGGCGTGTTCGCCACCGCCTGCCCGCCTTCGTTGAACACCACCGCTGTCACCGTGGTCGAAGAGACGCCGTCGGCCAGAAGTTCCTGATGACCTAAGGTGGTGATGATGGTGTCGGCCTCGATGCCGGTCAACCACACTCCCGTCTGGGCCCGCAACGTGTCTCCATAGACGGCGGTGATTTCCACGTTGCCGGACTGGCTGGCGCTGCGATACAGCGCGCCGGCAATGCCGCTGCTATTGGTCGTTCCCGTCAGAGCAATGGAACCGGAGGACGCCGCGAAGCGCACGTTCGCGCTCACCACCGCCTGCCCGCTGGTTGTCTCGCGGATGAGAACGTTGGCGTTAGTGGTGGCATTCCCGTCGGCCGGCAACTGCAGAGCATCTGTCCATGCCTGCAAAGTAATGCCCAACATGCGAATGGTTTGTGAGCCCGAATGCGTTCCGACGGTCGCCGTCACTTGCTGCTGTTGATCCGTGCGTGATGCGGCGCTGTAGAAGAGCGCCGCGGCCCGGCCCAGAGAATCCGTGGTTGCCGAGACGACGACCAAACGACCGGAGCCGGCTCCCAAATCCCATTCCACGCTCGCGCCTTGCACCGGCAGAGCATAGACATCGAGCGCGGTCACCGTCAGCGCCGCCTGCGAGACGCCGTTGGCCAGCAGCGAGGTCACATCACTGTTCAAGTTGACAGAAGCGACGACGGGAATGTCGAAGGTGACTTGACTGTAACCGGTGGCACTTGCGCTCGTCGCCACAATGGCACAGACGCCACGCTGGCGGGAGGTGAACAGATTGGCAACGAACGCGCCGTCTTCATCCGTATAGCCCTCGCGGGGAACAATCTGACCCAGTGTCGCCGTCAGGCTGATCGGCAGCCCGCTGGACACCGGATTACCGAAGGCGTCCGTGACTTGACAGGTGATGGTGGTGGAGCTGAGACCGTCGGCCGGCAACGCATTCACGGCGGGCGTCACGTTGATCCGCGCCGCCGGACCGGCGTTGTAGACCAGAATCTGCGCCGCGCTCAAACTTTGCGCGGAGGCGGTCAGCGTGTCCGCGCCGGAGACCGTCGAACTGGTCAGAAGCGCGGAAGCATAGCCGTTGAGAGTTGTCGTCGTGAAGATGGAGGCCGTGGGAGATGCGTCGAGATGCGACCTGCGCGTTGTCGCGGCTGCATCCGGCGCGTTCAGTTTCGAGATGGGAGTGCGCGCCTTGGACCAAGCGGTGCCGCTGCTGCGCGATGCGGACACGGCCTGCGCCGCGCCCGAAATCGTGCCTCTCTGCGCGTAGAAAGAAACGGGCGTGCCGTCGGAGACCGGCCGGCTCTGCGCATCGAGAACGGCGGCGCGCAGATTCGACTGCGTCGCTCCATTGGCCACCAGCCGCATGGGATCGGCCGTGAGCGTGATGGAGGCCGCACTGGTGGGTTGCAGATAGATGCTCACACTTGCCTGGACTTCGGACTGCGTGGCCGTCACCGCCGCCGGTCCGACGGTCAGACCCGCGCGGAAGGTGGCTGGTGCGCGGCCGTTCACGTCCACGGTGGCGATGCCGTTTACGGTGCCGCCCAACGCCAAGAAACTGACGGGAGTGCCTTGCGCCACGAAGTTGCCGAAAGCGTCCACCACAGTCGCAGTGACGGTCGCTTGGCTGGTGTTGTCGGCAAAGAGGGTGTCGGCGCTCGCGCTCAGCGTGATGACCGCCGTGGCCCCGGGCATGAACGTCACGTGGGTGTTTCCCGTGACGCTGCCGCCGGTGGTGGCTGCCACCGTGGCCACACCCGTGGCGGGAGACGCGTAAAGAACCGAGGTGGCCACACCGCTAACGGTGCGCGCGGTCAGGTTGCGCAAGGTGCCTTGAGTCGTCGAGAAAGACACTACGGTGTTGTCCACCACCGGTAGCCCGTTGGTTCCGAACACGCGAGCGGTGATAATGGAGCTGTCGGAACCGGCGGTGATCTGCGGGCGCGACGACGTGACTTCGATGAGACTTGCCGCCACCGGCTCCAAAAAGAGGACCTGCGCCGTGTCGCGGGCGGATCCATAATATGCGACCACCGTCGCCGGACCGGTTTCCGTCGTGGAGACCAGTGTGGCGTGCGCCGTGCCCTCCACGCTGTCGGTCACCCCCGCCTGCGTGACCGACCCCACGTTGGTGGAGAAGGAGATGACCACTCCGGGAATAGGATTGTGCGCCTCGTTGCGCAGCCGGGCATGAACCAGAGTCCGCGAGAAGCCGTTGTCGGCGTAAAGCGTGTCGGCATCGCTCCACATGGTCAGCACGCCTTCCTCGGACGTAACCGTAGACACGCGGATGTTCGTCGCCCACTGCTCGGACATGCTCAGGAGATCCGTTCGCAGCAGGATGGTGCCGGTATCGGCCGGCGCGGTGACCGAGGTGCGGGCCCAACCCAGACGGTCGGTGAGCACCGTGGTGTCCACCCTTCCGCCCGGCAAAGTGCCTCGGGTCACGCTGAAACGCACGTTCTCGCTTTCGGCAGGCTCATTGATTTCGCTCATGATGCGGGCATGCACCGCCGCCGTCTCCCCCGGACCGACGATGCGCGGGTCCACGATCACTGTATCAATGAACGTGAGAACGCGCTTGTTGGAACCTGTGGGGCTGATGTCGCCCTTCTGCTCGCAGCCAAGCCAGAGCACCAGCGTCGCCAGCACACAGGCCGGGAGCCACATTCCCTTTACCCAACGGCTCTGCTTCACGTCCCATCCTCCTCTATGAGCAGTGGTATTCTTTCAGTTTGTAGAGTAGAGATCGGTGAGAGATCTCCAGCAGTCTGGCGGCGCGCGTGCGGTTGTTGCTCGTTAACCGCAGCGCCCGCTGAATCAATTCCTTTTCCACGCGGGGAACCAGTTCGGCCAGCGTCTGCTTGATGCTGAGCTGTTCCTCGGGAATCTGAACCTTGAAATCCTCGGTGGTGCGCCGCAGTTCCTGCGGCAGGGAATCCACCGTGATGACATTGGAATCGGATAGAACCACGGCCCGCTCCACGATGTTCTGCAGCTCGCGCACGTTGCCCGGCCACGGCGACTTCATGAGCAGTTGCATCGCCTCCGGGGTGACGTCCACCGGACCGCGGCCGTCCGCGAGCTTCTTGAGAAAATGATGCACCAGCAGCGGAATATCTTCGGGCCGCTCGCGCAGCGGCGGCATGTGCATGGGGATGATATTCAAACGGTAGAACAAATCCTCACGGAACCGGCCCGCCCGCACCTCGGTCGCCAAGGTGCGCGAGGTGGCGGCGATGATGCGCACGTCCACCGTGATTTCATTGGTATCGCCCAGCCGACGCAATTTGCCTTCCTGCAGCACCCGCAGCAGCTTCACTTGCAGCAGGGTGGGCAGCTCGCCGATCTCGTCCAGGAGAATCGTGCCACCGTTGGCCTCTTCGAAGAGACCGCGCTTGGTGCGCACCGCGCCGCTGAAGGCGCCCTTGGTGTAGCCGAAAAGCTCCGACTCCAGCAACGTCTCGGGAATCGCCGCGCAGTTGATGGTCACGAACGGCTGATTGCGCACCCGGCTGTGCAGATGGATCAACCGGGCGATAACTTCCTTGCCGGTTCCCGATTCGCCGCTGAGAAGAACGGTGCTGTTGAAAGGCGCGATGCGCACGACCTTCTGGAAAATCTCGCGCATGACCGCCGATCTGCCCACCACGTTGTCGAACGAGTAGCGGTCGGCCACCTCCTGCCGCAGCCGCTCGTTTTCGGCGCGCAAGGCGCGCTGCTCCAGCGCATGCGTTACAATCAAATCTATGACATCCGGCCCGAGATCTTCCTTAGCAACATAATCAAAAGCTCCGCTTCTCATGGCCTGCACCGCGTTCTGCACATAGCCGTAGGCGGTCATCATAACCACCGGCGTGTCGCGGTTCACTGCCTTGAGTTGCTTCAGGACCTCCACTCCGTCCTTGCCCGGCAGACGATGGTCGAGAAGAACCAGATCGAACTCTTCGCCGCTGAAAGCCTCGACGGCGGTGGCGCCGTCAGCGGCGGCGGTCACCTCGTACCCCCGCTCCTCGAGATGCTGCTTCAGATAGTCTCGATAGTCCTGTTCGTCTTCGACGATGAGGATTTTCACGTGGCTCATGGAAGCGGGCATGGTTCGGACGGTTCTCTCCCTTCACCGCAATGGTTTGCAAGGCTTGTGCCACGAAAATCTCCGGACATCAAGGTCAATGTCGGCAGGCAATTGCGCACACGCTCCGATCCGCAGTGCTGAAACGCTCGCAACATGCTGCGGAGACACGGGCGCAAATTGCCGCGTAGCGAGACGGATTCATGCCCATGTTGCCATGACGAAACCCCCGGAGAAACTCCGGGGGTTTGCGTGAGAAGATCATCCTTGCGCGGCGGCTGGCCGCCTTCACGCTACGTTACTGAACGCCGTCCGGCGTCGCCGTCAGGAGGGTTCCCGCGTTGTCAAGGCAGGTCACGGTCATCGTGTAGGACGTCGGCGTGGTGGCACCGTTGTAGGTGTAGGTATAGGCGGCGAAATTCGCGCCCGTGGGCAGCGACATGTACGGATTACCCTGCGGATCCACCAGCACGGTGACCGAGGTGGCCAGAGTCATGGCCGCCGGGTAATCAGCGTAGTCAATTTCGAACATGCCGAGCGCCTGACGGAATTGATCGAGGTCGGCGCGAGCGGCGCCCACGCGAGCACGGTCCTGAGCACCCATGAAGCGCGGCACCGCGACGGCCGCGAGGATGCCGATAATCACGATCACGACCAGGAGCTCGATGAGGGTGAATCCCTTGTGGGCTTTCTTGCGGCGGATTGTCTTCAACATTTTTCCTCCAAGAGGGCTTGATTGATTGACTTCTGAGCGGTGTTCTGCTCATAGTTTTGGCAAGCCACATGCCATTCTTGCGCGTGTGGTGCAACTCCCTGAAATCATTCTCCTTGCCGCCTCGTCAGAAGATTCATAACCCGGACGGACCGTGATTTCGCGTGGCGATCTGCAACATGAGGTTGCAGCCCGCATCTCCTCAACCCGCGCTGCCTCGGTGGATCACGATCATTTGGGGGTCTCGATCCCGTAGCGCTGGAGCTTGCGGTAAATCGTCGAGGGATCAATTCCCAGAATCTCCGAGGCGCGCTTTTTCTGCCAGCCGGTTTCGTCCAGCACCCGCAGCAGGTACTCGCGCTCCACGTCTTCGAGAGTACCCTGCGCTCCACCCGCGGTTAAGCGAAAACCGGCGGACTCCGACGATTGAATCTTGCCCGGCAGAACCGACGCTTCAATGGTGTTTCCTTCGCTCAGAATGACCGCGCGCTCGATGGTGTTTTCCAGTTCGCGCACGTTGCCCGGCCACCAGTAGCTCCGGAAAAGTCCGGCCGCTTCGTCCGAGAGCATCTTCAACGTCAACCCGTGCCGCCGGCAGGCGCGACTGAGAAAGCACTCGCTCAGCTCGAGAATGTCCTCCTTGCGCTCGCGCAGCGGCTTGATGTGAATGGGAATCACCGACAGACGGTAGTAGAGGTCCGAGCGGAACTCCCCGGTTTTCTGCTTCTGCTCAAGGTCCGAGTTGGTGGCAGCGATCAGGCGCACATCAATCTTGATCGGCTTGGTGGCGCCCACCGGCAGGATTTCGCGCTCCTGCAGGGCGCGCAACAGTTTCACCTGCAGCGCCGGAGACATGTCGCCGATTTCATCCAGAAACAGCGTGCCGCCGCTGGCCACTTTGAAGAGGCCGTCTTTGTCGCGCACCGCTCCCGTGAAACTGCCGCGCGTGTGGCCGAAGAGTTCGCTTTCCAGCAGAGTGTCGGGCAAGGCGCCGCAATTCACGGTGACGAATTCCCCGGTCGAGCGCTCCGAAAGCTGATGAATCATCTGCGCTACAATCTCCTTGCCGGTCCCCGACTCGCCGGTGAGGAGGATCGTCGAATCCGACGGCGCGACCCGCTCGATGAGATCCAGAAGTTCGCGCGTCTGCGGCGAACTGCCGATGATCTTCGGAACCACTCCCTCTTCGAGCAGTTTCGCTTTGAGCTTGCGATTCTCCTTCCTCAAAGCGAGGCCGTCCATCACTTTGGCCACCACCGTGCGGATCTCATCCACATGGAAGGGCTTGGTTATGTAATCGGCGGCCCCAAGTCGCAGCGCCTCCACCGCCGACTCGAGCGAGGCGAAGGCGGTGATAACGACCACGCCCAATTCCGGAAAGCGACGCCGGGCTTCGCGGATCAGCTCCAGCCCGCTCATCTCCGGCATGCGCAAATCGGTAATCATGAGCTGACAGGGCTCCTCGTCGAGAATCGCCAAGGCTTCCCGGCCCGAGGCGGTCGCGCGCGCGCGGTACCCTTCCTTGCTCAGCAGCAGAGTCAGGAACTCCCCCATGCTGCGCTCGTCGTCAACGATAAGGATTTTTTCTTTGGCCATCGCACATCAGAGGGTTAAGTCGAACCAGGTGCCGACCCCCGGTTCCGTTTCCAGTGTCAGGGTTCCGCCGTGCCCGTGCACCGCTCTCAGCGCAGTCGGCAGAGCCAGACCGCTGAAGGTGCGCGCCACGCCGGAGAAAGGCTGAAAGGCCGTTTCCTTCTTTTCGAAAGGTATGCTTCGGCCGGCGAGCAGAAAGCGAATCCGCCGCGGGTCCTCCGCCCTCTGATCCACGCGAATCTGTCCCGCACCTTCCGCCCACTCGAACAGGGAGAGGAGGATCGCGTCCATCACCAGCCCGATCTGATCGGGATCGAACTCGGCGTCGTAGCGCTCCGCCAAGCCATCCTTAATGGACACTCCGTCCGGGCGACCGGCCAGTCGCTGGCGAATGAGCGGCAACAGGTCGGCCTTTTGCCGACATGGCGTTTCCAGCTGGGCAAACGTCAGGAAATCACGCAGCAAAGCGTTCAGCCGGTCCGATTCGCGCAGGGCCAAATCGAGAAAGGACGGAAGTTCCGACGCGTCGGCCTCGCCGCGGCGGATCATTTCCACGCAGCCCCGCACCGTCGCCAGCGGATTGCGAATCTCATGAGCCAAGTCGCGCGACAGCCGGCCAATGGCGGCCAAGCGCTCGCGCTCGCGGTCCGATCTCTCCACTTCCTTGACGCGCGTCAAGTCGCTGAAGAGCACGACACAGCCGTGCGGGTTCCCCTGCGCATCGAGAAGCGGTGACACGGACAAGCCCACCGGACGGCGACCGCCCGCAGCCGTCAACTCGATTTCCATGCGCGAATCCGCGCTCGCTCTCCGCAGCAGCGCCCGCACCGCCTGTCCCATCGGCTGATCGGGCGCAAGCACGGACTGCACGGCTTCATTGGCGGTCGCGGGCGGCAGGCCAAGAACCCGCCGGCCCGCCGGATTCGAATACAACACGTTTCCCACCACGTCCAAGACCGCCACGCCGGTGCTCAATGAATCGAGAATCGCCTGCATCTCCAGTCGCGTCTGGCGGAGTTCGCCCAGCGTGCGTTGATGAGTGCGTTCCCGCCGCCGCAGCCTCTCGAACACATAGGAGGTGAGAAAGGCCGTGAGAAAGAAGTTGATGGAGTACAGAAACGCCCGCAACCCGAACACGGTGAACCAGTTTGCGGATTCCGCCCGGTAGAGGCACACAATGCCAACCGTTGAGAGCAGCGCCGTCCAGAGACTGCCCGGCAGGCCGGTCAGAATGCCGGCGGCGCCGACCGAGAAAAAGTAAAGGAATACGAACTCGCTGTTGGCGCCGCCGGCATAGTATAGTACCAGAGTGTCGAGGCAGACCGCCGCCGTCAGCGCGATCCAGCGCACGAAAGCCGCCGTCCCGCTGCGCCTGAACCATTCCCAGGAGCCGAGACTCAGCGCCGCATTCGCTCCGAACAACATCAAGTACGGCAGCGCTCCTCTGTCGCCCGGACGAAAGAGCAGGGCCACGCCCAGCAGCACGGTCACGAACACCATGCGCGCCGCCAAAAACGTGGAGAAGTTTTGACCGGTTTCGGAGACGAGGCGCATCGCCCACCTGCTATTTGATGGCGCCGATCATGTCGAACATCGGCAGATACATGGACACCAAGAGTCCGCCGATCACGCCTCCCATGAGGACGATGACGACGGGTTCGATGAGAGAGGTCATGGCCGACACCGCCGCGTCCACTTCTTCATCGTAGAAGTCGGCGATCTTGCCGAGCATCTCGGCCAGCCGGCCGGTCTGTTCACCGACCGCTACGAGCTGCACCACCATCGAGGGGAACACGCCGGATTCCGCCAGCGGAACCGTGATGTTCTTGCCTTCGGAAATCGAGCGCCGCACTTTCTCGATGGCGGTTTGAATGACCACGTTGCCGGAGGTCTTGGCGGTAATATCCAGCGCGGAGAGAATCGGCACGCCCGAGGAAATCAGCACGCCCAGAGTGCGCGTGAACCGCGCAATCGCCGTCTTGCGAATAACCGAGCCCAGGACCGGCGCCTTGAGCAGCAGCTTGTCCACCGTCCGCTTTCCCTGCTCCGTCCGGTGCCAGCGCCGGAATATGAACCCGGCCACGATGAGAACCGCCAAGCCGGGAAGGAAGGTGCGCTGCAAGACGTTCGACAGAGCCATCACGAATCTCGTCGGGCCCGGCAGCTCGGCGCCAAGATCGTGGAACATCTTGGCGAAGACGGGAATGACCTTGAGGAGCATGAAGATGGTGGCGCCTGTCGCCACCGAGGCGATGACCGCGGGATAGATCATCGCGCCTTTCACCTTGCGCGATAGCGCGTCAGCCTTTTCGAGATAAGTGGCCAAGCGCTGGAACACCATGGCCAGCGCGCCGCCCGCTTCACCGGCCGCCACCATATTCACAAACAGATTGTCGAAGACCCGTTTGTGTCTCGAAAGCGCGTCCGAGAGCGAAGCACCGCCCGTTACCCCGTTATGAACGTCGGCGATGGTTTTGGCGAACGTCTTGTTCTTGGTCTGTTCGACGAGAATTTGCAGACACATGTCAATCGGCAGACCGGCGTTGACCATCGTGCCGAAGAGCCGCGCGAAGATCTTGAGGTCCTTCACGCCGACTCTGCGGCGCATGCCGCCGACCGCCAAGTCCCGGGGCTTGGCGCGCACTTCGGAGACGACCACGCGCCGCTGACGCAGTTTCCCCATCGCCTCCTGCTTGTCCCTGGCCTCGATTTCTCCGCTGACGGTTTTTGATCCCGCCGTGCGGCCGCTGTAAACGAAGACCGGCATGATTCACCTGCCTGCTTAGACTATCGCTCCACTCGACCGGCTAAAGTTCTCGCCCGGCTGCCGGGTAGGCTGTGGGTCGCGCCCAGCATGCGCTCCAGCTCCTCCGGCAAGTTGGAGGCGCTGAGTGCGCGCTCGGCCGACACCTGCCCCGCCGTGACCAGATCATAGAGAGACATGTTCATGGTCACCATGCCGTATTTCTGCGACACCTGCAAGATGCCGTACATCTCATGAACCTTGTTCTCGCGAATGAGCGCGCGGATGGCCGGCGTGCACATCATCACTTCCGCCGCCAGCACCACGCCGCTGCCTCCCTTGCGCGGCAGCAGCTTCTGCGTGACCACCGCCTCCAGCGTCATGGAAAGTTGCCCGCGAACCTGACCCTGCTGGTGGGGCGCAAAAACGTCAATGATGCGGTTGACGGATTCCGTGGCCGAGTTGGTGTGCAGCGTAGCAAACACCAAGTGACCGGTCTCGGCGGCCGTCAGGGCCGCCTGAATGGTCTCGAGGTCGCGCATCTCGCCGACCATAATGACGTCGGGATCCTGCCGCAGCACGTATTTCAGCGCGGTGGCGAAACTCTTGGTGTCGGCGCCCACCTCGCGCTGATTCACGATGGCCTGCTTGTGCGCGTGCACGTATTCCACCGGATCTTCGATGGTAATGATGTGCACCGCCCGCTCCACATTGATGCGATCAATGATGGCGGCCAGCGTGGTGGACTTGCCCGATCCGGTGGGTCCCGTCACCAACACCAGCCCTTTCGGCTTGGCCGGGAAGGTGTGACAGATGCGCGGCAGTTTGAGCTGTTCCAGCGGGGGAATCTCAAAGGGAATGGCACGAATCACCGTGGTCAGCGAACCGCGCTGGAAGAACACGTTGCCGCGAAAGCGGGAGAGTCCGTCCACGCCGAAGGCGAAATCCACTTCAAAATCGAGCTCGAGTTTCTTCTGCTGCTTGTCGGTGAGAATGCTGTAGGCAAGGCCCTTGCTCTGCTCGGGCGTCAGCGTATCGTAGCTGAGGGCGATGATCTGCTGATCCACCCGCACCCGGGGCGGAGAGTTCACCGTCAGATGAAGATCGCTGCCGCGCATTTGGACAAGATCCCGAAGCAGCGAGCGGATGTCCAGCGCCATAATCAGACTCCCAATGATCGGTTTCGACTAAGTGACTAAACCGGCCGCGGCCTCGTGCCTCACCAACGCCAGTCCGGCCGAGTTCACCATGCGCTTCACGGATTCAATATGGTCGCCGTAGTCCGACACGGCGATAATCTCCTTGAAGATGAGGTTGCTGTCGCTGCCCGGATCGTACGCTTGGAACGCCACACATACGGAATCGGGGTGCAGATCGGCGGAGGTCGTCGAGCGTTCCACCCGCGTGAGATCATACTTCAGAGTGGGAATGCCGGCGTCGCCGACCTTGCGCAGAAACTTCAGCAGCGCCTCGTCATCGTACTTGGCCCTCGCCTTGCCCAGCGTGCCGGGAACCGCGCGGTAGACGCGCTGGCCGTCAAGATCAAAGGGAAGCGGTTCGGCTCCCAGCTTGTCGGGCCATTCGTGATAACTGTTGTCATCCATAAGCACCGTGCCGGCCGTGCCGCGCCAGGCGGATTGACTGGCCCGCCTGACCAGCGGCGAGGAGCGCACGCTGCGCGGCGATCCCGGGGCCAGCAGGTCGTGACCGGACGCCAACCCTAACTTGAGGCCGATGCGCAGCGCCGGATCGCTATACTGGCCGTGCAACTCCGGCAGTCCGCTGAGCAGCGCCGAACAGGTGCGGCCCGCGCCCTCGACGGCCGTGAACAGAATGATGCTCAGCTCCGGCGAGAAATAGAGCAGCGTGCCGCCGCCCACCGCCGCGCTGGCCGACACGAAACGGCGCATGTCGCGATGAAAGCGCTCGAGATCCTTCATGTTCTCGATGCGCAGGACCGGACGGTCGGTTTGCACCGCCAAGACCGCGTAGTTCCGGCGGTATTTCTCCTTGCGGCGATCCAGCTCTTCCTCCAGATAGAGGAGTTCTTCCAGAACCAGATCGTCAAAGAAGAGTGCGAGTCGGGTTCGCATGGCACAACCTCTACATGTCTCCGGTCACGCGGAGAACCTCTTCCATGGTGGTGATTCCCCGCATGAACTTCATCACCGCGCCTTGACGCAGAGTCAGCATGCCGTCCGCCACCGCCGCCGCTTCCAGTTCCATGGACATTTTCCCGTCCAGAATCATGGTGCGGATCTTGGGCGTGATGGGCATGACCTCGTAGATGCCCGTCCGGCCGCGGTAACCGATGTTGTTGCACTCGATGCAGCCGGTCCCCTTGTAGAACGTCGCTCCCGCCGCTTGTTCGGGGTCAATTCCCGCTTCGCGCAGAGCCTCGGCGTGGACCTCGACGGGAGCCTTGCACTTCGTGCAGATTTTGCGGATCAGCCGCTGGGCCACGATCAGCAAAAGCGAGGACGACACCAAGAACCGCTCGACGCCCATATCCGCTAAGCGAGAAATGGTGGCGGCGGCGGAGTTCGTATGCAGCGTGGAGAGCACGAGGTGCCCGGTGAGCGCCGCGCGCACGGCGATGGATCCGGTCTCCAGATCGCGAATCTCGCCGATCATGATGATGTCCGGATCCTGGCGCAGAAAGGCGCGCAGCGCCGAAGCAAAGGTCAACCCCACTTCTTCTCTCACCAGTACCTGATTCAGGCCCGAGAAGTTGTACTCCACCGGGTCTTCGGCGCTCATGGTGTTGACGGTGGGCGTGTTCAGCTTGGCGAGCACGCTGTACAGCGTGGTCGTTTTCCCGGATCCGGTGGGACCCGTCACCAAGATCATGCCGTAGGGAAGCCGGATGGCGTGATGGAAGTCCTCGAGCGCGCGCTCCTCGAAGCCGAAACTGCTGAGATCGAGAGTCAGGTTGGTCTTGTCGAGGATTCGCATCACCACCTTCTCGCCGAAGAGAGTGGGCAG
>JAPKYT010000007.1 GCA_026394155.1 bacterium | reverse complement strand
CACTCCACCATCGCTACCGCCAGCGCCGCGATGCCTTCGCCGCGTCCCGTGAAACCCATCCGCTCCAGCGTGGTGGCCTTGATCGAAATAACGCTCTCGTTCAGGCTCATACACGTCGCCAATTCCCGCTTCATCTCTGGAACATAGGGGGTCAGCTTCGGTTCCTCGCACATCACGCTCGCGTCAATATTCCGTATCTTATGCCCGCGCGCAGTTAGCATTTCAGAAACCTGCGCCAAGAGGATGAGCGAGCGAATATTCTTGTACTGCGGATCACCGGAAGGAAAATGCGTGCCCTTGTCGCCGAGATTGGCCGCGCCCAGCAACGCGTCCATGATCGCATGCGCCAGCACGTCGCCGTCGGAATGCGCCTCCAATCCGAAATCGGACGAAATTTGAACGCCGCCCAAGATCAACGGCCGTCCGGTCACGCGCCGGTGCGCATCCACTCCCAAGCCCACGCGCAGGCTCACCGCGCACATCCGCGAATGCAAAAGGGCTCATGGAACCGCATGGCCATGAACCCTGAATTGGCGTGTGCTCGCGTCATCGGTTTTTCCCGGAGGCTCCGGCGCACTGCCCGTTGAGTTCCATGAGCTTTCTTGCCAGAGTGAGATCTTCGGTGGTGGTGATCTTGAAATTGCGGGGATCGCCGGCCACCGCCTTCACCGTGCCGAGGGCGAAATGTTCGATGAGCGACACGTCGTCCGTTCCCTCAAAGCCCTCCGCACGCGCGCGGCGCTGCGCTTCCTCAGCCGCCGCTCTCCGAATGCCTTGCGGCGTTTGCACGGCCACCAGTCCTGCGCGCTCCACGGTTTCTACAACCGTCTTCTGCTCATCCGTTCGCTTCAGTGTGTCCGCCAGCGGCAGAGCCGGCACCGCGGCTGCCGCATCCGCGAGAGCGGCCAGAACGCGCCCGATGAGGGCTTCGCCGACGAGCGGACGCGCAGCATCGTGAATGAGGACAAATTCCGCATCAGAAATGAGAGCCGCCAGCGCGCACGCCACCGATTCCTGCCGCACGGCTCCGCCCGTCACTACGCGCACTCGCTCCTTTCCCCATTCGCGGTCGGCCGCCTGCTGAAAGCGGGGCTCCCATCCGGCGGGAGCGGTCACCACCGCCTCGACGCACTGTGCATTCCGCAGGAAGGGCCGCGCCGCATGGACGAACATGGGTGCGCCGGCGATTTGCACCAGCGCTTTGGGCAGCTCGGCCCCCAGCCGCACACCGCCGCCGGCCGCGGGCATCAGCAGCGCAAAACTCAAAGGACCAGCATCGCATCGCCATAGCTGTAGAAGCGGTACTTGTCGCGAATGGCGTGGCGATACGCTTTCATGATGAGTTCCTGATCGGCGAACGCCGAAACCAGCATAAGCAAGGTGGAGCCCGGCAGATGGAAGTTGGTGATGAGCCTGTCCACCACTTTGAAATGATACGGGGGGTAGATGAACTTGTCCGTCCAGCCGCGTGCACTCTTGATACCGCCGTTGAAGTTGGCCACGGTTTCCAGCGTGCGCGTCACCGACGTGCCCACCGCCACGATCCGCCGCCCCTGAGCGATCGCCCGGTTGATGGTGTCCACGGATGCCTGAGCCACTTCGTAATACTCGGAGTCCATGCGGTGCCGCGACAGGTCCTCCACCTGCACCGGCCGGAAAGTCCCCAGTCCCACGTGCAGAATCAGCGGCACCACTTCCAGCCCCTTGGCCCGCACCTTCTTCACCAGCTCGGGGGTGAAGTGCAGACCGGCGGTGGGTGCGGCCACCGCTCCCGACACGCGGGCGAAGATGGTCTGATAACGCTCGCGGTCGTTGGGCCGCGCCTCGCGTCGGATGTACGGCGGCAGCGGCGGCTGCCCGAACTTCTCCACCAGCGCCGCGAAGTCGCCGTCATAATGAAAACGCACCACCCGGCCGCCCGAGGTGGTATTGTCAATCACTTCGCAGGTAATGCAGTCGCCGATCAGGATGGTGTTGCCGGTGCGCACCTTGCGGGCCGGCTTCACTAACACTTCCCACAGTTCCTCGGTCAGGCGGCGCAGCAGAAAGACCTCGATCTCGGCTTCGGTCTTCTCTTTGTAGCCCTTGAGACGCGCCGGAAAAACGCGCGTTTCGTTGACCACGAGGCAATCACCCGGATCGAGATAATCGAGAAGGTCCGGGAACTTCGCGTCGCGGTAAGTGCGTGTATCGCGATCCACGATGAGCAGCCGCGAATCGTCGCGATTCGGCAACGGCTCCTGCGCGATCAGTCTGTCCGGCAGCGCGTACTTGAAATCCGATAAGCGGGGAGTGGTTTGCACTCCGCGCGGCTGATATACGGCCGAAGTAACAGGCATGTGTCCGTCCTACCCCTTGATGTTTTCCCCCGCGGCGCGGTTTGCGCCGCTTGTGCATGCGTAGCGCCCAGCTTGCTGGGCATCTTTCCGATCCCGCCCTACAGCAGCGAGCGCTGCGGCGCGATCAATCCCAAATGTTCGAAGGCTTGCGGCGTGGCTACCCGGCCTCGCGGCGTGCGCTGCAGGAAACCCTGCCGGATGAGATACGGCTCGCAGATTTCCTCGAGCGTGCCTTCTTCCTCTCCCACCGACACGGCCAGCGTACCCAGTCCCACCGGCCCGCCGCGGAATTTCTCGATGAGCGCGCGCAAAAAGCGCATGTCCAGATCGTCCAGTCCGTGCTCGTCAATCTCGAGCAGGATGAGGGCTTCGCGCGCCAGCGAGCCCGTGATCTGTCCGTCGCCGCGCACCTGCGCCACGTCGCGGATGCGCCGCAGCAGGCGGTTGGCCACGCGCGGCGTGCCCCGCGAGCGCATCGCAATTTCGGCGAAGCCTTCCTCCTTCACCTGCACGTTCAGGAGCCGCGCCGAGCGCCGCAGAATCTGATGCAGCTCTTCCGGCTCATAGTAATCCAGTCGCAGCGTGACACCGAAACGCGAACGCAGCGGCCCGGTCAAGAGTCCCGCCCGCGTGGTCGCACCGACCAGAGTAAAGCGGGGCAAATCGAGCTGAATGCTGCGCGCCGCCGGCCCCCTGTCAATGAGAATGTCGAGCTTGTAGTCTTCCATCGCCGGGTAGAGATATTCCTCCACCACCGAACTCAGGCGATGGATTTCGTCAATGAACAGAACGTCGCGGTCGGCCAGATTGGTGAGCAATCCGGCCAGATCGCCCGCGCGCTCGAGCACCGGACCGGTGGACACGCGAATGTTCGCATTCAGGCTGCGCGCCATGAGGTGCGCCAGCGTGGTCTTGCCCAGGCCCGGCGGGCCGTAGAGCAGGCAATGATCGAGCGCTTCCCCCCGCTCGCGCGCGGCCTGTATGAAAATCGAAAGCTGTTCCTTGACCTTCGCCTGTCCCACAAATTCGTCGAAGGTGGTGGGCCGAAGCGAAAGCTCCAGATCGCGATCTTCTTCGTGAAGCTGCGGCTCAATAATGCGCGGCATCAGGGAGTCCTGAGCGCAAGTTTGACCAGTTCTTCCACGCTTGCTCCGCCGCGCTTGAGCGCGCCGTCCACAGCTTTCTCCGCCTCGGCGCGGGTGAAACCTAGCGCGCAGAGCGCCGTTACCGCTTGCGGCACCTCGCGCGCCTTGCCGGTTCCGGCCGCAAGTTCGGGAGCTTCCTCGCCGACTTTCTTCTTGAGTTCGAGCACGATGCGCTCGGCGATCTTGGTGCCGATGCGCGGAACGCTCTTCAAACGGTCGCTGTCGCCCTCGGCCACCGCCCGGCGAATCACCTCCGGCCGCGCCGCCGAAAGCAGAATCATCGCCAGCCGCGGACCGACGCCGTTCACACTGATCAGGTGCTGAAAGAGCTGGCGCTCTTCACGAGTGGAGAACCCGAAGAGATGCAGCTCGTCTTCGCGGAGCTGAAGGTGCGTCCAAAGCCGAGTCGTCTCGCCCACCGCCGGCAGGTCATCATAGGTGGAAAGCGAAATCATGCTCTTGAGGCCGATGCCGCCCACCGTCACCACCGCCTGAGACGTCGTTTTGGCCGCCAGCGCGCCTTCCACGAACTCGATCATCGCGCCTCTCCCGCCGCAACGGTTCGCCGGCTGCGCAGAACCCGGCAGAGCGCCACCGCCAGCGCGTCGGAGACGTCTTCCTCGCCTTCGTCAAACGCCAGGCCGAGCATTTTGCCGACCACGTAAGCCACTTGCCCCTTGGCCGCTGAGCCGCGTCCGGTGACGGCCATCTTGATTTCCCGCGGGGCCAGCGCTTCCGCCGGCAGGCCGCGCGTTTCCGCCGCTAACACCGCCGCCGCCCGCGCCTGTCCGAGTTGCAAAGCGCTCAACGGACTTCTACCCACGTAGCCGCTCTCCACCGCGCAGGCGGTGACTGAAAAGCGCGTCATCACCTCCTGCAGCTCATGGAAGATCTTTTCGAGCCTGCGGCCGATGGGCTGGTTGGGATAGGTGCGGATGCGACCGGCATCCACGTAGGCTGCCCGCCCGCGCGACCAAGAAACCACTCCCCAGCCCGTGGTTCCCAAACCCGGATCAATGCCCAGCACCACCGCGCTGTCCTGTGCGGTCACGGTCACCGGCTCAGCGATTCCATCACCGAATCGTCCATCTCGAAGTTCGAGTACACGTGCTGCGTGTCGTCGAGTTCCTCGAGCGCGTCAATCAGATTCACGAGCGACTGCGCTTTGTCGCTTTCGACTTTCATCGTGGTCTTGGGGATGTAGGAAATCTCCGCCGAACTCACTTTCTTGTTGCGGGCCTCGATGGCGGCCTTGACTTTGTAAAGGTCTTCGGGCGAGGTGAACACCTCCCAGATCGTGCCGTCGCCGCGAACGTCATCGGCTCCGGCCTCGATGGCGATCTCCATGATCTCATCTTCCGTGCCCTGATCCACTTCGAGAGTCAGGTAGCCGCGCCGCTCGAACATCCACGCCACCGCGCCGGCTTCGGCCATGCTGCCGTTGCGCTTGGCGAACACGTGGCGCACGTCACTGGCGGTGCGGTTGCGGTTGTCGCTCACGCATTCCACTAAGATCGCCACCCCGCCCGGGCCGTAGCCTTCATAGCGCACTTCTTCGAGAATCTGCCCTTCCAATTCGCCCGCGCCTTTCTTGATGGCGCGCTCGATGTTGTCGCTCGGCATGTTAGCGGCCTTGCCCGCGTCAATCGCGCTGCGCAGCCGCGCGTTCGACAGCGGATTGGATCCGCCCAGCCGCGAGGCAATCGTCAGTTCGCGAATGAGCCGCGTGAATACCTGCCCGCGCGCGGCATCCACCTTCTCCTTCTTGCGACGGATCGTCGCCCATTTGCTGTGTCCGGACATTGGCTGGTAGCGTTAGTTGTACGTTTGGCGGCGCGTCTCGTTTCACTGGGCTCGGTGGGTCTTCACCCATTCCCGGATGTAGGCAATAGGAACGGAAGTGGGCGTGCCGGGTCCAAACAATTTCCCGACACCGATCTTCTCCAGCTCTTCCATTTCCTCTTTCGGAATGATCCCGCCCCCGGTCAGCAGAACATCCCGCAATCCCTTTTCCTTCATAAGATTAAGCACTGCGGGGAAGATTGTCATGTGAGCGCCCGACAGAATCGAAAGGGCGACCACGTCCACACCCTCCTGAAGAGCCGCTTCAACGATCATTTCCGGGGTCTGGCGGAGGCCGGTATAGATGACCTCCATGCCCGCATCCCGAAAAGCGGCCGCCATGACCTTGGCTCCCCGGTCATGCCCATCCAGCCCGGGTTTGGCCACCAATATCCTGATTTTTCTGTCCATAGCCGGTGGGAAAGGTTCGGACGTTGCGAAAGGAGATTTTGTGGACAAATCACCTTTGGTAAGCTGATAATATACAAAAAAAGAGGCCGGAAATCAACGACTTTCCAGCCTCCTTCGAGATCGGTCTCTGATAGCTCAAACGCCGGTCTTCTCCACCGGCGGCTCGACCTTTGGCGAATCGCTCTGACGCGCGGGTCTGTTGCGCTTGCCGGTCAGAATGGCCAGCACGGTGCCGCCCACCACGATCACCCCCATTCCAGTCCAAAAGACCCACTTGGTCAAATGGATGCTCTCATCTCCCACAAACATGCCGTAGGACTGCACGCTCAACTTGACCGCGATCCATCCCACCAGAGCGTAGGCCATGTGCTCCAAACCCGGATAACGCTCCAGTAGCGAAAGGAATCCGCCCGCCGCAAAGCGCATGGCGATGATCCCCAGCACGCCGCCGGTGTAGATCAGCCACAGTTCGCGCGAGAGCGCCACCGCCACCACCACGCTGTCAACGGCAAAGGCCACGTCGGTGAGTTCCACGCTAATCACCGTGCGCCAGAAAGACGGCCCCTTCTTCGCCTTGCCGCGCCGGGCGGGAGTGGCGTGAGAAAGAAAATGTTTGAGCGAGATGTAGGCCAGATAGAGAGCCCCCGCCGCGCACAGATACCACAAATGAATGAACCACCTCGCCGTCACCAGCATGATGAAACGGAATACGAACGCGCCGGCAATGCCGTAGAGCAGGGCCTTCTTCTGTTTTTTCTTCGGCAGATGTTTGACCAGAACCGCGAGCACCAGCGCGTTATCGGCCGAGAGCAAGCCCTCAAGCACGATGAGCGTGCCGATAACGGAAATAGCGTGCAAAATGTAGGCTTGGTTCATGGAGAGTCAAACCCCGCGCGGATTATCCGCAACGGGGTCAAAGATACGAATTTGTTTCGCAACTTCCAAAGCACTCTTATCTCCCCCCGTTCACGGGGGGACAAAAGGGGGGGCTTGATCTGTCATTCCGGACACTGCGCGCTCTTTTGTCTTGCGCGCGGGCGTCCGGAATCCCTCTCGACCGCGGCGGCACGTGTCTTCACGTGCCCCGCTGTCTTTCCGCCGAGCCGGGTTCAGTCTTCGCAACCCGGCCGGAATCGGGCACACGCGCAACCCCGAATCCGGATCGCTTAGTTTATCCCGATGCACGTGGACGCGCTTCGATGTTGGGCACGAAGCCGTAGTGTCGAAGGGCCAAACGCAACCGATCGAGCAGCACGCCGTTTGGATGCTGTACAAGCGGATTGGGTGACAACAATCCGATGACTTCAGACTCACACACGGGCATGTCCTTCTGGAAGTGGTCGCCGTAGTTGGTAAATACCACCAAGTTGAACGGATCCCGTCCCTGCAGATTGCAGGAGGGGAACTTGTCTCCTATGCTGTTGACCGCAGCGAACCACCGCTTATCATGCACAGGAGTTCCGGGCGTGAGTGGAAGATTGACGTCGACGAATATGAGATATGGAAGTCCCCCAGGGCTCTGGCAAAGCGCGTCTCTGAACAGGCGGTCAAGATCGGAATAGAGGTTGTGTGGCAACTCGAACGTGCCGGGATGGTGAATGACGCCTGAGCGGTGCCGACTCTTTGCCTCTACTGCAATGCATTCCCCACTATCGCGGTGTCTTGCCAAGAACTCACACCGCTTCGCCGAAGGATCTGATGCAATGTCTTGAAACTCGACTGCGCAATCGAGACGCGCAAACATGGAGGCAATGGCAATCTCGTACCGCGCACCCTGGAATTGGTCTTTGTGTCTAAGCCGTTTGAGAAGAGGTTCTGGCAGGTTGCATGCGTGGATCAGGCTGCACACGTCGAAGGCAAGACTCAGAAGATACCCACTGTATCCGTCGGGTACACACATCAAGGTCCCAGTGCTCGTCACATTCTCTGGATTCTCAAGTTGCTGCCTCCACTCGTGCATGCGGAGATAGCACTGCATGATGAAATGCGGTTCACTTGAGTGACGATTCGCATCCCACCATTGTTGCCCTAGGGTCGAGATCAGCACACCCACGATGAAGTCGTGGAACGTTTCGGATTCCGGACGATTGTAGTACAAACGCTTTCCCAGCGCCCATAGTCTCTTCCCCTGAGAGTCTACCGGCCTTACGTAGTCGACGAATATGCCACGTTCACGAAGATAATCATCTTCGTGCATCTTCTTCTCAAGTTCTGCCCAAACGGAGGGGTCGATCCAGTCATTCATGATCCGCACCGAATCGTGATCGGATGAAACGCGAGGTGACCTCTTCTCTTCATCTGAGACAACGCCTGGCTATTCTCAGCCGCGACACCGTGCCTCCAGTCGAAAGGGCGTTTCCGGCATAGAGAATCACTGAGAGTCTCTCTCCGGCGAGCCACCGCTCCCGACCCAGCCGGAATCGGGAACACGCGGTGAGGGTTGGAAATTGGCCCTCCATTCTGGGTTGACTTTGCCAAGGTTCAGACGATGGACGGGATACGGTTTGCCGTCGACATCTTTGTACTGCCATGTCTGTTTGAGAGGCACCTCCTCAATGACTTGACGCCACGCTACGTATAGGTGTTTGCATACGCTGTCCCCCAGCCAGATTTCGCCTGGTTTGGCACATGACTGTATCTTGGCGGCAAGACTCACGATTCTGCCGATAATGTCGATGTGTTGTTTTGTTTGAGGGCTACCCATTACCACGATTTCTGCTTGGCCGGAGTCCATTCCAATCCGCACGCCGATCTCAGGGTAATCTTGTTCTTCGAGCAGCGGGTTGATCACCTCGTAAACCATCGCGTGCAATGCGCATGCACAATCGAGACCGAGATCATGTTTTGTAATGAAGCTCGGCTCCGCAAAATACGCTATGAAACCATCACCCGTGTACTTCAGCACATGGCCGTGAAACAGAGGGATAATGTTCGATAATTCGTAGAGCAATATCGAAATCACACGCGCGTAGGCATGTGAATCCAGTGTCGTTGCCAGCTTCGTCGAACCCACAACATCGAGGCTCACTATTACAAATCCCAACTCGTCTTTCTCAAGCGACCGTAAGAAAGCTTCAGATTTGTCCTCAAGGGTGCAGGGCAATGTCCCGCCAACGAGGAAGTTCCGAACTTCCTCGATCCTCGAAAGACCGTATTTACTGAAGTCTTGAACTTCTGGCGGTTGATAGTAGACCGGCTTGTCCTTAAGGCTTTCAATGAGCTTCTCATAGAACATTTTCTTCTCAAAGAGCATACTGTCCAGTTTGTCAAAGACGTATTCTTTTCCATCAATTGTTCGATCCTCGTATCTACGTGGGTCGGGATAAAAGAGCGCTTTTACAATACCTTTTTGTTCATCGACTCCGATGATTTCCTGAACGAAGTCGATACGGAAACTTGTCGACCTCTTCATTTTTCCTCCTTGACAATTGTGTTTTCCATTCAATTGGGCTTCGATTTCTCTTCAAACTTCAGCCGGCCTTTCTCCGCTTTCACCGTCAGCGTCTGGCCGGGCAGAATTTTTCCCGCCAGAATCTCCTCGGAGAGCAGATCGAGCAGAAGATGTTGCAGCGCGCGTTTCAGAGGCCGCGCACCGAACGCCGGATCGTAGCCCTCGCGCAGGATAAGCTCTTTCGCGTCGTCCTGCACTTTGAGCATGATGTCTTGCTTTTCGAGACGCTTGATGATGCGCGCGAGCTGAATGTCCACCACCTTGCGCAGATCGTCGCGGTCCAAAGAGCGGAAGACGATGATCTCGTCAATGCGGTTGAGAAACTCGGGTCGGATCGAGCGCCGCAGCAGATCGAGCACCTCGCGTTTCACTTCTTGCGCCGCTTCCCCGCCGCGCGCGAACGCGTCGCTGTGCGTGTGAATGATGTCCGAGCCGAGATTCGAGGTCATGATGAGAATCGTGTTCTTGAAATCCACTTTGCGGCCCTGACTGTCCGTCAAACGGCCGTCATCGAGAACCTGCAGGAGCACGTTCCACACATCGGGATGCGCCTTCTCGATTTCATCCAACAGCACCACGCAATACGGCCTGCGCCGCACCGCTTCGGTGAGCTGTCCGCCTTCTTCGTGGCCGACATAGCCCGGCGGCGCGCCCACCAAACGCGACACCGTGTGCCGCTCGCCGTATTCGGACATGTCAATGCGCACCATCGCGTTCTCATCATCAAAGAGAAACTCGGACAGCGCGCGTGCCAATTCCGTCTTGCCCACGCCGGTCGGCCCCAAAAACAGAAAGCTGCCTAACGGACGGTTCTCATCGGACAGTCCCGAGCGCGCGCGGCGAATGGCACTGGCAACCGCTTCCACCGCTTCGTCCTGCCCGACCACGCGCTGGCGGATGTGTTCCTCGATGTGCAGGAGTTTCGCTCGCTCGCTTTCCAGCATTTTTGAGACCGGAATCTTGGTCCATTTGGCGACCACTTCGGCCACGTCTTCTTCGGTGACTTCCTCCTTGAGCATCGCGCCGCTCTTCTGAAGAGTCGCTAAATCTTTCTGCGCTTTTTCAAGTTGCGAATTCAGTTCGCGCAGTTTTCCATAGCGGATTTCGGAGACGCGCGCCAGATCGCCCTCGCGTTCGGCCGCCTGCTCCTGCACGCGCGCCTGCTCGATTTGCTCTTTCAGCTTGCGAATGCTCTGAATGACGCCGCGCTCTTTCTCCCACTTCGCGCGGAGCTTGCGCTCTTCGCTTTGCAGGTCGCGGATTTCCTCTTCAATACGCGCCAGTCTCTCTTTGGACGCTTCGTCCTTTTCACGCGCCACCGCAACCTTCTCAATTTCGAGTTGGCGGATGCGTCGGACGAGCGAGTCAATTTCCTCGGGCATGGAATCGAGTTCGAGCCGCAATTTCGACGCCGCTTCGTCAATCAGATCAATGGCCTTGTCGGGCAGGAAGCGGTCACTGATGTAGCGGTGCGAGAGTGTGGCCGCCGCGATGAGCGCGCCGTCAGTGATGCGCACGCCGTGATGCACCTCGTATTTCTCCTTCAGCCCGCGCAGAATCGAGATCGTATCTTCCACACTCGGCTCAGTAACGAGCACGGGTTGAAAACGGCGTTCAAGCGCGGCGTCCTTTTCGATGTGCTTGCGGTATTCGTCAATGGTGGTCGCGCCGATGCAGTGCAGT
This sequence comes from bacterium, assembly GCA_026394155.1. Classification (GTDB taxonomy): domain Bacteria; phylum Electryoneota; class RPQS01; order RPQS01; family RPQS01; genus RPQS01. The sequence goes on along the minus strand of JAPKYT010000007.1, from coordinate 2,055 downwards.
TCGCCGCGCGCCAGAGCGGGTTTCAGGAGATTCGACGCATCCATCGAGCCTTCCGCCCGGCCGGCACCGACGAGATTGTGCAGCTCGTCAACGAAGAGCACGATGCCGCCTTCCGCGCCGATCACTTCTTTCAGGACAGCCTTCAACCGCTCTTCGAATTCACCGCGGAACTTCGCGCCCGCCACTAACGCGCCGAGATCGAGTGTGACCACGCGCTTGTTCTTGAGATTCTCGGGCACGTCGCCGGAGACAATGCGTTGCGCGAGGCCCTCGACAATCGCGGTCTTCCCCACTCCCGGCTCGCCGATGAGCACGGGATTGTTTTTCGTTCGGCGCGAGAGCACTTGCAAAACGCGCCGGATTTCCTCGTCGCGACCGATGACCGGATCGAGTTTTCCCCGTCGAGCCAGATCGCACAAATCGCGGCCGTATTTGTCCAGCGCGCGATATTTTTCTTCCGGCGATTGATCCTTCACCCGCTGCCCGCCGCGCAAGTCACGCATCGCTTTCAAGACATTATCGTGCGTCACACCGAGGTCCGCAAACAGCTTCTCCACTGCCGGATCATCCGTTCCGGTCATAGCGAGAAGCAAATGCTCGACCGAGAGAAACTCGTCGGTGAGCGCGGACATCTCCTTGAGCGCGTCTTCAAAGAGTTTCGATGTCGAGGGCGCAAGATACGTCTGGCCGACGCTGCCGGTGAGCTTGGGCTGCTTGGCAAGTTCGATCTCGACAAGTCTGCGCAGGTCATCCGGACGCACGTCGAGCTTGGCGAGAATCTCGCTGGCGATTCCCTCGCTGTCGCGCAGGATTCCCGACAGCAGATGCAAGGGTGTGAGCGCCTGATGGCTGTGGTCGCGCGCACTCTGCGTCGCCGCGTCCAAAGCCTCCTGCGCCTTGATGGTCCACTGGTCAATGTTCATGGTATCTCACTATGCGACAAGTATCCATCGCGCGCACTGTACGGAGGATTCGTGCGGCAAAGAGCAGGAAATGGTGGCATGCTCGCAACGAATTAGCAAGGATGAACACGTTTTGCGTCAGGCAGATTCTCCGCCTTTGTCACGGAAAGGACTTGGAATCGACTTCGTTGGATCTTTCGCGGCGTTTTTCAGATAGTCGACAATTCTGGATCGAAGTTTGTCGTCCCAGCCTGGTGCGTTGATGTCGAAGACAATGACACGGAGATGCTTAAGATCAAAAGGCACATCCGTTACATCCTTCGTTATGAAGACTACAGGTTTCCTGGCCGCGTGCGCCAAACCGAGTTCGTAAAACACATTCGCATTCTTGCCGGTTAGGTCGGCAATCAGGAGTTTTGCCTTTCGGATCTGCTCCCAAATCTGTTCCACAACGCCCCCGGATGAGAAAAGTTCGTCAGCACGAACGGGCTCAAATCCCGCTTCCTTAATGGCTGGAACGTAAACATCTTGGTAATAAGTGTCGAACCAGCCGCCGAAAGGCATCATGACGAAACAACTGTCAAGGTATTCACGGATGTGAGGACTTCGGGGTGATACCACTGGAACCGAGCCCGCCTCTTGACTTTCTGCTGCGGTTGTTGGCTCGATATGGGCCGTATCGGAGGCATCAAAAGCTCTCAGAAATTGTATGTTCTTGAAGAAAACCTCCGCAAATTTCTCGACACGATCTCGTGGGACATTGAAGTCACGGTGCACCGTGTTGCGAAAAAACTCATCATCGGGAATCTTCTTTCCCCTGTAGAAGTCGTGAACTTGTGCGAACTGCGGAACATTTCGAAAAGCATCCAGAAGGGCCTTCTGACGCTGAACTCCTGAGCTTGGCGCTACGATGTCTTGTCCAATCTTCTCCATGCTAACGGTGACGTTTATGCCTGTTCCTTTAACCAAACCGTATTGGTTGGCCGATCTCAGCAGATTCTGGAAGCGCCAGTCCTCGACTTTGTTGAATCCGACTGCCTTTGCAAGCTCGTCAGCTCGCATCGGATTTCCAGCCTTTTTTTCTTCCATCTCGCGTGCGATTACGATAGCCTCTTCGAGAGACACCTGTGGGAAGGTCCATGCCGGGCCTCTT
>JAPKYT010000033.1 GCA_026394155.1 bacterium | reverse complement strand
CTCCGTGGTTGCGCTCATCCCGCTGATGGCCTTCGGCGCCCGCGCGAGGGGCGAGCGCGCATTCCGCATTCTTGCCCTGACACTGACCGCGCTCTGGGCGCTGGCCTATGTGAAGGGCTCCAGCCTTGACAGGTGGATGACGGGATGGAATCACCCGCATCTGACGCTCACACGCGACACGCCCTACGGCCGTGTGACGGTCACTCGCCTCGACCATCAGATTTCCGTCTATGAAAATGGCGTTTTGAGCTTCGAGAGCGAAGGCACTTCGGCCGAGGAGATCGTCCATCTGGCTATGCTGTCGCATCCACGGCCGCGCGACGTGCTGATCCTTGGCGGCGGGCTGGAGGGAATGGCGCTCCACGTTCTGCAACACGATCCGGCGCGCGTGGACTACGTGGAATTGAACGGGCCGATGCTGCGCGCCGTCCAACCGTTGCTGCCTGCGGATCAGCGGCAGTCGCTGACGGATTCCCGCGTTCGCGTGATCGAGGGCGATCCGCGGCGCGAACTGGCGCGCCTGCTGTCCTATGACGTGATCGTAGTGGCGACGCCCGAGCCGGTCTCCGGGCAGGCCAATCGTTTCTACACGCGGGAGTTTTTCGCGCAAGCCGCCGCGCATTTACGCACCGGCGGCGTGCTTGCATTCCGGCTGCGTTCTTCCGAAAACTTTTGGCCGCAAGCTCTCATCTTGCGCAACGGCGGCATCGTCCGCGCCCTGCAATCGGCTTTCGGAAGCATTGTGATTCTTCCGGGCACGAGCCACTTGGTACTTGCTTCCATGAGTGCGTTACCCGGTGATCCGGATACTTTGGCGAACCGCTTTGTTGCGCGGAGAATTCAAGCGCGTTTGGTGCAGCCATCCTACATCCGCTATCTTTATAGCAACGACCGGCGCGCGCAGATCGAGAGTCAGTTTGCCCATACTGACGCTCCGATGAATACGGATGAGCGGCCGATCTGCTATCATTTTGCCGCGACCGTTTGGCTCTCGAAGTTCTACCCGCGGCTGCTGCGTTCGGGCGCGCTCTTGGGTCAGAGCTGGGCCCCGTGGAAAGTCGCGGCGATTTTCGCGCTGCTCTGTGGAGCCGTGATTGCGATCGCAAGGCTGCTGGCCCGCCGCAAAGCCGAGCTGTTGGTGCTGATGGGAGTCGCGGGCTGCTGCGGCATGGTGCTGGAAACAGTTCTGCTGCTGCGGTTTCAGTCGGAAAGGGGTGTTCTCTATCAGGACATCGGCGTTCTGCTGACGCTGTTCATGCTGGGGCTCGCTGCAGGTGCGGGAGCGGTAGCCGGTCTCACAAACTCATTTACTCACGGCGCACCCAGCGTCGCATGGATGAGCATGGTTACCCTGCTCTGCTTCGCTGTCCTTTGCTTATTGATTGCGTGGAGAGTCAGCGCCGGAGGAATGGCCGGAATGCTCGGTTCAGGTGCGGCCCTGTTTGCCTGCGGAGCGATGGTGGCGGCGGTCTTCGGACTGGTGGGATTGGCGGCGGGCTCGGGTGGACCGGGAGTGGGAGTGCTCTATAGTGCGGATTTGGCGGGCGGATGTGTCGGATCGCTGGTGGCCAGCCTGTGGTTGATACCTCTGGCGGGGCTTATCCTCAGCGCGGTCATCTGCGCTCTCATCTGCCTTGCGGCGCTGGTTCTCATCCGGCGCTGAAGGGCGGGCAACGGCACTCTTGGAGAGACAAAGCCCGCCAGCATGCCTGCAGGCGGGCCTTCTTCGGTCATTGACTGGCCGGTGTTAGCGAATTCTGTCGCCAAACACCGTAAAAACATCCGTCTCTGTGCTGGAGGCGGGACTCGAACCCGCACGTCCTTGCGGACACTAGGTCCTGAACCTAGCGAGTCTACCAATTCCACCACTCCAGCGAAGCAATCCGTAATTTACGCATTCACAGGCTTTTTGTCAAGGCCGCCGGCGTGCATGCCCTTGCATTTCCAGCAAATTCTTCTTAAGTTTCAAGTTCATGGAAGAGAAGGGCCCCACCAAGATCGTTGCGAAGAATCGCAAGGCCTGGCACGATTATCACATCTTGCAGCGCTTCGAGGCGGGACTGTCTCTTTTGGGCACGGAAGTCAAGGCCGTACGCGCCGGTCACATCGGTCTGCGCGACACCTATGCGGCTTTCGACAACGGCGAGCTCTATCTGTTCAACCTCAGCATCGGAGCTTATCGCGATCAAGGCTACGTGGTACACGAGGAGCGCAGGCGGCGCAAGCTGCTTCTGCATCGCGACGAGTTGCGCAAATTAGCGCGGCAGATCGAAGAGAAAGGCAACACTATCATTCCGCTGCAACTCTATTTCAAGGGCCCGCATCTCAAGGCGGAAATCGCGGTGGCAAAGGGTAAGCGCGAATACGACAAGCGGCATCAAAAGGAAGAGGCGCGCATCGCCCGCGAACTCGACCGCGAGATGAAGAGCCGCCTCAAGTCCGGAAGGTGACGGATTGAAATTCCCACCCGTCAAAGAACAACTCGATCTTCTCTTGCGCGGCGTCGAGGAGACCATTCTGGTCGAAGACCTCGAACGCAAACTCGAGCGTTCCGAGAAATCGGGCGAGCCGCTGATCGTCAAGGAAGGTTTCGATCCGACCGCGCCCGATCTGCATCTCGGACACACCGTGACCATCCGCAAGCTCCGCCAGTTTCAGCAGCTCGGTCATCAAGTGGTTTTTCTCATCGGGGATTTCACCGGCCGCGTGGGAGATCCGTCGGGCCGCTCAAAGACCCGTCCGCTCATGACCGAAGAAGAGATCAAACGCAACGCGCAGACCTACAAGGAGCAGGTTTTCAAGATACTCGATCCCAAGGAAACGCAGGTTCGTTTCAACTCGGAGTGGCACGGCGCGCTCTCGCCCTATGATTTTCTGCACCTGACCTCGCACTATACCGTGGCGCGCATGCTGGAAAGGGACGATTTCGACAAGCGGTTCAAGTCCGGCCAGCCCATCGCCATTCTCGAGTTTCTCTATCCGCTCCTGCAGGCATATGATTCGGTGGCCCTGCGCGCCGACGTGGAGCTCGGCGGAACCGACCAGAAATACTACATCGGCATTCACGAGCCGCCGCAGGAAATCTACGGCAAGACGCTCTCCATTCCCGACGAACTCATCGTGCCCTATTTTGTTCTGGCCACCGACGTTCCGCAGAGCGAGATCGCGCAGATTGCCGAAGACCTCAAACTGGGCCGCACCAATCCGCGCGATCCCAAGCGGCGTTTGGCGCGCGAACTGGTGGCGCTCTATCACTCCCGTGAGGCCGCCGAACAGGCCGAAGCCGCCTTTGAACGGCTCTTCGCCAAGAAGGAAGTGCCGGATGATGTGAAGGACTTCGCCATTACGACCAGCGAAGCTCAACCGCTGGCGCAGGTGATGGTGGCGTCCGGATTGTGCCGCTCGAACTCGGAAGCGCGCCGTCTGATTGAAGGCGGCGGAGTTCATCTCGACGGCGAAAAAGTCAGTGATCCCATGCTGCGGATTCTGGTGGACAAGCCGCTGTTGCTCAAGGTCGGTAAGCGCTTCTTTGTTCGGCTGGTTCCTTTGGCCTGACCGTAACTTTCGCGTTGTTCGTTACAGAAAGGATTTGAGGCACAAGTCATGGCCCGAAACCGAACCCAATGGGCTGTGGTCACGGCGCTGCTGGCGGCCGTCGCTCTCATGGCCGGCTGTCGGAAGTCCGTTGCGCACCCTTCCGAGACCCGTGATGTGATGGGAACCAAGGTCACCATCGTGGTCTACGACCCTGGTATGACCATGCAGGACATGAAACCGGTCTTCACCGAGGTTTTCAACTTGCTGGGGGACTACGAGCGAAAAACCCTGCTTCCCGGAACGCTGAACGAAGTCGCCGGACTGTCGGGCGGCGCCGGCAATCAGTCCGTGCCACTCGACGCGACCGTGTTTGAAATGCTCATGAAGGCGCTCAGTTTCTATGACGCGAGCAACAAAGTCTTCGACGTGCGCTATGGTCCTCTGCTGGATCTTTGGCAGTTTGGAGAAAAACCCCGCGTGCCGTCCAAGGCGGAGTTGGACAGCGCGCTGACTTTGGTGGCGGAGGGCGGCATGTTCGTGGCCGGCAATTCCATTCTGCTCGCCAAGCGCGGTATGCGTTTCGATGCCCGCGAAATCGCGCTCGGCTACGCTTTCGATCTGGCCGCGGCCAAATTGACGGAACACGGCGTGCGCACGGCCATGATCTATTCCCCGCGTGTTTGTCGAACTATGGGTGATCCGCCCCAGCGCCGCGGCTTCCCGTTCACCGTGGCGAATCCCCTGAAAGCCGACACTTCGTGGGCCGAAGTGTGGGTTCCCGTGGGTGGCACGGCTTATGCGTCCTCCAGTGTGGATCGCTTCGTGGCCGGCGGCAAGGCCTACCACAGCCTGCTCGATCCGCGCACGGGAATGCCCGCGGAAAATTGCGCGGGCGCTCTCGTTCAGGCCGCTGATGCGGTCACCGCGCAGGCGATGGCGTATGCGTTATTCGTGTGGGGCACGCTGGACAGCCTGACAGCAGAAGGAAAAGCCGCCGTGAGCGGCAGCGTCGTCGTGCGCGATAAGAACGGAATGTTGGACGTGTCCACCAGCGGATCTTTGGCCGGGCGGATTGAAGTCTCCAAGTGACATGTCCACAGAGAGTCGGGAAGAGCGGATCCTTGTGATCCGTTTCTCTTCTCTCGGGGATATCCTGCTGGCCGCGCCCGCGTTGCGCGCACTGCGCGCTCGCTTTCCGGACGCCCATATAGACCTGCTGGTCGCGCGGGAGTATGCGGACGCCGCCGCTCTGCTGCGCGGGCCGAACCGCGTGCTGACGTTCGATCGCGCAGCGGGCTGGGGCGGACTGTGGAAGCTGCGCGGCGATCTGGCTCGCCGCTACACGATCCTCGTGGATTTGCAGAACAGTTTTCGCAGCGCGTTTCTGCGGACGACGGCGTTGCCCACGGTCTGGGTGAAGGCGCGGCGCTATCGCCTGCGGCGATGGCTGCTGATCCGTTTCAAGTGGAACCGGTACGGTGCGATACCTCCGGTTCCGTTGCGCTATTTGAAGGCTCTCGAACCCTTGGGCGTCGCGGATGACGGTCGCGGGCTGGACCTCTTCCTGCCCGATGATGCGGCCGCCTCTGCATCCGCTCTGACAGGCGAGAAGCCGGCTGAATCCGAGCGGCAAATCGTTCTCTGCCCCGGCGCACGTCACGCCACCAAGCGCTGGCCGCCGGAAAGATGGATCAGTCTCGGTGGACTCTTGCGCGCGGAAGACTATCGAATGGTTGTTGTGGGCTCCGCCGGCGAGCGAGACGTGGTCACTTTTGTGGCGGCCGGCATCGAGGGCGCTCTCGCCGTCAGCGGCCATACGATACGAGAAGTAGCCGCGCTCTTTCGGCGCTCTGCGGCGGTAATTAGCAACGATTCCGGCCTGATGCATCTGGCGGCCGGATTGGACAAGCCGGTGGTCGCCCTGTTCGGCCCCACCGTTCCCGAGTTCGGCTTCTATCCGTTTCGCGCTCGTTCCGTGGTTCTTGAACATGCTCTGAATTGCCGGCCATGCAGCGCTATGGGAACCGAGAACTGTCCCAAACAGCATTTTCGCTGCATGCTGGACACGCACTCTCCGCAAGTGCTTCAGGCTTTGCACAACCTGCTCAAAGAAAACGGCGCTTCTCACCCTTGAACACCTCGTTCTCCAGACAATGTTATGAGCGTGCGGTTGTCCCACTGCTCTGGGGCGGGGCGCACGTGTTTGCGCTTTGGAACTCCAAGATCCGCGCCGGTCTGGTCGGACGCGAGGGTTTACTGGAGCGCGTCGCTGCCTTTCGGCGCGGGATCGGCGAGAAGCCGGTGTTGTTGTTTCACTGCGCGTCGGCCGGCGAGCTCGAAGCACTGAAGCCGCTGGTGCCTGAGTTCAATCGGCGTGAGGTCGCGCTGGCGGTGAGCTATTTCTCGCCGTCGGCGCGCTCTGCGCTCCGCCCCAACGGCGAGTTTGATTTTGCCGATTTCAGCCCGGTGGACTCGGCGGCCTGCGTGCGCGCCTACCTGGATGCTCTGCGGCCAGCCGTCATCGCCGTCACCAAGCACGACGTGTGGCCGAACATGATCTGGTGCGCCGCCGAGCGCGGCATTGCGCTGTTCATGATCAACGGCAATTTCCACTCGAGCTCGCTGAAGTGCCGGCCGTTGGTGCGAGGATTTCAGGCGTCGGTCTACGGGGAGTTTCGGCGCATCTTCACGGTTTCCGAAGAGGATGCGGTCAATGCGCGCCATCTCGTGGGCAACAGACTTCCGGTGGAAGCGCTCGGCGATTCGCGTTTTGATCGCGTCCTTCAGAGAGCGAGCCGGAAAAACCCGCTTCCCGACGGCTTGGAAACGGCGTGCCGCGGACGCACGGTGATCGTGGCGGGCAGCACGCACAAAGAGGATGAAGAGCTGCTCATGCCGGTGGCGGCCCGTCTGCGAACCTCGCTGCCCGGGCTGTTAGTCGTCTGCGTGCCTCATGACCCGTCAGCCGAAGCCAAGGCTCGCGTCGCCGGTTTCTGTACGCGGCACGCGCTGAGCATGCACGATCTGAACGACGGCGCCGTTCCCGAAAATGCAGCGGTGCTGCTCGTCAATCGCACCGGAGTGCTGGCGGATCTTTACCGCGTCGGCCACGTGGCCTTGGTGGGCGGCGGCTTCGGCAAGGGAGTGCATAGTGTGCTCGAACCGATGGCTTGCGGCCTGCCGGTGATCTGCGGCCCCAACATTGTCGTGTCGCACGAAGCGCGTGTCGCGTCACGGGAAGAGATTGTGAGAACGGTTCGCGGCTGGAAGGAGGCTGAAGCGGTGCTCGGCGCTTGGCTGAGCGATGATGAGCGGCTCCGCGCTCTGCGCTCGCAAGCCCAGTCCTTTGTCCGCGCGCGTGGTGGAACGGCTCAGCGCCTTGCGCAGCATCTTACGGAGGCGCTGCGTGGCTGAACTGACGGCCAGCGATCTTCGCTTCGCGTTTGGTCAGCGGCCCGCGCTGTTTGACGGGTTGAACGTGACCGTTCGCACCGGCGAGACGGTGGTGCTATGGGGTGAAAATGCGAGCGGCAAAACCACGCTGCTGCGTCTTCTGGCCGGTATGCTCGAACCGTTGCGCGGTGCCGTGCGCATTGACGGAACTCCCATTGCGGAGCAGCGCGGGCGGGTGGGAATTCTCTTCCAGAATCCCGACCATCAGATGATCGCTCCCACGGTGGAAGAAGAAATCGCGCTGGGGCTAGAGCTTCGCGGTACGCCGCCGGAGGTCATGCAGCCCGTAGTGGAGAATCTGCTCGGGCGATTCGGTTTGGAGCAGATGCGGAGTCGCTCTCCGGAGTCGCTCTCCGGCGGTCAGAAACAGCGGGTGGCGCTGGCGGCGATCATGGCCTTTCGTCCGCTCTTTTTGCTCTTCGACGAGCCCGACTCTTATCTCGATGCTCCTTCGCGCCGCGATTTGCTGGCTGCCGTGGAGGAGATTCGCAGCGAGGTGGGTATGCTGTGGACGACGCCGAATCCGCGGCGACGCCCTCGCGCCGACCGTCTGCTTCTTCTCGAGCGCGGACAGATCCGCGAATTGTCCGAATCGGAATTGACGGCCCACGCGCAAACCGGCGTTTCCGCCTGACGATGATGGTGCTCGCGGCGTGGAATCTGGAATTCGCTTGGCGCGGTCGCGACGGCGAAATCAAAGCGGTGAGCGGTTTTTCGGCGGAATTCCCCGGCGGAGTTCCGCATTTCATTTGTGGTCCGTCGGGATCGGGCAAGACCACTTTGGGCTATCTGCTTTCGGGACTCGCCGTGCCGGATGCCGGTAGTGTCTCGCTGACGGGAGTTCTCCCCGGCCAGCGAGACAACATCGCGTACGTGTTTCAATTCGCCGAGGATCTCTTCTTTGAGGACACGGTGGCCGGCGAGCTGAAGCAGATCGCGAGCGGCAGGGAGGAGCGCGCGCATGAGGTCTTTGCCCAGCTTGGAATTCACCTGAGCGAGATACTCGCGCAGCCTCCGCACTGCCTCTCCGCCGGATACGCGCGTCTGGTGGCGGTGGGATTGCAAATGGCGCGCGACCCGCAAGTTCTCATCCTCGATGAACCGACCATCGGTCTGGACTGGCGCTTTCATCAAAGTATGGCTGCTGCTCTGCGAAACTGGATTTCTCCCTCGCGGATTCTGCTTGTGATTACGCACGATCTCGATCTCATGCGCGAGCTGGGCGGTCAAGCCTGGGTCGTTTCCGGCGGCCAGCTTGCGTGGAGCGGGGACGTGGCGGCGCTGCTGGCCGACGTATCTCTCTTGGAGAAATTCGCGCTCCGCTTCTGAGACCTGTCCTGATTGCTCACACAAAAGCCCGAGGCCGTCAAGCCCCGGGCTTTCCCTATCCATCCTCTCAAGTGTAGGGCGGGTCTGCGACCCGGGTGTAGGGCGGGTCTGTGACCCGCGTTGTGCGCGTCGGTCGCAGACCGACCCTACCAGTGCGTACAAAGAGAAATCACGCCGCGCGCGGGCGCGAAGCCAGCCACAAAGTGTAGATGAGCGCGGCGTACAGCAGGAGAGTCACCGGTATCTCCAGCACTCCCAGAGTTCCCGCCGCGAAATCGTAGGCGACCTTCAGGCTGGCGACAACGGCAATCGCGATCCCGATGAGCGCTTCACCGGCAATGAGTCCCGAGCTGTAGAGCACACCCGCGTCCTCGCCGCTCTCTTCCGCGTTGATTCCCGCGCGCGCCCAGCGCACCAGCCCGCCCATCATCACGCCCACCGAAAGTCCCACCGGCAGATAGAGACCTACGGCGAACGCCAGCGACGACACGCCGAACAACTCCACCACCAGAGCGAGGAACATGCCGAGGAACATCAGGTCCCACGGCAACCGCCCGTGCATCACGCCGTCAATGATCATCGCCATGAGATTGGCCTGCGGCGCCTGCAGCGGATGCGGATGCTGCGCGTCGGCCACGAAACCGTAGGTATTGCCTAACAAATAGACGACGCTGCCGATCACCGCAGTTCCCGCCACAATGCCCGCGAACATACCGAGCTGCTGCTTCCACGGAGTCGCCCCCAGCAGGAATCCGGTCTTCAGATCCTGCGAAATATCGCCGGCGGTGCAGACCGCGACGCAAACCACGGTTCCCACGAAAAGCGCCGCCACCATGCCGCCCGCACCCGTGTAACCCATGCTCACGAAAAGTACGGTCGTCCCCAGCAGCGTGGCGATGGTCATGCCGGAAACCGGACTCGATGAGGAGCCCACCAGCCCGACGATGCGCGAGGAAACGGTCACGAAAATGAAGCCGAAGACCATCACCATCGGAATGACCCACGGATTCTCCGGAGCCAGCGTCCAGCTCAGAAGGCCGATGGCCGCCGATCCTGCCAGCACAATCCAGCCCGGAATGTCGCGATCCGTGCGAATGGATTCGGGCGCCCCCGCCGCGCGCATGCGGGAAGCCGCCGACGCCAGTGAGCGAAACAAAGCGGGCAAGGCCTTGAGCAAACTCATAATGCCGCCCATGGTGACCGCGCCCGCCCCGATGTAACGCACGTACGTCACGCGGATTTCTTCGCCGGTCATGGCCGAAACCGCATGATCGAGAGAGGGAAAAATGGGCGCGGGATTGCCCGAAGCGAAAAACGCGATCATGGGAACCAGAACCACCGTTCCCAACACTCCACCGGCCATCATCACCGCCGAAATGCGCGGCCCGAGAATGTAGCCGACGCCCAAGAGTGCGGGAATCGCGTCCAACCCCAGAAACGCTTTTGCCGGCGCGGGAAGATTCACGCTCAGGCTGTCGCGCCACAGCCCCATTCCGGTGCCGATTTTGTACAGCGCCCCGGCGCCCACGCCGCCGATGACTTTCTTCGCCATCTGCCCGCCGCGTTCGCCCGCGATGAGCACTTCCGCGCAGGCCGTGCCCTCGGGATAGGGGAGAGTGGCGTGCTCGTCGCGAATCAAGAGCCGGCGCAGCGGCACCATCATCAGAATCCCCAGCGCGCCGCCGATAATGGAAATGAAACTGATGGTGAGGATGCTCGGCACGGCGATGTCGCCGCGCGTGATGTTCCAGATGAAAAAAGCAGGAATGGTGAAAATGATGCCGGAGGCCAGCGACACGCCCGCCGACGCAATGGTCTGCACCAGATTGTTCTCCAAAATGCTGCCCCTGCGCAGCAGTTTGCGGAGCACGGCCATGGAGATCACCGCCGCCGGAATGGACGCGCTGACCGTCATGCCCACGTAAAGACCGAGGTAGGCGTTGGCCGCTGTGAACACGATGCTGAGAATCACGCCCAACACGACCGCGCGCACGGTTCCTTCGGTGGTCTTCTCGTGCGCCGCCACATACGGTTTGTGCGCGGCCGGACGGGTTGTGGTGGGATGTGCCACGTCAAGTTCCCTTACGCATTTCGGGTGAATTGATGATGACGCTTCCGCGCGGAAGCAAAAGCGCGGCGGAAAATGCGGTGAGCAGCAAGAACGGAAAGCAGCAAGTGATAAGCCAAGGAGGCTTGGTGGAGAACCCGCTGTGCGCCTCGGGCGTGCCGCCACGCGAAGAGCAGGCGGTTGCGCAACGTGATCTCGCGCAGAAACTCCTCCTGATGCGCGTTGCGAATGGCGCTGTCTCCGTCATGCACCACTCGGCACTGCGGCAGGTAGATGATGCGCAGACCCGCGTGCCGCGCACGCTCGGCGAGGTCCACGTCTTCCCAATAAAACGGTGCGAACAGCGGATCGAATCCTCCTAACTCGAGAAAGCGGAGACGACGGAACGCCGCATGACCGCCGACCGCGTAGGCCGAGGGCTGCCATCCGTTCACGGGCGGAAGCTGATCTTCGGGATTGTGGAGGATGCGCGGCATGCCGCAGGGCCACACCAGCCGCTTCGCTCCTTCACGGAAGCGGCCGTCGCGCAGCATGGATTGAAACGTCACCGCAAACAGCGTCTCGTCCTCAAACGCCTTCCGTAGAGGCGGCAGCGGATCGGACGCCAGCTCCGCGTCGTCGTTGAGCAAGATCGCCACGTCGGCAGGCAATGCCCGCACGCAATCGTTGGCGGATGCGCCGAAGCCGAGATTCCGCTCGTGAACGATCCAGCGGACGTGGGGAAATTCGCTCTTTAGCACCGCGGCCTGCCGGCCGTTACCGCTGTCGTCCGTGACTGCAAGGCACGAGCAGAGCTCAGGGGAGAGAGCGACGACGGATTGCAGACAACGTCGAAGACTTTCCACGTTGCGGTAAGCGGGAATGCCGAGTCCGAAGGTCATATCCAAGTCTTAGTCAAGTGCAACCTGCGCGGTCGCCGCACCAAGAAACTCCGACCATTCGGTGTCATCATTCGCGGCGGGCGGAACGAGAGGATGAACCCGGTCTCCGGGCGGGCACCACTTGCGGATTTCGCTCACCACTTCTGCATCCGGACGGTAGAGAATGACGGTGGGCACATGCACCGCCGCCGCCATGTGCGCAGGCCCCGAATTGAATCCGACGAACAGTGTTGCGTGCTTCATCAGTGCGGCGGTCACGCGCAGCGGCAGTCCAAGAGCGGGCACGAAGCGCGCGTCGTTGGAGGCAAGCTGCACTGCAAGCGAGCTCTCTCGCTCGCCGGAGCCGATGACAAAGATCGGACAAGCGCCGCCGGTCAGCCCCCTAACCAGAGCGGCAAATCGCGGCAAAGAAACAAAGTCCGCTGATGAGGTTTGGCCTCCGTAGAGCGCCACACAATAGGGTGACCCACCGTGAACGGCGGCAAACTCCCGCGCCGCGTTTTCGTCGTGCTCAGAGAGAAAGAGTTCGAGTCCGCGGCCCGCGGCTGGCGCGCCGAGAATCGCCGCCAGCTCCAAATTCAAATCCACGACCGGAACGGATTCCCGGTAGGGAATCGTCAAATTGAGGAACGGCGCGCTCCCGTGGGTGCGAAAGCCTGCCCGAACCGGTGCACCGGACAGATAAGCGAGCAGACCATTGCGAAAAAACCGCTTGAAGAGAACGGCGTGGGACGGACGCAACGACCGCAGTTCGCGCACGAGTCGCAGATGCGCGATCGCGCCGCGATGCGCGCCGTGTTTGTCGTAAACGATCAGCCGGTCAATCCACGGACAGAGTTCAAGCAGCGGATAGCAGAGCGAATCCACCACCACCGCGAGCTGCGCCTGCGGATAACGACGGCGCAGCGCGCGCAATGCCGGCACCGCGGCCAACGTGTTGCCGATGGAACCGTTGCGAAAGGCCAGAATGGACGTTGGCTCAGCGCTCATGCGTCCGAAGCTCCGCCAATTGCAAGAGAGAGCTGTAAACCTCGGCGGGAGTCGCTTGCGGTCCAAGTGCCACGTGAAGAGGATGATCGGGCGGTGTCCAGAAGAGCGGTGAGTCCTGCATGAAGACGGTGAGCGTCGGTGTGCCCACGGCCACGGCCATATGTTTCGGTCCGCCGTCGTTTCCGACCAAAACCGCGCAGCGCTCGAGCACCGCTCCAAGGTGACCCAAGTCCACCACCGGCACCGTTTGCCAAACGGGCAGCCCGGAACGCGCTCGCAACTCTGCCACCGCACTTTCATCGCCCGGTGTGACCAGAACCAACGGCAACATCGCACTCTCCCGCTGCATGCGCCGGATCACTTCATGGAAACAATCCACCGGCCAGCGCTTGTACTCGCGCCGGCTGTGGACGAAGAAGGCGGCCACTCGCGCGGCGCGATCCCAGCCGCGTTCGCTCCACACGGCCTCGGCAAAGGCGCGGTCGTCTTCACGCAAATGAAACTCCGTGGTGGCATCCTGCGATTCGGCTCCCACCGCCGCCGCCAACGCAAGCTTGTGAAACGCGCTGTAGATCGGCTGCGCCGGATTCTGCCGTGGAACCGTGTGAGTGTACATCCAGTTTCGCCCGCGGCCTGCGATGCCCACGCGTTGTCGCGCGCCGCTCAGAAAACAGGACAAACCGCTGCGCGGATCGGAGAGAAAGTCCAGCACCGTTGTCGGCCGGCTGATGCGCAGCGCCGCCGCCAATGATACGAAGGCTGCCGGACGGCCCACGGTGACGATTTCGTCCACCGAGGGATTGTGCTCGAAGATGCGCGCCACCTGCGGCTCGCTGAGCACAATCACCTGCGCCTCGGGCCGGTGCTGCTTCATTGCGCGCAAGGCCGGGGTCGCCAGCAGACTGTCGCCCACACGACGGAACAGCAAGGCCGCCACGCCGCATTCGCTCTCGATGCGGCGACTCATGGCGTCGCGCCGCCCTTTCGCGGCTGACGGTTCAGCTCCCGCAGCATGGCGTACTTGGAGAACGTGGAAAAACCCGTGACCACGGCGATAACGAATCCGTAGAACCCGTCCAAGAAACCGAGCTGCAAGAAATAAGTGCGCGTGAAAGCCCACGGTCCGCGCAGAAGAAGATCGAACAGTGTGGCGCGCCGCTCGCTGCGATACATGGCGGCCGCTCCGTCGCGCGCCGCGGCGAGATTCTTGGCCAGCTGCTGTCCGATGCTCGAGTATGTGTAGTGATTCAGATCGCCGTTTAATCGTCCTTTGCGTTTGCCGCCGAAAACCGCCACGGTGTGCGGTTCGTCGCCGCTCCAGTGTGCCGCGCCCTGGCGATAGAGAAACAGCCGCCACTGCGGATACCAGCCGCTGTGGTCTATTCTCTTCCCCGCGTAGAAAGCGTGGCGGTTGAGTTCAAAGGCGTCCACCGCGGGATCGGTGCGGAAAGCCGCCGTAATCGAATTCCGCAATTCCGGTGTGACCACTTCGTCCGCGTCAATGCACAGAACCCAAGGCTGAGACGCCTGCTCCGTGCCGAAGTTTTTCTGGTCGCCGTAGCCGGTCCAGTCGCGGTGAAAGACCTGAGCGCCGGAAGCGCGAGCGAGGTCAAGAGTGCGGTCGGTCGATCCGGAGTCCACCACGATCATCTCGGCACAGAAGTCCGCCGCCAGCAAGCAACGCTCCAGATTGCGTTCCTCATTCTGGGTGATGACGACCAGAGATATGGGCAACTTGCCGCTCATCGAATGGCCTCTGGTGAGCCGAGCAACTCTCCGAAAAAGTCTAACGTTTCGTCGAGTTCGCGGTCGAGACTGAAAGTGGTGTGCACCATCTCGCGGCCGCGCTGGCCGCGCCGGCGACGTTCCTCCGGCTCCGACAAGGCCTCCTGCAAGCGCTGGGCCAGCGCCGCGGGATCGTCGTGCGGGTACGTCCATCCGTTCTCGCCGTCGCCAATCACCTCGGGCAGAATGTTCACGTCGCTGGCGATCACCGGCACACCGTAGGACATGTATTCGAGAGCCACGCGGCATACCGCCTCGCTGCGCGTGGAGGTGATGAGCGCCAGATCGAGTTCGGCCATCAACGGGCGAACGTCGTCCAATCTTCCCACAAAAGCAACGTGCTTCTCCACGCCGAGCCGTGCCGCCAGCCGTGCGAGGTCGTGGCGGTCGCGCTGGCGCGTGTCTTCGCCCGCCAGAATGAAAAAGATTTGCTGCCGCTCCCCATCGCTCAGCGCGGCCAGCGCGTGCAGCAGAACCTCTTGACCCTTTTCCGGCGACATCCGGGCTACCACTGCGGCCAGCACTTGTTCATCGCGTACGCGGAAACGCGCACGGTAATCGCCCATCACGGACGAACAAAAATCGTCAGCCCGAAAACCGGGGAGAATCGTGCGCAAGCGAGACGGAGCAAGCCGAAAACGTTTTTGGTAACGCTGCCGGGAAGACGACGTGGTGAACACGATGCCCTGTGTGAGCCGGTGATGAAGATGAGCATTCAGAGGATTGACCTTGGGCGGACGCGGGTCGGCCACCGTTCGGATCAGCGGCATATGCGCTTTCTCGAAATGGCGCGCCAGTGCAAAATACGCGTGCCCGGGCGGACAGTGAGGGTTCAGCACGTCCGGCCGGAACTCGCGGAGGACGCGGCGTATCTCGCTCAGCGCGCGCAGGCTGCGGTCAGGGCGAACCTCATGAAGATTGAAATCGCTGTTCACCGCGAACGGGGCATCCCGCAAACTCTCCGCCAGCGGCGAGCCCTTCTGGCAGAAGAGTCGCACTTCGTGGCCGCGGCGATGCAGCCCGTTCGCCACCTCCGCGGCGTGCCAAGCCAGCGCATTGGCGAAGCGTACGTAGGCTGTCAGCAGGATGCGCAGGGGAAAACCTCGGGAGCGTGATCGCTTTCACCGGCGCAAAAGGAGTTGCAAGAGCCGCGCGAAAGCTGTATATTACGGAGTGAAACGTTGAGGTGATTATGCGACAAGTCTGGTGTCTGCTGCTGGTCGTGACGGCTTTGGGGAGCTGTCGGAGCGCGCCCCGCGAAATTGTGATCTTTCACACCAACGATATCCACGGTCACTTTGCGGCGGAACCGGCGGACTGGCGGGATGACCGCGCGCTGACCGGCGGCGTGAGCGCTCTCTCGTTCTATCTCGACTCCTTGCGCCATACTTGTCCGCGCTCGCTCTATGTGGACGCCGGCGATCTCATGACCGGAAACCCCGTCTGCAACATCGAGTACAACGGCGTGAAGGGCGGCGCGCTGCCGGAAATGCTGTATCGCTGCGGCCTGTCGGCCATGTGCCTCGGCAATCACGAATTCGATCTCGGCACCGAACATCTGCGCGACTTCGTGGCCGCTTCGCCGTATCCCATGCTCTGCGCCAATCTGCGCGAAAAAAGCAGCGGTGCGCCGGTAACCGGGGCCAGTCGCATCGTGGACGAACAAGGTGTCCGCGTGGGTCTGGTGGGCGTGCTGCTCGATGATGTGGCCGGAGTCGTGAGCCGCCAAGCTCTCGAACCGTTCGTGGTGGATGATGCGGCCGTCAGCGCGCAGCGGGAAATTGACCGGCTCGATTCAACCACCGACCTGATTGTGATCCTCTCACACCTCGGAGTGGACGCGGACAGTGTGATGGCCACCAAGCTGCGCCACGCCGATGTGATCGTGGGCGGTCACAGCCATACACGTTTGGAGAAACCCAAACACGTGAACGGCATCATCATCGTGCAGGTGGGTTCCAATCTCAAGAACCTCGGCGTTCTGCGCCTGCAGGTGGACGGCGACTCGGTGGTCAGCGACAGTAGTTATCTCTTGGAGCTTCGCCTGCCGAAAAATCCGCCGCCGAGCGACGTGGCAAGCTTGGCCGACAGTCTGGAAATCGTCATTCAGGCGCAATACGGTCAGGTGATCGGCGATCTGGAAACGCCTTGGCAAAGCTCCTATAACTCGGGCAGCAATGTGGGCAACTGGATTTGCGACCGGCTGCGCGAGCGTTATAAGACCGATGTGGTGCTGGTGAACGCCGGCGGAATCCGCGGCTCAGTTGATCCCGGCCCGGTGACGAAACTCGATGTGCTGCAATTGCTGCCCTTCACCAATAGCACGGTGCTCTTCAACGCGACCGGAGCAGAGCTGCGCAAAGTAGCCGAAGAACAGGCCCGCGCGCAGCGCCTTCATACTCACGGCGTGCTCGAGATGTCGGGGCTGAGCGTGGAGTTCAGCGCGCAGGGCGGGAGTGTCATCGTCAAGAATGTAAGAGCAGCAGGCAAACCGTTGGAAGACACCCGCACCTACCGCGTGGTCTCTATTGACTACGTTGCCCTCTCGCAGTGGGACCGCTACTTGGGCTTCGAGCCGAGCGCGGTGGAAGCCAGCGGCGAATCGCTGAGCGACGTGGTCATGGAGGAAATCGCCAAATCTAAGTTGCCCATCCGTGCCGATGCGGCGCCGCGACTTGTGGAGGTCCCGTGAACCGAAAACCGCGCGTGCTGGTCATTTGCACCGGCAATTCCATGCGCAGCCAGATTGCCGAGGCGGTTCTGCGGATGGATTTGGGAGATCGTATCGAAGTGTTCTCGGCGGGCACGCATCCCGGCTCGGTTCACCCGCTGGCCATCGCCGTGTTGGCCGATATCGGCTACGATGCTCTACAGCACCGCTCCAAAAGCGTCAACGAGTTTCTTGACACGCCGATGGATTTGGTGATCACCGTTTGCGACAGCGCGCGCGAAGCTTGCCCCGTTTTTCCGGGTGCGCACAAGACCGTTCACCACGGCTATCCCGATCCGATCCGCTTAAGTTCGCCCAGTGAGCGGGAAGAGCTCATGGCCGAAATGCGCGATCGCATGCGCCGCGAGCTGTGCGCGCTCGTGATCAAAGAGCTGAATCTTGACGAGGCTCGGTGAGGGAGCCTTCCACCATGGGATTGTCCGTGGGCCACGGCGGTGCGATGGGTTCGTCAGGCAAAGACGCCACAAAACCCCTCAGTGCATTCATCACGGCGTCGGCGTCCTCCAACGTCACGGCTTCCGTCTTGAAGCGAACGCTGCCCGGGAGTCCGCGCACATAGGCGAGCAGGTGCTTGCGGAACTCGAGCACCGCCCGCCGCTCGCCCCGTTCTTCCGCCATCCACTGAAGCTGCTGCCGAGCGGCTTCACAGCGCTCCCGAGGCGTAGCCGGCGCGAGCGGCTGTCCGTGCTGAAGCAGGTGATTCACTTCCCGGAAAATGAAGGGATAGCCGATAGCCGCGCGCCCGATCATCACCGCGTCGCAATGGGTGAAATCCATGAGCCGTACGGCGTCCTGCGCGCGGCGCACGTCACCGTTGCCGACCACCGGAATGCTGACCGCGGCCTTGACCTCGCCGATCCATTCCCAGTGCGCCCGTCCTTCGTAGAACTCGCTGCGCGTGCGTGCGTGTACTGTGACCCACGCCGCTCCCGCATCGGCCACCGCGCGGGCGATCTCCACCGCGTTGAGGGAGCGGTGGTCCCAGCCTGATCGCATCTTCACCGACACCGGCACGCCGGCGGCTTTCACTACAGCCTCGACGATTCGCGCCAGAAGCGGAACGTCCCGCAGCAGGGCCGAGCCGCCTTGATTGAAAATGATCTTCCTGACCGGGCATCCGAAATTCAGATCGAGGCCGTCCGGCTCAAGTTCGGAGAGCTTTCTTGCGGCCTCGGCGGCTTGCTCGGGATTGGTGGCGAAGAACTGAACGAAGTAGGGCCGCTCTTCGGGATGAAAGGCGGCCATCTTGAAGGTTTTTTCACTGCTGCGCCTGGTGCCTTCTCCCGACAGCATCTCGGAGAACACCATCCCCGCTCCGTGGCGGCGGCAAAGGCGGCGCATGGCCGAATCGGTGTAGCCCGCCAGCGGCGCCAGAATCGCCGGCGAACTGAGCCGCAGCGGTCCTAATTGCACGCTCAGCGCAGAGGGCGACGGATCAGCAGTGAAAGTCTGCGGGCTCATGGAAATGGACTATCGCGCACGTGCGCGCGGCTTGCCGCCGGGTCTTTCGGCAATGGTAATCATCTCGGTGGAAAACCACTGTAAGTCGCCGGGCGGCAGCAGCCACGAACCGTAGAAATGCGGACGAGTGAAACCGGCGTGGGCGAGCAGTCGGCGCAACTCGGGTGCGCTGTAGCAGCGGATGCCGTCCGATTCGGGATTCTCGCCTTCGGTGACCACCGTGCCGTCGGGGCGAACCAGTTCCCACATGCCGCCCAAGCGGCAGGAAACGGGATCGAACGTGCCGTGATGAATAAGGAATCCCTCCTCGGTCTCGACCCATTCCGGCCCGGTGTGCGTGGAGGCGGAGTAAGGATGTTGGCCGGTGAGCAGGATCTTTCCGCCGGACTTGGTCGCGCGATACAGGCAATTCAGCGTGGCGTCGTTTTCTTCCTCGGTGCCGAAGCCGAAGCTCATGCCGAGAACCAACACGCGGTCGAAGGGCTCATCCACCTTGAAGTCCCGCATGTCGCCGACCGAGAACGTGGCGGTCAGACCTTTCTTCTTGGCCTCGCTCTTCGCATAGCGCACCAGCGGCGGCGAGATGTCCAGGCCGTGTACGGTGATGCCGCGTTCGCCGAAGAGAAGCGCCTGAAATCCCGCGCCGCAGCCCAGATCGAGAACGCGCATGCCCGGCCGGATGCCGAGCATCTGCACGCAGAACTCAACCACCTGCTGATTTTTCCAGGCGACCGTTTCGTCTTCGCGCACCAGCCGGATGCGCCAGTACTCGGCCCAGAACTCATCCCACGTCTTCTCCACGCGGCGGAATTTCTTCACGTTCATGATGAACCCTTCTTGAAGTGGCCTATTTCCGGTAGAGCTTCCACAGCCGGTCCAACGCGTCTTTCAGCGCCGGCTCGAGCTTGGCGAAATCGTCGGTCACTTCCGGTTCGTTGGGCATGACCGCATACGGTACTTGGGCGCCCTGCGCGCTGATCGTGCCCTGCATGTCGGGCGCGATCTCCTTCCAGTCGGTGTCTTTGTAATAGAGTTCCATCTTCTCATCCGGCAGGGAATGAAAGAGGACGGAATGCGCGAGTTCGGGTTTGAAGCGGCGGTGGTTCTTGCGCACCGATTCTTCGTACGAAACCTGAATGTACAGAATTCCCGCGCGGGACAGAACTTCGGGAGAGACGACGTCAAAGGCGTGGCGCAGGCCGTTCTTGCCCCCGCGCGCAAACTCGAAGAGCACGGTCTTGCCCGAACCTCCCGTGGCGAGGTGCCGCTGAAAGGCGACGTTCATTTTCAAGAGGAAGAAATCCCAGGCCCAGTCCTCTTTGAAGTACAGCTTCTTGTCCGTCCAGATGCGCTCCCGGCCCGTGTCCTCGAGTATCTTGTCCTCCTCGAATTTCTCCCAAATATAAGGAAAATCATCAATTTCAACGATTTCACCCACATGAAATTCTGCCCGCCGTCTTTCCGGGCTCATTCTTTTCAGGAAGTCAATGACTTCGCTCTTCCCGGCTGCGGGCCTCGCCGTCAGAATAATGGTGTGGAAAATGTCGCTCATGTTGCCTCCTATCGCTTATGTGCGTAATTCAATCTTTACAATATAATCGGAAGTGCTCTGAAATGCAAGCCGCCTCCAGCGATGTAGAACCGCTTGCCGGATCGAGAACTCCATAGCCGGTTCGCGCTTTCATGACTGACAATAACTCTCCAGAAATCACCGTCGTGCGCCTGCGCAAGGGCGCGGACCACCGCCTTCGCTGGGGACACCTGTGGGTTTTTTCAAACGAGCTGCAGGACGGCTTTCAGGCGCTCGAACCCGGTCAACTGGTGGACGTTGTGGATTTCCGCGGAAGTTTTTTGGGCCGGGGCGCGGTCAACCCGCACAGCCTCATTGCTGTCCGCCTCTTCACACGGAAAAGTGAAGCGGTTGACAAGTCCTTTCTGCGCGTGCGCATTCAGAAGGCCGCGAAGCTCCGCGAGAAACTCTTGGACGCGGACGCGAAGGTCTGCCGCCTCGTCTACAGCGAGTCCGACGGGCTGCCCGGCCTGATCGTGGACCGCTTCGAAGTTGTGCTGGTTCTGCAATCCAACACGGCCGGCATGGATCGTCTGCTGCCGCAGGTAATCGAAGCTCTCTCTGATTTGTTCAATCCGCGCGCGATGGTTGCCGCCAATGATGCGCCGGTGCGTGAGTTGGAGGGCTTGCCGCTGGAGCGAAAGCTGGTTTACGGTGCACTGGATGGCAAAGTGCGGTTTGAGCAGGACGGCATTACTTTTCTGGCCGATCCTATCGCTGGTCAGAAGACGGGTTTCTTTCTCGATCAGAGGTTCAATCGCCGCCTCGCCGCGTCTTTTGTCCGGCCCGCTGACCGCGTCCTCGACTTGTTCTGCTACACGGGTGGATTCGGACTCTATGCTCTGAAGGCGAGGGCCGCGCACGTCACTTTCGTGGATGCCTCCGAGACGGCCTTGGCGGTGGCACGCGAGGCGGTTGAGGCCAACGGCTTTTCGGACCGCGCCGAGTTCTTCAAAACTGACATTTTCGAAATGCTGAAAGAGCCCGGCGAGCCCTTCGACATGGTGATCCTCGACCCGCCCGCCCTCGCCAAGAGCCGCACCAAAGTCCCCGCCGCCCTCCGGGCCTACCGCGATCTCAATGCCCGGGCGATGGCGCGAGTCGCTCCCGGAGGCGTCCTTGCCACGGCCAGTTGCTCCGGTTTAGTTCATGCAGATTATTGGCTCCAAAGCCTGCGCGAGGCAGCCCACAAAGCCGGCCGGAACATGCGGTTTGTTGCCCGCGGCGGCCAGTCCCCCGACCATCCCGTCCTCGCCTCCATGCCCGAAACGGAGTACCTCAAGTTCGCCATCGGGATCGTGGACTAACCCTCTCCGCCGAGGAGCTTGATTGCCGATTTTGCATGCGCTAACTTGAGGTTCGTCGCGCCCGCCGAGCGGGGGTCGCTGACCCCGCCGGAATCCGATTTGCGCGAGGGGTGGGGCTTGGGGTGGGTGAAATACCGCAACGCTGCCGGCGAGGTGGTCAAGCTGGTGGCAGCGCTGGCCTAATAACTTGCGGAAGAGTCCCTAAGATACGTTATCGGACACAAACCTGACACGAACCTAAGGAGAACAAATGCAACGGAGCATGACCCGCTTTGCAATTCTGTCTCTTGTCTGCGCTCTTTTGTTAGGGGGCACGGCAGCTCAGGCCAAAGTCCGGCTTACCGTGGTCGACGTGAAGAATCGAACACTACAAGTCGAGTATCAAATCGAAATCAAGGTGTTCTCGTTTGACACCAAGAAGTACTTCACCTTTCCCGACGATGGGTTCTCCTTTGCAGATGATTCTTTGAAAGTCGTCCGAGTCAAGAATCTTGAATCGGGTGAGGATCTGCGCTGGTCACTTGTCCCGGCCAAGAACGACCCGAACAGCCGGATGTTGCAGGTATCCCATCAGGTGCAGCTCAAACCGGGGCAACTTCAGACGACATTTACAGCTGACCTGGTGGTCGAAGGCCATACCGGGAACATCGTTCTTAACGAGGACAGTACGGTCTCGATCCGTTACGACACCTCCCACGAGACCGAGTTTGTTGTCCCAGCCAATTACCAGATAGTTGGGACGAGTGAACGGGTCAGGCTTGCGGCGACCGAAGAGGGGGTAGTCGCTACCACAAAGGGGGGAGAACCGAGTAAACTCGTCTTCACAATCCGGGCTTGCAAGTAAGGCGGCGAGCCCCACGCTGATCCCGATTCCGGGTGGATCTGGAGATCCGCCTCGGCGGAATTGACGACAACTGACATTTTTCTTCCGGAGGTTTCTTCGTGTCTTCCATCACCCATGTACCTTACCAGCAAACCGGCGAGCCTGATCGCAAGGCCGCGCTGGTTCGTGTGGACTTTCCGCTCGCCGGATTGAGCGATGAGGACATTCAGGTTCTCGGCCATTTGTCCGAGGCCGTGAGCCTGATGAATCCAGTCTATCGCGATCAATTCGAGCCTAAGACTCCCCTCATCCATCGTTTGCTCAGCGCGCTCTTGCCACATGCCTCGTCAGAGCAGCAGACCGCCATCCGCAACTATCTGGCAATTCTCGATCTTCAGAACAGCCCGTATTCTCTCCTGCCGCGCAAGAACCACTTGCTTGGTTTGAAAGAGGCAGAGGTGAAAGCGCTGGTCAAGAAAGCGGGCGCATCGGAGAAGGACTTCGAAATCGCCGCGCCGTTCCTCTTCGAAGGTCTCGCTCTGCCCGACAAAGTGGGAATGTACCCCGAGGACATGACCGAAGAAGAGTGGTCCGCGCTCGGCGATGCGGCCAACATCGTCAATGCCATGTTCGAGCGCCAGAACGGAAAACTCACAATGCGCTTGAACGAAGAGCGTTACCGCGCGAATCTTGTTCCGATCATTCATCATCTTGAGGCTGCCCGGGAGCACTGCCGCTATCCCGAATTTCGCGTCTATCTCGACGGAAAAATTGAAGAGCTTCGCCACGGAACGAAGGAGTCGCGGCGGGTCGCCGATTTCCTGTGGATTCGCCACCGCGCGCCGATAGATCTCATCCTCAGCACGGCCCTCGAAGTCTATCTCGACAACTGGAAGAACGCGCGCGGCGAGGCGGCCGGTGCCGTCTACATTGAGAACGCCGAGGCCCAATCGCTGCTCAAAGCGCTGGTGGACAAGCTGCCGCAGCTTGAAGCCGTTGCGCCGTGGACGCACAAGAAGCAGGGGATTGACCCTTCCAAGCTCCCGCACCTGCGCTTCGTGGACGTTCTCAACTGGAGCGGCGACTACGTGAATGGCCCCCAGACCATCATCGCGCAGTCGCTGCCCAACGACGATTGGGTGGTGAACAACATCGGCTCGGTGAATCTCGTCTACCGCAACACCGGCCTGGCCGTTCACGCCGTGTCGGGCGATTTGATGGCCGCCGAGTTCATGACGAAAGCCGCCTTCGAAGAATATCGTGAGCTCATGTTTGACGCCGGACAGATTCACTCGGCTTTGCACGAGCTCGGCCACACCACCGGCGCGATGGATCCGCAGCACCGCGAAAAGCAGGCGCGTGACTATCTCGAAGCCGAGTACTCGCCTTTGGAGGAGGCGCGCGCCGAACTGTTCGGCATGTTCGCCATGACGCGCGTGGCCCAAGACGGCATCATCAGCGGCAAAATGGCCGGGGCGGGGCACTACACCATGCTGGTCAGCATGGTGCAAGGGCTGCGCTTCATGCCCGAACAGGCGCACGTCAAGGCGCGCAACATGATGTATCACTACCTCCGCAACAAAGGCGGCATCGAAGAAGTGATGGAAGACGGCAAGCGCAAGTTCCGGTTGAATTTCTCCCTTCTCGACGACCTCGTGGAGCATTTACTGGGCGATTTCGGCAATATCAAGGCGGCGGGCGACAAAGCCAAGGCCGCGGCCATGCGCGCCGAATTCTGTCTTGAGGACCCGCTGCGGCAGGAAATTCAGGATCGCACGGCGCAGTTTCCGCTCGGCCGCGGCCTCATCTTCCCGCAATTCAAGAAATCCGGCGACCGCTATCTGGCCGAGCTTGAATACCCTTCCTTCGGCGACCAGCCCAAGTTTCAAGCCGGGCTCCTTACCTCGTAGCGAAGGCGGGGCTACGGGCAGGCAAGAGAACACGGGCAAATGTTTTCAGTGGTTTGCGCGCGGGTGACGCGCCGCCTGAGTCTTGGGGAACGAAGAGGGCGAAGCCCGGCGGGTTGACAACAATGGCCGGAATTGGTATCTTGGCCCATTCCGCCTGAAGTCCAGCGGGCCGACGTGAAGCAGAGTGGAGGAGGCATGGCGCAGGAAGGCAAGATTGGAATCGTGGGATACGGCAGCTACATCCCACGGTATCGCATCAAACTCGAAGAGATCGCCAAGGTTTGGGGAGCCGATGCCGGCGCCTACAAACGCGGATTGATGCTCTATGAAAAGAGCGTGCCCGCGCCGGATCAGGACGTGATTACCATGTCGGTCGAGGCGGCGCGGCGCGCGGTGGTGCGCGCAGACATTGATCCGGCCCGGATCGGCGCGCTCTACATCGGCTCCGAGTCGCATCCCTACGCGGTGAAACCTTCGGGGACGGTGGTGGCCGAAGCGCTCGGCGCGACTCCCGATTGCCGTTGCGCGGATTTCGAGTTCGCCTGCAAGGCCGGAACCGAAGCCATGTTCGTGGCCTATTCGGAGGTGAAGGCCGGCGTGGTGACTTACGCGATGGGCATCGGCGCCGACACTTCGCAGGGCGCGCCGGGCGATGCGCTGGAGTATTCCGCCTCCGCCGGTGCGGCCGCGTTCCTCCTCGGCAAGAAAGACGTGCTGGCGACAGTGGACTTCACCGCCGCGTTCATGACCGACACGCCCGACTTCTGGCGGCGCGAGCATGCCTTCTATCCCTCGCACGGCAGCCGCTTCACGGGCGATCCCGCGTATTTCAAGCACACGTTGGGCGCGGGGCGGAAGCTCTTCGAGGTTTCCAAGACCAAACCCGAGGATTTCCGTTTTGCGGTCTTCCATCAGCCCAACGGCAAATTCCCCAGCCGCGCGGCGGAGCTCTTGGGATTCAACAAGAAGCAGTACGAAACCGGCTTGCTCTCCCCGTGGTTGGGAAACACCTATTCCGGCGCGTCGCCTATGGGTTTGACCGCCATTCTTGATGTGGCCAAGCCCGGTGACCGCATCTTCATGGTCAGCTTCGGCAGCGGCGCGGGATCGGACGGTTTCGTTTTCACGGTGACGGATGCCATCAAGGGCAAGGCGAAAATGGCTCCGCAAACGCGCCCGCAGCTTGATGAAAACAAGTTCTATCTGGACTACGGACAATACGCCAAGTTCCGCGGCAAGATTCTCATGGCAGGAGGATCGTGATCAGCCGTGAGTAGGTTTGCCGCCATAATCCAGACGCTAATCCGTGTGCCACACCGTCGCTGGAATCATGAAGCTATCTTAGAATTGAGTTAACTGGAACAAAACGAGCCGCTTGCGGATTTGGTTGCTTTCAGGCATTTTCAATGGCCCGATTCGCGTGCGGCAACTATGAAATCGAAACCGCTCGGCCCATCCGATGGCTCACATTCTGAGATAGCTTCATGGCAAAACACGCTTATGTTTATTTACAGTGGTTGTGGCGCAACTCATGTGCAGTGGGGTAATCTCTCTCAGCGGACTTTGGTTGGTGCAACGTGATCGGGAAGGCAGGTGGTCATCATGGACGTGCTGACTAATGCTCATGCCGGCCTAATCGTGGGCGTTATCTGTCTGTGCCTTGCGATAGCCGAGGTAATAATTGCTCTTGTCAGGAAGCGCCGCAGAGTAAAAGAGTGGGGGAAAAGGAGAGGCTCGACGATCAAGGTTGAGATGCCTGACGGCACGAAGGTAAAAGTTTGGACCGGAAAGCCATCCGCGTAGCTCTTAGTAGACCGCAAGACAAAAGAAAAGGTTGGGGATTGTCTGGGGACACCCCGGAAACGGGCGTTGATGACAAGGGCAAAGCGAAAATGGCTCCGCAAACGCGCCCGCAGCTCGACGAAAACAAATTCTATCTGGACTACGGCTCGTATGCCAAGTTCCGCGGCAAGATTCTCATGGCGGGACATTAAGATGAACCGGAGCGGTCTGATGACGGTGGCGGAGGTCTATTCGCCTCGAAGAACGTTCACGGCGGCTTGGTGGCTCTATCAAGTCATCGCCGTGTTGGCGGGCAGCGTGCTCATTGCACTCTCGGCTCAACTTGAAATCATGCTGCCGTTCAGTCCGGTTCCGATCACGGGCCAGACATTCGGTGTGCTCCTGATCGCGGCGCTTCTGGGCCGCGTGCGCGGTACGGCGGCGGTGCTGGCCTATCTTGCCGAAGGAACAACCGGCCTGCCGGTCTTTGCCGGCGGCGCGGCGGGTGTCGGCTACGTTTTCGGTCCCACCGGCGGCTATCTTATCGGCTTTCTCCCGGCTGCCTTTGTGGTCGGAGCTCTGGCCGAGCACGGTTGGGACCGCAACGTGTTCCTGACCGCCTTGTGCATGGCTCTGGGCAGTGTCGTTTGTTTTGCCGCGGGCCTATCTTGGCTCTCGGTGTATGTCGGCTGGGAGCGCGTTCTGCCGCTGGGACTTTATCCCTTCATCGCCGGCGATATTCTGAAGATTACCGCGGCGGCGGCGCTGCTGCCGGCCTTGAGACGGTTTGTGTAACGGACATGAAAGTGTGAGATACGGGACACCACAGAGATTAATCGCGGGGAAGACCTATGCGTGACGTGGCAGTCGTCGGCGTCGGCATGAACAAGTGGGGAGAGCTGTGGGGAACGTCGCTGCGCGACATCTTCGTGGAAGCGGCTCTCAAGGCGATGGACGACGCCGCTGTGGAGCGCATTGACTCGCTCTATGTGGGGTGCATGTCGCCCGGCCTGTTCGTCGGGCAGGAGCACCTCGCGAGTCTGTTGGCGGACTATCTCGGTCAGTGTCCCATTCCGGCGGTGCGCGTGGAATCCGCCTGCGCTTCCGGCGGCATGGCCATGCGCATGGGCTGGATGGACGTGGCTCTCGGCCTGCACGACATTGTGATGGTGAGCGGAGTCGAGAAAATGCTCGACGTGGACGGTGCGGGCGCGACCTATGCCCTCGCCACCGCCGCCGATCAGGAATTCGAGTGCTACAACGGCGCCACCTTCCCGGGCTTGTATGCCATGATCGCCAACGCCTATCAGAAGAAGCATCGCATTTCCGCGGAGCGCTTCCGCGATCAGCTCGCGCACGTGGCGGTGAAGAATCACGCCAACGGCCCATCCCCGCGGGCGGGGCGGCGGCCATTCTCTGCCCGGTGGAAGTGGCGAAGAAGAAGTTCAAGAATCATCCGCTGGTGGCGGTGATCGGTACCGGCGCGGCCACCGATACCATCGCTCTGCACGACCGCGAAGACCTGACGTGGCTGCGTTCCACCGAGGTCGCCGCCAAGCAGGCTTGTCGCATGGCCAATGTGGAGCCGGGACAGGTGGACTTTGCCGAAGTGCACGACTGCTTCACCATTGCCGAAATCTGCGTGACCGAAGCTCTGGGATTCTTCCCGGCCGGCAAAGGGGGAGAGGCGGAAGCCGCGGGCGAAACCGCACTGAAGGGAAAGAAGCCGGTCAACACGTCCGGCGGATTGAAATCCAAGGGACATCCGGTGGGAGCAACGGGCATCGCACAGATTCTCGAATTGGTTTTGCAGCTTCGCGGCGAGGCGGGTGAACGGCAGGCCAGCAAAGCGCGCATCGGTCTGGCGCAGAATATGGGCGGCAGCGGCGGTTCGGCGGTGGTGCACATTCTGAAGGCTTTGTAGGCGCGACGGCCAGAAAGGGAGAACGCGAAAATGTCCGGAATCACGGCGCGCTACTGGCGCGAAATCCCCCGCCGCTATCGGGGCGAAGCGGTCAAGTCGGTCAAGACCGGAAAGGTGTATTTCCCATCACGCTTGGTCGAGCCCGGCAACGGAAATCGCAAGTTCAAACCCGTGAAGCTTGAATACAGCGGCGAGCTTCTGACCTTCACGATCATTCGCATTGCGCCGCGCGGTTTCGAGAAGCAGGGACCCTACGCGCTCGGCATCATCGAACTGGACGGCGGCGGACGCATCACCACCCAGATCGTGGACGTGCCTCTTGAAGAGGTGAAGATCGGCATGCGCGTCCGCGTGGAGTTCCGCAAGATCTCGGACGACGGAGACGAGGGAATCCATCTCTACGGTTACAAGGTGGTTCCCGAGCGCTGAGCGGCCTCGCCAAGAGGTCTGAGAGTAAAGCGACCCGGCCAAACGGCCGGGTCGCTCTTTTTGTCAGTGACGGATATCCGTCCGAGGGCCTTACGGTTGATCGGACCCGTACACGACGTAAAAGCGCCGGACGGCTTCCCCGATGGCATTCAGGTCGCGGAAGAGCACCGCCTGACCGTCCGGCGGTCCGGCGATGGAGCCTTCCGAAGTTCCGTACGGCCCGCTGACGGTGGTGGCGCTGAAGATGCGATAGTAGGGCGCGCCGTTGGACGTCCACTTCAGCATGGCGCTACTCACGCCCGCGCTGTCGGAACGATAGACCACGATCTTCAGCGACGCCAGCGTGAATCCGTTGGCCCGGATCAAACGGTTGCCCGCCCGCGCGCCTGCCGCGGTGTCATCTTCGCTGTACCACAGGCTCTGGCAGGCATCGTAGAAATAGGAGCGGTGGCTGCGCGTTCCCACCGTGTCGTGCGCAAAAGCCACGGGATGCAGCCGAACCTCCGGATTCTGGACGCTCAGATAAAACGGCGCATTCATCTGCAGCGGCTGTCCGCCGACGCGTATGATCACGTCCGCCCAAGCGGCGCCCGCCGGCAAGCCGCCGACCACATTGCTTGCGCAGGCGGTGGTGTCGCTGAACAGCACCGAGCCCGG
>JAPKYT010000030.1 GCA_026394155.1 bacterium | reverse complement strand
TGAGCTTGGCTTTGAACTTGTCCTCTTGCGGGTCGGGGCTGTATTCGGTGAAGTAGATGCCGATCTGAATGGGGAAATCGTACTTGTAGTCGTCGCCTGCCCACTGCTGGTCTTCCAGATACTTTGTGAGAATGGAGTCCAGCCCCACCAGCTTGGCGCGGGCCTCTTCGGGAAGCGGCTGAACGTCCACGGTGACATCAGGCATCAGCAACTGAGCCGGGGCGGACAGAGCCGCGGCCAGAACGGCCATCACAACAGCGGTCGGCAGGGTTCTTCTCATCGTGATGGAAGTATAACAATTACTGCGGCGAAAGTCAAGGCCGCCACTCTTGCGGCCGCCCTCGCGTGGGGCCTGTTCGGTGCGCAGCCCGCGCTGTCCGCCTTCGAGTTGGATGCCTGCGGGCCGCGAGCGACGGCGATGGGCGGAGCGGGAGCGGCCCTGTCGGGGGATGGCTGGGCGGCTCTTCGCAATCCGGCCCTGGCAGCGCACGGAGGTTCGCTGGCGGGAATGGCGTGGTCGCAGCAATTCGGTCTGCCCGAGCTGACGCGCGAGGAGGTCGCAGCGGTATCCCATTTTCGGGGGCACGCGTTAGGGGTGACTGCTACCGCCTTCGGTTCGAAGCTCTATCGCGAGAGTCAATTCGGTCTCATCTGGGCGCGCGCTTTTCGACCGGAACTTCGCGTCGGCTTGGACATTCGCGCGCGCTGGCTGGAAATCGCGGACTATCCTTCTTCGCACGCGCTCACATTGACGGCGGGAGTGGAGGGGAGACCGCTGGCGGGGCTTTCGATTGCGGCGGTGTGGCGCAACCTGAACGGACCGCGCCTGCCGAATTATCGCGACCGGATTCGCGGATCTCTTACCTTCGGTGTGGCGGCGCAGGTCACGGAGAACGGCCTTGTGAGCGCGGACGTCATTCAGGAGGAGCATTTTCCCGCTGAACTGCGGGTGGGGGCCGAAGTGCAGGTGCTGCCGCGGCTCACGCTGCGCGTGGGCGGCCGAGCCGAGCCGGTGCGGCCTGCGGCGGGCTTGCAGGTTAATATGGGGCGGTGGAGCTTCGCTTACGCGGGCGACTTGCATCCCGATTTGGGCGCGTCGCATCAGGTGGGCCTTGAGATTCGTCTCTCGCCATGAGATGCTGTGTCCCGCTTCTGCTGCTCGCTGTGCTGGCGACGGCCACTCTGGCGCAGAGTCTCGATGACTGGGTGGAATCCTCCGCCGATCCGCAAGAGCTGCAGGCATGGTGGGATGATCTGCGGCAGAATCCGCTGGACTTGAACCGCGCGGCAGCCGAAGAGATCGCTCGGCTTCCGCTCTTCGACCGCGCCGCGACTCAAGCGGTAGTGAGCGCGCGCCATGTTCGCGGCGGATTCGGCAGTCTTGATGAAGCGCTGAATCTTTCTTCGTTGACTCCTGCTCAGCGCGATGTGTTGCGTGCATTGACCACGGTTGAGTTGCCGCGCAGGTGGCGCGCCGATATTTCCGCTATGGGTGGCGCGGAAGGCAGAAACCAGGCGCGCTTCGCACCCGATCACTGGTCATCGCGCCTGCGGGCGATCTTTCGCGGTGAGCAACAACGCGGGTTTCTTTTTGGAATTCGAGATGCGGGCGGGCGCGATCTCTTCGCCGAGACATCGTTCGGCATTGAACTGGCTCAGCCCTCCGTCGGCACTCGCTGGCTGATGGGTGATTTCCAGTGCGAGACCGGGACCGGTTTGGTTTTCGCCTCGCCGTTCGGCATGGGCCAGTGGCTGGCCTCGTATGATGCTCTGGGTCCGGGGGAAACGCGCGGTCTTGATCTCCGGCCTTCGAGCAATCGCCGTCTGGTGCTGCGCGGCGCGGCGGCGGAAATCCGGCGGGGGCCGCTGGACGTGATGCTCTTGGGCAACTGGTCGCAGCGTGATGCGGCAATCGGCGATTCGGGCGCCGAGCGATTGACGGAAGGAGAACCGGTTTCGAGCGAAGATCTGGCGGCGGCGCGCGAAGGGCAAGTGGAAGAACGATTGGTGGGGGCGAGCGCACAGGTAAACTCTCGCACGGTGCTGGCGGGAGCGGCGGGATACACAGCACGCTTTGATCCGCCGCTTGCGCCTGACGCGAGTGATGGCGAGCCGAAGCTGCAGGGAAGGCGCCTGCAGGTGGGTTCGGTGTTTGTTTCTGCGGGCGGAGCAGGGCTGAACCTGACCTCAGAGTTTGCGGCCTCGAATCCGGGTGGGGTTGCTCACCAAACGGCGGTATCTTGCCGCGGCCAGCGCGTGGGACTTGCGCTCTATCACGTGCGCGCCGACGAAGATTTCTTCTCGCCGCGTTCCGCGCAATGGGACGGTTTCGGGGTGGCAGCGCAAAACGCGGAAGTGACCGGCGTGAGGATTCAAGCGATCTGGCCGCGCCATACGCTCGCTGCGGCGTTAAGCACCAGCCGCACGCCGTTTCGCACCGCCACGTCGCCGCTGACGAAAGGCGGGAGTTCTCTGGAAACGCATTGGCGCGCGGCGCTGTCGGCCCAATCGGAACTGCATCTCAGATTGACGCGCCGCTGGAATGAAGACGCTTCCGAAAACGCGGCCGCGCCAGAGGTGACGACGGACGCCGCGCGGGCGGAGCTGCGACTGGGAGACGATCAACAGACGTTTCGCGTGCGATTCGAACTGCGCTCCGCGCACCGTGACGGAGATGCGGATCGCAAGTTAGGAAGCCTGCTGTTCGTGCAGGGAACCCAGCGGACGCGGTGGCTCGAGGTCACGGCACGGCTCACCGTCTACCATCTTGAGAACAGCGACGTCGCCATGCAGGTCTATGAGCTTCCGTTGCGCGGCGAATATCCTCTGGTGACGCTGAGCGGCAGCGGCGGCCGGGCAACGCTCGTACTCGCGCGCGACTGGCCCGGCTTTCGCACCGCCGTCAAGGTCGCCCACGGACGGAGGAGCGCCGCCGCCGGCGATCACGACGAGTTGACCTTTGGCCTTGAGTTCACGTATCGCCGCTGAACATGTCCACTGACCGCCGCGCCGGCGTCATCGTCCTCAACTGGAACGGCCTTTCGGACACGCGGGAGTGTTTGCAGAGCCTGTTTCGGTTGTCGGGTCCGCCGCCGCGAATCTACGTGGTGGACAACGGCTCGAGCGACGGCAGCGTGGCCCGGTTGCGCGAGGAATTCGCCGATCGCATCGTGCTCATCGCCAATCCCCGCAATCTGCTCTATGCGGGCGGCAACAACGTGGGCATTTTGCGCGCCATGTCCGACGGCTGTACGCACCTGCTGCTGCTGAACAACGATACCACGGTGGATGCGGCGCTGCTGGACGTTCTGACCCGAGCGTCGGCTGAGCATGAAGACGCCATCCTCTGCCCCAAGATTTACTATGCCGACCGGCCGGACACGCTGTGGTACGCGGGCGGAACACTGTCGCTGCGGCGGGCGCGCGTTGCGCATCGGGGCATCCGGCAGCGGGATCGCGGACAATTCGAGCGGCTGGAAGAAACCGGCTGGGCCACGGGTTGCGCCTTGTTCGCGCCGCGCCGCATCTACGAGACGGTGGGGCTCTTGGACGAGAGCTTCAGGCTCTATTGCGAAGACCTCGACTACTGCTTGCGCGCGCGGGCGGCGGGTTTTCGCATTCTGTACGTTCCCGAGGCCAAGGTGTGGCACAAGGTTTCCGCCTCCCTCGGCGGGAACCTGTCGCGCGAGAAAATCGTTCGAAAGTGGAACAGCCTTCGCCGGCTGCTCCGCAAGCATCTGCCCAATCCCTTTGCCCGCCTGTTAGCTCTCAGCGATTTTGCCATTACGGAAGCGTTTCGCGTGGTCTTCGGCCTGATAACGGGCCGGCTGCGCTGAAGCGGTGCGGTTCCAGCGCATGAGGTGAATGGTCATGCCCAGAAAACTGTTTGGACTTCTTCTGACCTTCCTGCTGGCGGCTACAACGGCCTGGCCGGCGCAGGGCATTCCGCTGACGGACGGAGCGGGAGCCGCGTTGGGCAATCTGCCGTTTGTAGCGCGCGGAGACGAGCGGCAGGTGCCGCTGGCCATGCTGGTGCGCGCGGCTGGCTGGAGCGCCGAACAGCAGGACGGGCGGCAGGTGATTGCGCTTCCCGGCGATACCGTGACTCTCCGCTTGGGCAACGCCTTCGGCCGCGCGGGGAATCATTTCGTGCAGCTTCGTCTTGCTCCTGAAGAGTGGGATGGTTCGCTGTGGATCCCTCTCTCCAACCTGCGAGATTTGTTCCCGCGCGACGTGGAGATTCTGCCGGAGGCGCGCGCCGTGCGGGTGCGCGTCGTGCCGCCGGCGGTCACGGACACTTCGCAGCGCGGATCAGCCGAGGCATTGCCCGAGCAATGGGTTCTGCGGACGGTGGTGGTGGATCCGGGGCACGGCGGCAAGGACTCGGGCGCGCGCGGGCTCTACAATCTTCTGGAGAAAGACATCACGCTGGACATCGGGCGGCGCTTGGCCCGCTTGCTCGGTCAGCGCGGTCTGAACGCGGAGCTGACACGCAGCGGCGACCGTTTTGTGTCGCTGCAGGAGCGCACGCGCCTGGCCAATGAGAAGCAGGGTGATCTGCTCATCTCCATTCACTGCAACAGCAGCCGCCGACCGGAAAGCCGCGGAGTGGAAGCCTATTTCCTGAAACCGGCGCGCACCGAGCGGGCCATCGAAGCGGCCATGCGCGAAAATGACGTGGTCAAGCTGGAAAACGGCGACGCGCAATATCAGGATCTCACGCAGAACAACTACATTCTGCTCACCATGGCCACCAGTCAGTACATGCGCGACAGCGAAACGTGGGCCGCTCACACGGTGCGCACAACGGCGACGTCGGTGGGACTGGAATCGCGCGGCGTGGATCAAGCGGGATTTTACGTGCTGATGGGCGCGTCCATGCCGGCGGTGCTGATCGAGTGCGGTTTCCTCACGAATCCGGACGACGCCAAGGTGCTCGGCTCCGAGCGCGGCCGGCAGAAGATCGCCGAGGCGCTGCTCGAATCCATTCTGCGCATGAAGACCGGCTTGGAGGGTTCGGCGTCGCGATGATCGCGGAACGCGCGTCGCGGCCCATCGCGGTGTTCGATTCGGGTCTGGGCGGACTCACCGTGGCGGCCGAAATCCACCGCCGCTTTCCGGGTGAGAACCTGCTCTTTCTGGCCGACCGTGCGCGCGTGCCCTACGCCTCGCTCAGTATCTCGCTGATTGCGCGGTTCGCCGCGGAATGCTTCGACTTCCTTCTGGCGCATGATCCCAAAGCGCTGGTGGTGGCTTGCAACACGGTCTCGTCGGTCTGTCTTGAGGAGACGGTGGCGCGCAGTCCGGTGCCGGTGTTAGGTGTGGTGGAGCCGACGGCACGGGCCGCCGCCAAGGCTACCGTGAACGGCCGCATCGGCGTGCTGGCCACCAAGGCCACCGTGCGCCGTCAGGCCTACGATAAGGCGCTGAGCCGCCTGCGGCCGGGAGTTCAGGTCTTCTCCAACGGCGCGCCGCTGCTCGTGCCGCTGGTGGAAGAAGGGTGGACCGAAGGCGAGATTCCGCGCAAGGTTGTCGAGCATTATCTGACTCCCATCCGCCGCGCCGGCGTGGACACGCTAGTGCTGGGCTGCACACACTACGAGTATTTCAAAGACGTGCTGCGCGAGGTGATGGGCGCAGAGGTGAGCATCATCAACACGCCGCAAGTCACTGCCGACGAGTTGGGAGCGATGCTGCGCGACCGCGACGAACTTCAGAGCGCGGATCATCCCGGCACGGTGACGATTTTTTCCACCGACATCAACGAGGCTCTGGACATCGTGGTGCGCAGTCTCTTTCCCGAGCCGAAGTTCCCCGATCAGATCACCGTTCACTCGGCGCAGATTCCGCCGCATCGCGCCGAAAGCGTGCGTTGCGCGTAAGCGCCCGCGGCGAGCGAGTCAGTCTCGACACCTTCCTTTCACAACCCCCATTTCCTCTCCCCTCACAGCGAGCCGGACCCATGGACATTGCACAACTCCAAACCCTCTCCGTCGCCGAACTGATCAAGCTTGGCCGCGAGTTGGAAATCGCCGACATCGCGGGTCTGCCCAAGCACGACCTCATCTTCCAAATTCTCGCCAAGCAGGCGGCCAAAGACGGAGTGGTGCTTGCTTCGGGCGTCTTAGAGATTCTGCCCGACGGCTACGGCTTTCTGCGCAGCGCCAATGCGTCGTACCTGCCGAGTCCCGACGACATCTATGTTTCGCCCTCGCAAATCAAGCGCTTCGGACTACGCACCGGCCACGTGGTGGCCGGTCAGGTGCGTCCGCCCAAAGAGGGTGAACGCTTCTTCGCGCTCTTGAAAGTGGAATCGGTGAACATGGCCGATTCCGAATCGGTCAAGGACCTCATTCACTTCGACAATTTGACGCCGCTTTATCCTGACCGCAAGTTCCGGCTGGAAACCGGCCCGAAGGAACTCACGCTGCGGGTCATTGACGTGTTCACGCCGGTGGGCATGGGCCAGCGCGGCCTGATCGTCGCTCCGCCGCGCACCGGCAAGACGATCATTTTGCAAATGGTCGCCAACGCCATCGCCAAGAACCATCCTGACATCATGCTCATGGTGCTGCTCATTGACGAGCGTCCCGAGGAAGTGACCGACATGGAGCGCAGCGTGAAAGGCGAGGTCGTCTCGTCTACCTTCGACGAGCGCGCCGAGCGTCACGTGCAGGTGGCCAACATGGTGCTGGAAAAAGCCAAGCGCTTGGTGGAGATGAAGCGCGACGTGGTTATTCTGCTCGACTCCATCACTCGTCTGGCCCGCGCTCACAACGCGGTCATGCCGCACTCGGGCCGTGTGCTTTCGGGCGGCGTGGACGCCAACGCGCTCTATGAGCCTAAGCGGTTCTTTGGCGCGGCGCGCAACGTGGAAGAAGGCGGCAGCCTGACCATCTTGGCCACCGCGCTCATTGAAACCGGCTCGCGCGCCGACGAAGTCATTTTCGAAGAGTTCAAGGGCACCGGCAATCTGGAGCTGGTGCTGGATCGCCGCCTCGCCGACATGCGCGTCTTTCCGGCCATTGATCTTTTGAAGAGCGGCACCCGCCGTGAAGAATTGCTGCTCTCCGAAGGAGTGCTTCAGCGCATGTACGCTCTGCGCAGCGTGCTCGATCACAACAATCCCATCGAGTCCATGAAGTTCCTGCTGGACAAGATTCGCGACACGCGCAGCAACGCGGAGTTCTTCGAACTCATGGCCAAAGGCGGATAACCTCACGGACGGCAGCACGACTCGCCCTCTAATTTGTTGACTATTATGAAGCTGTTTCGTATATTCCCTCTGCGAACTTCTTGTGTTAGCACCTGATTATTCTTCACTTGAACACCCTCCTTTGGCAACTCGCACCGCCCTACTTGCCTGCCTAAGCCTTTTCCTGCTGTTCTCCGGCTGCGCACAGCGTGAGACCGACATCGGCTCAGGCGCGATCACAGGTCAGCCGTCGGACTCGTTTGTGGTGGACACAACAGTCGTGGCCACCGCATCGGCCGATTTTCAGCCGCGCGTGACGAACGGCTATGGCCCGTCGCTCGAGATCGGGGACGCGTTGGGGCTGTATGCCTTCTTTGCCGTGCAGTTCAATCTGCCCGCCGGCCTTCCCGACAGCGTGCAACTGGACACCGTGCGCCTCCGGCTGCGCTTGAACCACGTCTGGCCGACGTCCGGCGTGTCGGGGTTGCGCGTTCGCATCCGCGAGATCACCGTCCCTTGGCAGGAGGACTCCATCCTGGTGGAGATGCTCGCCGGCCGCGAGAGCTTTCCGCTGCTGGACTCGCTGCGCATCGGCACGGCCGATTCGCTTTTCTACTGGAACGTTCCGCCGCTGATCTGGCAGCGCTGGCTGGCCGGTGACAGCAGCTCCACCGGCCTGCTTTTTGAGCCCATTGAAAGCGGCGCGTTTCTGGAATTCTACAGCTCCGAGCCTCGGGGGACGGATGCCACCTTGCCGCCGGTGGTGCAGATTCGCGGCAGGCGCTGGAATCTGGTGGATAGCGTGTGGCAGGACACGACACTCAGCAGCGACTTAAGCGCCTACGAGGACGCCTATGTGGTGCTTGACACCGCGCCGCGGCGGCCCGAGCGGTTTTTTGTGACGCAGGGCATGCCGGGGCGGGCGGCGCTCTATTTTCCGCTTGATTCTCTGTCTTTGCAATTCCGGCGCGAAGTGAATCGCGCCGAACTGCACCTCTATGCGGATGCGGACACGTCGGATGCCGTCACCTATGCGGGGCAGAACATCCTCTTCACGCACGGTTTTCTCAATGACACCGCGTGGATCGCGCACCCGGCGGAGAGAGATTCGTTCCACATGGGCTATGAAAGCGGCACGGTGGGAACGTGGGATGCCACCAACACCGAGTACACCCTCGATGTGAGCGGGGCGGTAGCCGACTGGGTGGCCAATCCGGCGCACAACGGCGGCCTGCAAATCATCGCCAGCGATGAGACCTCGTTTCTGGCGCGTCAAGTGTTTTACAGTCATGCGGCCAACGACACCACTAAACGTCCGAAGCTGATCATTTGGTACACCGAAACCTCATACTAATCGTCGCTTGTCTGACGTTGGTTTGCGGCGCGCTGGCCGGCGGATCGGTCTTTGCGCCCAACGGTCTCGGCGAGCAACTGACCGGCGGCGGTGCGCGTGTGCAAGGATTAGGAGGCGGGGGAATCGCACTGGCGGATTCGCTGTCGTTCAATTCCCAGAACCCGGCGCTGGCCGCCTTCGCCCCGCGCACGATTTTCCGCGTGGGCGGTGAGCTCGGCATCTGGTCAACCAATGCCGCTGGTCGCACGGAAACCGACACCGAAATGTTGTGGAAGGATTTCGCGCTCTACTTGCCGGTGACGCGCACGTGGCGCGTCGGGCTGGGCGCCGCACCGACACGGCACATGGACCTGCGCACGTTCGCTCTCCGTTCGGCGACCTTCATCGAGCCTGCGGGCGCGTCGGTGGTGGCTTATGAAGAGCGCAATGTTTGGCAGGGCGGCGCCGTGGACTGGCGGGTGGACAATGCCTTCCGCTTCGGGGAACGGTGGGCGCTGGGCGTGAGCGCGGTGTATACCACGCTGCGCAACGAGCGCGAACGCACTCTCGACATGGAACAAGTGGTGGCGCGCTCCTACTACTTTGACACCAAATACAGCGAGGCGGAACGCTTCAGCGGCTGGTCCGTGGTGGGCGGCCTGTACGTGACGCCGGCGCAAAAGTGGGGACTGGCGGTTACGTTCCGTCCGCGCACCAGCGGCCGGTGGACCTACACGATGACTAAGTTGGGCTCCGACTCCACGGTGAAGACGAATCGCCGCGGCGACATGCCGGGTGAAGTCCGCTTGGGGGCCAGCTACCGGCTTGCCAAGCGTCTGGTGGCCGTAGCCGACATGCAGCTTGGGCAATGGTCGCAGGGCGATATGGGCATCATGGCCGACCGCGACTCGCTTGGCGCTCCCGAGAATCCGCTGTTCATTTCCGTCGGCATGGAGCGGCGGGCGGGTTATCCGCCACTCTACAGCGGCTTGCAGAATTGGGCTTTCCGCGGCGGCGCATACTATCGCCATCACTACTGGCCGCTGCACAATGGACAGGCCGTGGAAGACCTCGGACTGACGGCGGGGTTCTCGGTTCCCATGAACGGCTTGCAGACGTGGCTGCACACCGCCTTCGAGGGCGGCCTGCGCGGCCTTGACGAAGACAAGCTCGGTGCGCGCGAGTTGTTCTTCCGCACATCGTTGCAGATGGAATTCAGTGAGACATGGTTCCAAAGAACGCGGCCGCGCCTGCCCAGGTGACCGCAGCCCGGAACGGCAACGGGAAACAACATGATCTCGGAAGTGCATCTTCAGGAATCGGATCCCGAAGTGTTCGCGGCGGTGGATCGCGAGCGCCAGAGGCAGAATAACGGCCTCGAGCTCATCGCGTCCGAGAACTTCGTGTCCAGCGCCGTGCTCGAGGCGATGGGCAACGTCATGACCAACAAGTACGCCGAGGGTCTGCCCGGCCACCGCTATTACGGCGGCTGCGAATTCGTGGATGAAGCGGAGCGTCTGGCCATTGACCGCGCCTGCAAGTTGTTCAACTGCCTCTGGGCCAACGTGCAGCCGCACTCGGGCGCGCAGGCCAACATGGCCCTGTACTACACGCTGCTCCAGCCCGGCGATACCTTCATGGGAATGGATTTGGCGCACGGCGGACATCTCACGCACGGCTCGCCGGTGAATTTCTCGGGACGGACGTATCGCGTGGTCAGCTATGGCGTGAAGAAGGAAACCGGTTTCATTGACTTCGACGCGTTGGCCAAGACGGCGCGCGGAGTGAGACCGAAGCTGATTATGACGGGCTCGTCCGCCTATCCGCGGGCGTGGGAATTGGCCAAGTTCCGCGAGCTGGCCGACGAAGTGGGCGCGTATCTGGTGTGCGACATGGCGCATTTTGCGGGCCTCGTGGCCGGCAAGGTGCATCCTGACGTGGTGCCGTTCTGTCACGTGGTTTCCACCACCACCCACAAGACATTGCGCGGGCCGCGCGGCGGCATGTTGGTCTCCAGCGAGAAGGGGGGAGAGCTGCTGCTGCCCGGCATGCCCAAGCCCAAGACCATCACCGAGGCTCTGGACTCGTGGGTTTTTCCCGGTGTGCAGGGCGGGCCGCTCATGCACGTGATCGCGGCCAAGGCGGTGGCTTTCGGCGAGGCGCTGCGACCCGATTTCCGCACCTACGTCGAGCAGGTGGTGAAGAACGCGAAAGTCTTCGCGCACGAGCTCGTCTCTTTGGGTTACGATCTGGTCTCAGGCGGAACCGACACGCATCTGATTCTCATGGACCTGTCGAGTAAGGGTTGGACCGGCAAGGCGGCGGAGAAGGCTTTGGAGAAGGCGGGCATCACGGTCAACAAGAACATGGTGCCCTTTGATCCGCAGAAGCCGATGGTGACGTCGGGGATTCGCATCGGCACCCCTGCCATTACCACGCGCGGCATGAAAGAGCCCGAGATGAAGAAGATCGCGCAGCTCGTGGACAGGACTCTCAAGAACATGAACGATGATTCCGTGCTGGCGGCGGTCAAGGCGGAAGTTGCGGAGCTGGTGAAGTCCTTTCCCTTGTATCCGAAATCGCTGGTGCTGCGCGGCGCGTCATGAAATGCCCCTTTTGCGGCAATGACGAGGACCGGGTGATTGATTCGCGGCCGGCGCGTGACGGCAAAGCGATTCGCCGCCGTCGCGAGTGTTCGGTTTGCGGCAATCGTTTCACCACCTACGAAGCGCCCGAAGAGCACGTAGTGCTGGTCGTAAAAAGCGACGGCACGCGCGAGCCTTTTGACCGCCGCAAGGTGTATCGCGGCATCACTATCGCCTGCAACAAGCGGCCGCTGACCGCCGAAGCGATCGAGCAGATCACCACCGCCATTGAAGGCCGCGTCCAAGCCTCGGAGCCGCGCGAAGTGACCACCCAGCAGATCGGCCAGTGGGCGCTGGAGGAGCTGCGCGGCGCGGACGAGGTGGCCTACATCCGCTTCGCGTCGGTGTTCAAACGCTATGAGAATCTGGACGAGTTTCTGCGCGAGTTGAATCGGATTCAGTCCGCGGTTTCGTCGTCCGGCCATTCGGATTGACTTTTCGAGTGATTATGGGTACCTTGGCGCAGTTTTCTGCGCCGGTTGTCGGGCAAATCTGCAGTCCTTCATGGAAACCATCCTCTTCGCCGCATTCGCTTTGGCCTCCATTCTTGCGGCGCTCCTGACCATCACCGCTCCCGCTCCCATCGCCAGCGCGCTCTATCTGGTGGTGACGCTTTTCTGCGTGGCCGGGTTGTACGTGCTCCTGGCCGCGCCGTTCGTGGCCGCCATTCAGATCATCGTCTACGCGGGCGCGGTGCTGGTGCTCATCCTGTTCGTCATCATGCTTCTCAATCTGAAGCCGGTCGAAGAGAAGATTTCCATTCCCTGGCACGCGGCGGGCATCGCCGTGGCGGCACTGCTGCTGTTAGTGGTG
Source organism: bacterium (assembly GCA_026394155.1). Taxonomy (GTDB): domain Bacteria; phylum Electryoneota; class RPQS01; order RPQS01; family RPQS01; genus RPQS01. The sequence continues at coordinate 8,676 of JAPKYT010000030.1, read as the reverse complement.
TTTCTGACGATCATGTCGGTCTCGTCGCTCCTGCCTCCGGCCTCGCCGCTTCCCTCGGGCTATGGCACCGTGGGCCAAGTGGGTCGGCTGCTGTTCACGAAGTATCTCTATGCCTTTGAAGTGGTGTCGGTGCTGCTTCTTCTGGCGGTGATCGGCGCGGTGGCGCTCATTCGCAAGCCGGATGCCGGGGAGACCGATGCAGATTGAACTGACGCACTATCTTCTTTTGGCGGCGGTGCTCTTTTCCATCGGCGTGATGGGCGTTCTGACGCGCAAGAACCTGATCGTCATCCTCATGTCGGTCGAGCTCATGCTCAACGCCGTCAACTTGACGTTCGTGGCGGTGGCGCGCTATACGGCGGATTTGACCGGGCAGGTGATCGTGTTTTTCGTGATGTGCGTGGCCGCGGCCGAGGTGGCGGTGGGACTGGCGATTCTCATTTCCATTTGGCGTCATCGCGGCACGATGCACATAGATTCGGTCAAGCTCCTGAAGTGGTGAGATGCTCGACCTCGCGTACTTGATTCCGTTTTTCCCGCTGCTCGGCGTGGTGCTGAACGCGTTCTTCATGCGCCGCGCGGGCGAGAAGACGGTGGGCGTGCTGGCTTCCGGCATGATCGGGCTCAGCTTTCTTTTCGCCTGCGGCGCCTTCTTCACTATGCTCGGTATGGCGCCGGCGAGCCGCCGTCTGGAAATCGAACTCTTCACCTGGGTGGCCGCGGGCAAGTTCGAAGCCCCCGTGGCCTTTTTGATTGATCCGCTGTCGCTGGTGATGATGCTGGTGGTGTCGGGCGTCTCGTTCCTCATCCACGTCTATTCCATCGGCTACATGCGCGGCGATCCCGGATTCCGCCGCTACTTCGTCTTCCTCAATCTCTTCGTCTTTTTCATGCTGCTACTGGTCATGGGCGGCAACTTCCTCATCATGTTCGTGGGATGGGAAGGCGTGGGGTTGTGTTCGTACCTGTTGATCGGTTTCTGGTACACCGATGACGCCAAGGCTACGGCCGGCAAGAAGGCGTTCATCGTCAACCGCATAGGCGACTTCGGTTTTCTGATCGCCATTTTCCTCATCTGGACGAGCTTCGGCACGGTGCAGTTCACCAAGCTCATTCCGATGGCTTCGCTTTATCCCGTGGGTTCGGGCGTGATCACCGCCATTTGCCTCTTGCTCTTCATGGGCGCGGTCGGCAAATCGGCGCAATTCCCGCTCTATGTGTGGCTGCCCGATGCCATGGCCGGTCCTACGCCCGTGTCGGCGCTCATTCATGCGGCGACGATGGTGACGGCGGGCGTGTATATGGTGGCGCGCGCCAACTTCTTCTTCACCCTGTCTCCCGCGGCGATGACGGTGGTGGCCATTGTGGGCGGGGGCACCGCGCTCTTCGCCGCCACCATCGGCCTCGTGCAGAACGACATCAAGAAAGTGCTGGCGTACTCGACCGTGAGCCAGCTCGGCTTCATGTTCCTCGCCTGTGGCGTGGGCGCATACGTGGCGGCCATCTTTCACCTTGTGATGCACGCGTTTTTCAAAGGACTGTTGTTCCTCGGTTCGGGATCGGTGATTCACGGCATGTCGGGCGAGCAGGACATCCGCCACATGGGCGGCTTGAAGAGCAAGATGCCCGTAACCTACTGGACTTTCCTCGCCGGCACGCTGGCCATCGCGGGTGTTCCGGGTTTAGCCGGATTCTTTTCGAAAGATGAGATCTTGTGGAAGACATTCAGCGGCGGCCAGACGGTTTTGTGGCTGGTGGGACTGACCGCCGCCTTCTGCACCGCCTTCTACATGTTCCGGTTGGTGTACCTCACGTTTCACGGCAAGTTCCGCGGAGCGAAATCCGCCGAGCATCATCTTCATGAGTCGCCGCGCACCATGACCGTGCCGCTCATCATTCTGGCCGTGCTTTCGGTGATCGGCGGCTACATCGGACTGCCGCATATTCTGGGTGGAACCAATCCTTTCGGTCAGTGGCTCGATCCGGTGATGCGCCCGGTCGCGGAAGGTGAAGTCATGGCGCACCACGGCGAGGCGGCCACCGAGGTCACGCTGATGATTGTCTCAGTACTAATCGCTTTGGCGGGCATCTACCTCGCGCACTCGTGGTACATGAAAAAGTCCGAGACGGTGAAGGCTCTGGGCGAATCGGCGCTGCACACCATGCTGCTCAACAAGTACTGGGTGGACGAAATTTACAGCATCGGGATCGTGCAGCCGTTCGTGAAGGGTTCGGAACTCTTGGCGCGCTACTTTGACATGGGCACGATTGACGGTCTGGTGAACGGCCTCGGTTCATTTTTCTCGTGGGTGGGCGGCGGCGTGCGCCGGATGCAAACCGGTGTTGTGCAGAACTACGCGCTCTTCATGGGTATCGGTCTGCTGGCGGTTCTGGCGGCGTTTCTGATGACCACACTCGGGTAAATGATTCTTTCCCTCTGCATCGCCCTACCGGCGGCCACCGCCTTTCTGCTGCTTTTGCTGCCGCGCCTCGCCGCGCAGGCCGTCCGCTGGGTGGCGCTTCTCGGCACGCTGGCCACGTTCATCGTTTCACTGGTGATGTTCGCGAATTTCCGCGCCGGCGAAGCGGGATTCCAGATGGTCGAGAAGCAGCCGTGGATCGCGTCCATCGGAGTGGACTGGCACCTCGGCGTGGACGGCATCAGTCTCTTTCTCATTCTGCTGACCACGCTGCTTTCCGTCTTGTGCATCATCAGCTCGTGGTCCAGCATCAACGAGCGCGTCAAGGAATTCCATTTCTTCTTTCTGCTGCTCGAAACGGGCATGGTGGGCGTGTTCTGCGCGCTCGACCTCTTCCTCTTCTACGTGATGTGGGAAGTGATGCTGGTGCCGATGTTCTTTCTCATCGGCGTGTGGGGCGGATCACGGCGCGTGTATGCCACCATCAAATTCATCCTTTTTACGATGGCCGGTTCGGTGCTCATGTTGGTGGGCATTCTGTACGTTTACTTCCACACCACCGATCCCGCCACCGGCGCGCACACCTTCAACTTGCTCGTGGCGATGGAACAGGCGCACTATGCGCTCGAGGTGCAGCGCTGGTTGTTCCTCGCCTTCGGGATCGCTTTCGCAATCAAGGTTCCGCTCTTTCCGCTCCATACGTGGCTGCCGGACGCGCACACGGAAGCGCCCACCGCGGGCTCGGTCATGCTGGCCGGCGTGCTGCTCAAGATGGGCACCTACGGTTTCTTGCGTTTCTGCCTGCCGATGTTTCCCTTGGCGACCATGCAGTTCGTGCCGCTCATCAGTGTGCTGGCCTTGATCGGCATTCTCTACGGCGCGATGGTGGCTATGGTTCAGAAAGACATCAAACGGCTGGTGGCCTATTCGTCGGTGGCGCATCTCGGATTCGTCATGTTAGGTATGTTCGCGCTGAACATCGAGGGCTTGACCGGCTCGCTCTTACAGCAGATCAACCACGGAATCTCCACCGGCGCGCTCTTTCTTCTGGTGGGCGTGCTGTATGACCGCCGGCATACGCGGCTGGTGAGCGATTATGGCGGCGTCGCCAAAGTGATGCCGGTGTACGCCACGCTCTTCATGATTATTGCGCTCTCCTCCATCGGCCTGCCGGGCCTGAACGGATTCGTGGGCGAGTTCCTCATCTTGCTGGGCACCTTCGCGTCCAATGCGTTCTACGCGGTGCTCGGCACGGCCGGCATCATTCTCGCCGCGGTGTATCTGTTGTGGATGTATCAGCGCGTATTCTTCGGTGAGGTGAGCCATGAGGAGAACCTCAAACTGAAGGACGTTACGCTCCGCGAAGGATTCGTGATCGCCGTGCTGGTGGTTCTGACGATCTGGATCGGAGTCTATCCGGATCCCCTTTTGTCTCGCATGCAGCCTTCGCTCGAATTAGTGCTCAGCCGTTTTCAGGCGGCGGGCGTGTCTCAATTGCTTGTGCCGTGATGATTCCCGTTTCGCTGACCGACATTCAGGGCGTTCTGCCCGAAACGATCGTGGTGATTGCCGCGCTGGCGGTGATTATGGCCGACGCAATCCGGCGCGGCCATTCCGGAGCGCTGCTGCCCGTGTTGTCGGTGCTCGGTCTGGCGGCGGCGGGAGCGGCGGCGATTTTTTTGTGGGGCACAAGCGGCACGGTGTTCAACGGAACTGTTTTTGCCGATGGGTTCGCCTCGTTTTTCAAGGTGTTGTTCACTGTCATCGGTATTCTGACGATTCTCTTTTCTCCGCACTATTTGAAGATCACCGGCGTGCGGCTGGGAGAGTACTATGCGCTCATTCTGACCGCCGTTTTCGGCATGATGGTCATGGCGTCCGCCGCCAATCTGCTGATGCTGTATCTTGGCCTCGAGACCATGTCCATTTCGCTCTACGTTCTGGCGGGATCGCAGCGCGGCGACGTGAAGTCGGCCGAAGCGGGAATGAAGTATCTGGTGTTAGGAGCGTTTTCGTCGGCCTTTCTGCTCTACGGCATTGCGCTGCTCTTCGCGTCCATCGGGTCGTTGGATTATGAGGTGATCGGAACGTTTTTCGCGTCCGATTTCCATCCGGGTCCGCTGCTCGTTTCGGGTTTGGCGCTGCTCATGGTGGGTTTCGCGTTCAAGGTGGCGGCGGTGCCGTTCCATTTCTGGTCGCCCGACGTTTATGATGGAGCGCCGACCACCGTGACCGGGTTCATGTCCACCGGTCCGAAAGCGGCGGCCTTCGTGGCGCTGATTCGCGTATTCGGAGTGGCGCTGGCGCCCGCCTCATCGCTTTGGTCGGGTGTGCTGACGGTTCTGGCGATTCTCACCATGACGGTGGGCAACGTGGTCGCCATCCGACAGACGAGCGTCAAGCGCATGCTGGCTTATTCGGCCATCGCTCATGCGGGCTACCTGTTGGTCGGAATCGTGGCCGGAACCAAGGCGGCTTTCGCGGCGACCGGCTATTATCTGTCGGCCTACGCTCTCATGAATCTGGGCGCCTTCGCCGTGCTCATACTGCTGAATCGCCGTGACGAAGGAAGCTACCGGTTTGAGGACTTGCGCGGCATGGGATTCGCTCATCCCCTGCTCGGGATCACGCTCTCCGTGTTTCTGCTCTCGCTCACCGGAGTGCCGCCCACCGCCGGTTTTTTCGGCAAGCTGTACATTTTCTCGGCGGCGGTCGAGCAAGGCCACATCGTTTTGGCGGTAGTGGGTCTCTTGAACAGCGCGGTGGGGGCTTACTATTATCTGCGCGTCATCACCCTGCTCTATATGGCCAAGCCGGAAGGGGAGAGCATAATTGTTCAGCCGGCAGCGTACCGCTTCGCGCTGGTCATCTCAGCGCTCTTGATCCTCGTCATCGGCATCTTTCCCGAGCAGCTTCTGCGGGTCATCACGCTGGCGGTGCCATAGCTGATCGCGGACGTGAATCTCCGGATTCGCACGCTGACGCAGCCGACTACTAATGTGTGTGAAGGAATGCAAGATGCCTCTTTGGGACAAGGCAGACGCCCGCGGCGCGAAAAATCAACTCGCTTTCGGGACAGTAACTCCTGCTGAGTTTGGACCCGCCGTGCGTGGCAGAGGGCGGGCGGTTCCGTCCAAGGGGAAGTCACCATCGCAGTTGCAGTTGCTCGCACCCAACGGCAATGGCTCAGGATTCAGAGACCCCGCGTTTGCCGAAAACAAGGTTCAGCCAGTCCATCGCTGGGTGCCTTGGATTGCTGGGTATTCCTGTAAGTTTGTCGAAGATTGTCTTCAAGCACATCTCCGCAGCAAGTCCACCCGGGAGGGCTCCCTATGTGTTCTTGATCCGTTCGCCGGCGTTGGCACAACTCTCTTCACGGCGGTTACAAACGGATATGACACAGTCGGCTTCGAAATAAATCCCTGGGCGGCTCTCGCATGCGAGGTTAAGCTACGTGCTCCGATCATCGAAGTGAAACGACTGGGCAAGTATCTCAGCGCGTACGAGAGCTTCACAGGTCAGAAACGGCGGCACCTGGATTCACTCAGACCAGAAGGTTTTAAGTCACGCATTCCATTCTTCAGCCCAGCGGTAGAGCAACAAGTCCTCACGTTTCTCGATTTTGTACGAGGCATTCGTCAGCCTGAAGTTGCCGATATCTTCCGAGTGGCGTTTGGCTCAGTGATGGTGAGCTTCTCGAATTACACCTACGAGCCAAGCCTGGGCTCGCGTCCCGGTGCAGGCAAACCTCTCATAGATCACGCAGACGTGCGCTCAATCATACTGCGGAAGTTGAATGTGATGCGTGCCGACATCGTATGGCTGCAGGAGAAGACGCGGGGAGTCTCACAGCTTGGTTCTGGCAGGATATTCAACATGGACTTCATGGACTGCGAGAGCGTGCTGAACGCGAATTCCATAGACCTCATGGTGACATCACCACCATATATGAACAACTACCATTATGTGAGGAATACGAGACCGCAGCTCTTCTGGCTATCATACGTGAGTTCGTCAGATCAACTTCGGACACTGGAGGAGCATAACTTAGGCAAGTCGTGGCAGGCTGTGCGGGGTCGGGAGTCTGTGCATATTGACTTCGATCATCCCGGTATCGAGCGCATTCTCAATAGACTCAGCGAAACACGCCGCGATAGAGGGGCGTATGGTGGACGTGGTTGGGCCAACTATGTGACCGCGTACTTCAACGACTCCTTTCGCTTCTTGAAAACCCTGAAGAGAGTGCTACGCCGTGGTGGAATCGGTGTAATCGTGATTGGCAACTCAATAATCCAAGGGCACGAGATAAAGACCGAGGTGGCGCTGGCAGAGTTGGCCGAAGAAATAGGCTTCGAAGTCAAAGGTGTACAATGTGTCAGATCCAAACGGGTCGGAGCAAGCATCACGAACTCCTCGGTTCGTCGAGGTGAAAGTAACCGGGCCATCTTGTACGAGAGTACCGTTACTCTGAGGAAGAGATGAATTTTGCGGGAGTGAGCGATAACCAACCGGACCATACGGCACAGCACCCGTTCAATCCACTCGACAAGGCGAATCTCGGTGTTAGTGTCGCCGATGCGCTCGTAGCTCGACCGCTGAGCAAGCTACCGCCGAAAACCCCTTTCGAGGGAGCGGGCGTTTACGCGATCTACTACTGCGGAGATTACCTACCCTATGAACGGATTTCCCGCGAAAACAGAGATGGTCGGTTGCATCAACCGATATACGTAGGCAAGGCCGTTCCGAAGGGTGCCCGCAAAGGAGGATACGGTCTTGATAGTCCCCCCGGAATGGTGTTGTATGATCGTCTATCAGAACACGCCTCGTCCATTCAGGAGGCTAAGTCACTTGACCTTGCCGACTTTTCCTGCCGATATCTGATCGTTGATGATGTTTGGATTCCGTTGGGTGAATCCCTTCTCATTGAGCGATTCTCACCTCTGTGGAACCTCGTTATTGATGGATTCGGAAATCACGACCCGGGTTCTGGCAGATACAACCAGCGACGTTCAAGATGGGACACCTTGCATCCCGGTCGTTCATGGGCAGGCAAGTGTAAACCACATTCCCTGTCCAAGAGCCAGATTGAGGCTGAGGTGAGGCAATTCCTTGAGCATAGTGGAGAATAGAGCCACCGCACGCAAAATGCAGTCTAATCACGAGCGGTTTTGGCGATTGATTCCGCTCGCCGTTCCCTGAAACACAGTCCCCGTTTCATAGCGCGAAAAACCCTCGGCCCGTGGGCCGAGGGTTTGATTATTTGCGCAACGTGGAAGGATCGCTACTTTGCAGTCTCAAGCGCCGGATTTCGGCGGATGTTTCTCACGCCACTTCAGCATGAAACGTTCGATTTGTGAAAACGCCTTCTCCAGCACATCTTCGGTGGGGAGGAAGACCACGCGGAAGTGGCGCGTTCCGGGCACCTGACCGAAGCCGCTGCCGTGAACGACGACGACGCCGGTTTCGCGGATCAGTTCGGCTACGAACAGCTCGTCCGGTTCCTCGATGTGCAAACGCGGAAAAGCATAGAACGCGCCTTCGGCGCGCACGCACGAGATTCCGGGAATGGCGTTCAGCCGGTCGGTGGTGATGTCGCGGCGGCGGCGCAGCTTGGCCAGCACTTCTTTCAGGTGAATCGAGACGTGTGCTCTTCGACGAAGATCACGAGGTTGCGCTCTTTGGCCAGCCGGATCAGTCCGCGCATGGCGTCTTCGTGACAGACCGAACCGGTGGGATTGTTGGGATTGATGAGAACGATGGCGCGGGTTCTGTCGTTGATTTTCGCGGCGATGTCCTTCAGGCTCGGCTGCCAGCCGTTGCTCTCGTCGAGATAGTACGGATTCTCCACGGCCTCCAATTTGGCGACGATGGCATTGTAGAGTGGATAGCCGGGTTCGGGAATGAGAACGTTCTCGCCGCGATTGACCAGCGCCGTCAGGCAGATCTCAATCGCTTCGCTCGCGCCGGTGGTGACGAAAATGTCGAGAATGTTGCTGATGCCTTTGCGCTGCGCCTCCCGCTCGATGGCTGCCAATGCCGGCTTGATGCCCGATGACGGCGAGTAGCCGTTTTTGTTCTCGAGCATGGCCCGGTAGATGGCGTCCACGATGTGGCGCGGCGTGACGAAATCGAACTGATTGGGATCCCCGATGTTGAGATAGAGCATCTCCTTGCCGGTCTTGGCCGTCTGCTGGGCCAGAACGACAATGTCGCGCACGGCGTAGCGAATGTGTTCGGTGCGGGAAGCCGGCTGGAT
>JAPKYT010000078.1 GCA_026394155.1 bacterium | reverse complement strand
GCAGATCGCCGCGCATCCCTACGAAACCGTCCGAGTAAACGGCACCGACGTCACGACGGATACGAGCGGGCATTTCACGCGCGAGGCCGGAGCCACCGCTAACCTTCGGACGTGGCTTCGCGGCCCTTACGTGGAAGTCCAAAACGACGCCGGGCAGAACGGCCTGCTGGTGCTCACCGTTCCGGCACCGTTTTCACCGCTGACATGGAATTGGACTCAGCAAAACGCAACCTCGGCCGAGCTGAATCTTTTTCACCATACCGTGTTTATTCACCAGTGGTACAAGGATCTCGATCCGGGTTTCACTTTCCTCGATTATCCGGTTCCCGCCGTCGCGAATTACGGGGATTCGTACGATAACGCCTTCTGGAACGGACACGGAACTTACTACGGGTCGGGAGGTCAATACAGCAATTTCGGAATGTTCAGCGACGTCATCTATCACGAGTACACGCACGGCGTCACTGACGGCATCTATCCGCCCGGCATGCTGCCTTACATCGGCGAGTCGGGCGCGCTCAACGAAGCGTGGTCGGACTACATCGCCTGCTCGATCAACGGCGATCCCTACATGGCCGAGTACATTTTGGAGAACCTGTTCAACAGCTATTTCCGCAATTTGGAGAACAACCTAATTTTCCCGGCGGACTGGTACGGTGAGGTGCATTACGACAGCCGCTTCGTCTCGGCCGCCTTGTGGGAGATACGGGCCGCTCTGGGTTCCACCATCGCCGACAGTCTGGCGCATTTCAGCCGCTATGCGCGGGCCGAGGATTTCATCAACTATCTCCAAGCCGTTCTCGAAACCGATGACGATGACGGCGACCTCTCCAACGGTACTCCCCACGGTGTGGTCATCTACCATGCCTTCGGCCGTCACGGCATCGGCCCGGGAGATCTGCCGCGCCTCGAGATCCGGAACCTTGCGTACCGTGCCGACAGCGGCGGCGGCAGCGTGGGCGACGGCGACCGCTTTTTCGAAGCGGGCGAGACCATCGAAGTCCGTTTCGATCTGGCCAACACATCTATTCTCTTTCCGCCGCCGGCCAGCGACGTGCAGATCTCGATTCTGTCCGACGATCCGACTCTCACGATTGACCACGGCAGTCAGACGGTGGCCTTGCTTCCCGCCGGACAAGACTGTTCGATCACGCCTGTTTTGATTCACATCGGCGCGAGCGCCGGACACTGGTCGGTGGTGCAGATCAGCATCGTGGCCAACGGCGGCGACGTCCGCCTTGACTCGACCTTGGAATTATCCATCGGTACGCCGCAAGTGCTCATTGTGGAAGACGATCCCGTCACCGACGTCGAGCGCTTCATTCCCGCCGCGCTGAAAACGCGCGATCGCATTTACGACCGCGTCGCTCTGGAGGAGGGACAGTCGTTGCCGCCGGAACTGCTCCCGTCCTCCGGACTTGTGGTGTGGCTCTCGGGTGACGCCGCAGGCTCCATTCTCACCGCGCAGGACCGCCTCACGTTGCAGAACTACATGGCCGCCGGAAATCGCGTTCTTCTGTCGGGGCAGAACATCACGGATGGTTTGGCCGGAACCGCCTTCCTCCGCGACGTCTTGCAGGCGGAGATTGATCTCGACAGTCTGCTCAGCTTCGCGGTCTGCGCCACCGCCTCGCCGCTGATTCCCGAGGAGTGGTTCGTCATATCGGGCGGTGAGGGAGCGGGCAATCAGCACGAAGAGACCTCGTTTATTCCCATCGGGTCCTCGCGCGAAATCGCGCGCTACTATCGCACCGGCGGCGGGCCGGTGGCCGCGCTCGAATGCGCCGGCGGCCAAGCGCTGCTCTTCGGTTTCGGCATCGAGGCCATCACCGCCACGGCGCAAGGATCCACCGATCTACCCACGTTCTTTGACCGTGTGTACGCGTGGGCCGGCGACGTTCTAAAATCCGCGCCGCAGCCGCCTGCGAGTTTGCCGCCTTCCCTGTGGACGCTGGGTCCGGCCTATCCGAATCCCTTCAACGGCACCACCCTGATCTCGTATGCGATCCCCCAGGGCCACGCGGGCGAACTCGTTATCTTTGACCTGCTCGGACGCGCCGTCGCCTCGCTGCCGCTGACCGCCGCAGTGGGCACCGTGTCCTGGAACCCACAGTCGGCCTCGGGTGTGTATTTCGCTCTGGCGCGCTGGCAGGGCGGACAAACCCCAACCATCCGTCTGCAACTTCTTAAATAAGCCGTTGGCTGATTCATGAGAGAGGCGAGACCCAAACGGATCTCGCCTTTTCTCTTTCCCCCCATTCACGGGGGGACAAAAGGGGCTCTTGGGTCGCACTGTAGTTACACAGCTTGCTGTGTGTGCGTACCCCGGTAGTGCCGCACGGCAGTGCGCTCTTCTGTTTGCGGCAGGTATCTTCATTCTCCCCCCGTTCACGGGGGGACAAAACGGGGGTCTCGGGTCGCACTGTAGTTACACAGCTTGCTGTGTGTGCGTACCCCGGTAGTGCCGCACGGCAGTGCGCTCTTCTGTTCTTGCTCCGCCGAGCCGGGTTCAGTCTTCGCAACCCGGCCGGAATCGTCTCGGTATCTCCCCCTGCTTGCGGGGGGACAAACGGGGGGTCTTCCGCAAAAAGCTGAAAAACTGAAATCCTGAAAATCTGAAATTTCAGCCTTTCAGCCTTTCAGTCTTTCAGCCTTTTCTATTTGAGAAGCACCATCTTCCTCGTCTGCGCCGTTGAGCCCGCTTCGAGCCGGCACAAATACACTCCCGACGGCAATCCGGAAGCATCGAACATCACATCGTGTCGCCCGGCGGTCTGAATTTCTTTCATCATCACCGCCACTTCCATATTCACTTAGAATTTGAATCCGATTCCTGTTCTGATAACTAAATAAGAGAGAGGCGTTGATTCATACGTTGCTCCGGACACTTGGTAATACGATGAAACCTTCACAATTATTCCAACTCGCCTATATACGCGTCGAGTAGCACCGATGCCAAATTCAGCGACCATTCCCGTTGCACTCATGGCCGGCGTGAGTCCTTCGAAATCCTGCCAATGTACTTGTCCGATATCTCCATCCATATAACCGATTCCGCCATTAACTAGCGGTGCGAACGCAAAGAGTGCCACCTTGGGAAACGCTCGAACCCCAAGAACATAGGTAGTGATTCTAGTATCACCCGGTGACACTGGTTTGTTAGACACCCACGGCCAGTGTTTCCTAAAGGCCGTCTCGTTGAATGTGAAGCCGCTCGAGACAACATTTGCATAAATCGCAAACCACTTTGATAATGGCCTGCTTGTTTCTATATCAATACTATTACCCACTCCGGAGTAGTACTCGAGGTCATTTTCTGAAATAGGTATTGGTAGACCAACCGACACAGAAAACGTAACGCCTTGGAGAAAACCATTCGAAGCTGCTGTTTGAAGCTCCTCAGCGGAAAGGCATATGACAGGAATAGAGATCATTATCAACCATGCAACATATGTTTTCATTGCAAGCCCATGTTTGTGGTGACAATCAATCGAAGAAGCGACGACTATTCCCTATCCGGTGTCGTTAAATCCGTATTGACAGATCGAGTTTTTGTCGTTTAGTTCAAGCCCTTTGTGATGGTCTTGACTGAGATTGCACAAGACAATATCTGAAAATCAAAATCTAAAACAAAAACCCTGCCGCCTACACGACGACAAGGTACGAAGTGAATCCGTTGGTTCAACCGATTCAGAAAACCGCCACCAAGTTGCCCGTCCCGAAACCTGCCCATGATTCCCCTCCCGAGGAAGTGGTGCAGTGGCTGACACTGATTCAAGATACGGCAGCCTTCACGGAATGTCAAGATGCCTGCCGCCGCGAATGTTTTTCAAGTCTCAAGTTTCAGGTTTCAAGTCTTCGGATTACATCCTTCCCGTCTTCGTGCCTCTCCGCCCGCCCCTCCTCCCTCTTCGTTCCTTCCCGCACAATCTCCATCCTCCCCCTGATCAACACCTTGCCCAGCCTGCCCGATCCGCTATTGTCAATCCGTTCAACCAATTGTGCTATTTACTAAAATATCTGTTGACTTCTTGCCTGTCATTTCGTACATTTGTGCGTGTCAGCGTCTATCTTTTTCATCCCTCATCCCTCATCCCTCTTTCCGATGCCCACGACCCCTGAAGGCAAAGCCAAGTCTCGCATGAATGCCCTGAAGCACGGCCTCCGTGCCACCGACGAGCTCTTCTTGGCTCACCTGCGGCCACGCGAGCGAGCGATCTTCGAGAACCTCCGCGCGTCTCTCCACGAAGACTACAAACCCCTCACTCCTCATGAGAGACTCTTGGTGGATCGCATCGCCATTCAGCATCTGCGGCTCTTCCGCCTCTATCGGATAGAGTACGATACCATCCGCCACAGCGGCCGCGCATCCGCCCTCCGCCACCTCGACCGCTTCTCCCGCTATGATGCGAGCGTCGAACGCGGCTTGCGCTCTCTCCACAATCGCCTCCGCGCCCTGTACGCCCAGCGCGGTGATCTCTCGCTGAACTCATTTTCAGCCAAAGAGTAACGCAGTTCGTTCGGCAAAAAAAATTCCCCCCGCTCGTCAGCCCCGCCCCTACGCCCTCCGGCAAAGCATCTCACTTTGTGTTCTGGCAGCGCGGACAGAAATACGTGGAACGTTGCGCCTGCACGATGCGGCGGACGGGAGCGCGGCAGCGCAAACACGGCTCGCCCTCGCGTCCGTACACGCGGAACTCACGCTGATAGGAACCGCCGCGGCCGTCCGCGCCCACGAAATTGCGCAGCGTGGACCCTCCGCGATCGAGAGCCCGCTTGAGCACGCGCGGCACCCACTGGCACAGCCTTTCCATTTCGCTTCGCGTAAGACGCGAGGCGCGCTTGCGCGGGTTGATCCTCGCCTCCCAGAGAATCTCAGACGCGTAGATGTTTCCGATGCCCGCCCACACTTTCTGATCCAAGAGTAGCGGCTTGACGGCGATGGTGCGCCGCGACAAGACGATTTTCAGTTCCTCAGGAGAGACCCGGTCGGAAAGCGGTTCCCAGCCGAGACAGTTCAGCATTGCCGGACTCTCACCCTCGCGGACGTAGCGAATTACACCCAGCGTGCGCGCATCGCGAAAAGCGAGCACACGCCCGTCGTCCAGATGAAACCACGCCCGCTCGTGCGCGCGTTCACCGTCCGCCGCCTCGCGCACGTACAGCCGTCCGGTCATCCGCAAGTGCACAAGCAGTAATCCGCGATCCAATTGCAGCAGAATGTGCTTGCCACGCCGCCGCACGTCCCGGATCGTTTGCCCGGCTACGGCGCGCGCCAGGCCGCGCGGCGTGTGCGGCTGCAGTTGTCGCGGAATAGCAAAGCGCGCCGCGGTGATCGAGCGATTCAAGAGTTCGGCGCGAATCTCCCGCACCACCGTTTCCACTTCAGGCAATTCCGGCACGCTGCCTCCACAGCAGATAATCTCCCACCAGATAGAACGATCCCGTCACCAAGCCCAAGTCATGATCGCCTGCGGAGTGCAGCGCGGCAAAGGCTTCGTCTCGCACAAGTACGCAGCGCGCGTTCATCCCCAGAGCTTCAGCCTCCTCGCAAATCTCCTGAGCCGGCCGCGCACGAGGACTGTTCGACTCCACGGCCAGTAACTCGCTGACGAATGGCCGAATGGCCGAAAGCGAGGCGCGCGCGTCCTTGTCTTTCATCATCCCCACCACGGCCAGAATGCGCCGCCCCGCGAATCGCTCCCGCAGCGTTTCGGCCAGTGCGCGGAAGGAAATCGGATTGTGCGCCACGTCCACTAATACCTCCGGCCGCCCCGCGAGAATCTGCTGCCTGCCGGGGATGATGCACAACGCGAGCCGCGCGCGGATTTCCTCAGCCGTCAACTTCGCAAACAGATGGCGCGCCGCACAGACAGCGGCGGCGGCGTTGTCGCGCTGGTGCCGGCCCAGCGCCGACAGCGTCAGACCCTCCGCGTGAAGCGTGGAATCCTCATAGCGGAAATGTCCGGTGCCCTCGCCGGTCCACCAGAAATCCGCTCCGAAGACCATGACCGGCGCAGCGTGCTGCTCATCGGCGGCTCTCAAAATCGTGCGCAGCGCTTCCTCCGCTTGTCGTCCGATCACCAGCGGACGGCGCGGTTTGATGATTCCCGCTTTGTCGCCGGCAATCGCCTCAAGCGTCGTGCCCAGAATCTCGGTGTGATCGAAATCCACGGTGGTGATTACCGCCAGCGTGTCCTGCAAGATGTTGGTCGCGTCCCAGCGGCCGCCCAGCCCAACTTCCACCACGTGCGCCTCGGTCGAGAGTTCCCGCGCCGCCCACAGATAGAACACAAAGACCGTTTCAAAGTAAGTGAGTTGGACCGGCGGCTCACGGCTCAGCTCATCGGCAATGCAGGCCACGCCCTTTTGCCAGAGCTCGTCCGAGAGAACTTCGCCGTTGCACCGCACGCGCTCCTTGACATGAACGATGTGCGGACTGGTGAAGGAGAGCACTCGCGCTTGGCCGGCCAGCAGCGCCTCCAAAAAGGCGACGGTGGACCCTTTGCCCTTGGTTCCCGCCACGTGAACCGCGCGCGGCAGACGCAAGCCCAGATCAAGCCGGGCGGCGGCCTGAAGCGAAGGTTCAAGCTTGAGCCGTTCGCGAGCGCCGCCCAACGGAAACGTGTGCTCATAGTTGATGAGCGAGTTGAGGTAGGTCTCGACCGAGTGGAAATCTGAAAAGTTCACCGGAGGTCACGCGCAAAGCGGAAGTGTTCACCGGAAAGATAGCACGCGGGGAGATAAGCGTCAAGCGGAAAGTAAAGAACGCGCCGGGAGAGCACGGATTGGTGCGGATCAACCAGCCAAGCCGGGCACGGCGCCGCCACGGCGATGCCCGGTGATGCGGACTGTGGGCCGATGTGGAGAGGTGGGTCTACAGTCTCACGTGCGCGGCCAAGAGAGGAATGCCTTGGTGGAATTCCTCTTCGCGCCACTCGGACTTTGTGAATGACCGAACAATTTCAAAACACAGTGCCATATCAACTTGAAGCTGTCACGGAAAGACCGATTGTCTGATTTACCTTGGCTTTCCGCGTCGGAAGAGGGACAATACGGCACGTGATTCTGGTCGGTCCACTGGTCGAATTCGGGCTCCTGCCGCTTCATCGCCGGAACTCCGCTTAGATTGCCGGGCGGCCACATAGCTCTTGCGTATGCGCACCCGGATGAGTATATTTACTACGGTTCTTGAAATGCCCCAACTGGTGGAAATGAGTCATGGCCGGCTGGTTGAAACGAACCGATGACCTCGCGAGTTGATGTAGAGAAGGAGAACCGCATGCCCAACTTTGATGAGACTATGGAGAACAGCCGGATTTTCCTGACATACAGCTTGGCTATGACCATGCTGGGGAAGTCCGCGCAGATCCTGGCCGAGCGCGGAGCGGATGCCAAAGCCATGAGCTTCATCACCACCGGAATCGAGCTTCTGGCCAAGCAGCTTCGCGACTACGCCGATTCGAAAGACCTCGAAGAAGGCGCCGAGCAGGAACTCGAGAAGCTCTGCAAGATGCTCGACATCAGGCGCGCGCAGTAGGCCGCGTCAGCCATCGCTTTGCCGTCGGCCGGAGTCTGAAGAGGATTCCGGCCTTTTTGTTTCCCTTTGAACCGCCCGACGCCCGTTTTCAGGCGGACCGGATTTTCCGCAGCTTTCTTTCCAGCAGCAGCAAGACCTTCTGCGCCACCTTGTTGGGCGTGGTGCGGCCGTTCTCCCAGCGATTCACCGTTGCAAAGGTAACGCCGATTTCGTGGGCGAAGTTCTCCTGCGTCATGTTGAGCTCCTGCCGGAGGCGGCGGATGCGCTCGTGGTCGAACGTCTGAGGCTCGAATCGCGTCCGACGGATGTAAGTCCGGGTCAGTGACGTTGTCATGATCGTTCCCTTTCTCTATGCTTGTTGAGTCAGTAGCCGGTTGGTTATAACCCCTGCTATAACGTTAGCAAGCCGTGTGCCATTGCATTTTGCAGGCTCTATCTTGACTCAATGAGCATCTGCCGCTTTGGGATGTGACAGAAAGACAAGACATTGAAAGCGCACTGCGAAATACTCTCTTTACGCAATCGGTGACAGCCGTGTAAAAAAATCCCCTGCCGGATAGGCAGGGGATGACACATGGAAGCTCTTCGGGATCAGCGCAGGCGCTTGCGTTTGGTCAGGTACTGGATGAGCGCATCGCCATAAGGCAATTGAGTATTCAGCAGGTTGTAGTCCACCCGGTCTTCGCGGCAGCCCCGCCGCAACGTTTCGATGAAACCGGTCATGAGTTGGCGGTATTCGCGGCGCAGGTGCCACGGGTGCGTGGGCATTTCTTCCTCGGTCTCCAGATCGCGGAAGCGCACGTCACCGGTGTAGGCGAAATCAATTTCGCGCGGATCGAGCACGTGAAAGACGAGCACTTCGTGGCCGTCGTGCCGGAAGTGCTTGAGACCGGAAAGAATCGCCGTCGGATCGTCGAGCATGTCCGAGAGCACGATAATCAGCCCGCGGCGGGTGATGCGGTCGGCCACGGCGTGCAGATTGCGCCCGATGTCCGTCCGGCTCGACGGCTGCGCTTTCTCCAATTGCGCGAGCAGCACGTTCAGATAAGTGCGCACCGAGCGCGGCGGATGATACGAACGCAGCTCCGTGTCGTAGGTGGCCAGGCCCACCGCGTCGCGCTGCTGAATCATGAGATAGGCCAGCGCCGCCGCCAGATAAGATGCGTACTGGAACTTGGTCACGCCGGTGGTGCCGAAGTTCATCGAGTTCGACACATCGAGCAGCACGTACGATTTGAGGTTGGTCTCTTCTTCGTACTCCTTGACATAGAAGCGGTCGGTCTTGGCGTAGACTTTCCAGTCAAGGTTGCGCAGCGAATCGCCGGGCATGTAGGGGCGGTGCTCCGCGAACTCCACCGAGAAACCGTGGTAGGGCGATTTGTGGAGTCCGGCCATGAAGCCTTC
>JAPKYT010000088.1 GCA_026394155.1 bacterium | reverse complement strand
GTCCGGCGTCAGGGTCCTCGCGCCTGTGAAGCTTGCGCTGACGGGCGCCTCGACGATGATCTTCACACCTGAGCTGGTTCCGATGCGAGTGGCCCCCGCTTCCACCATGCGCAGAAGGTCAGCGTAGCCGCGAATTCCGCCCGCCGCCTTCACGCCGAGGCCCTTGACCTTCACCGCCTCCGCCATGAGCCGGACGTCTTCCACGGTCGCGCCGCCGGGACCGAAACCGGTGGACGTTTTGACGAAATTTGCATTAGCGCGAACGCACACCTCGCAGGCCCGACGTTTCTCTTCATCCGTAAGCAGCGCGCACTCGAGTATCACCTTCAACAAGGCGCCTTCGCCCTGACAGATGCGCGCGACTTCGGCCACATCCTCTTCCACCCAGTCCCACCGCTGCGACTTCACGCCTCCCACCCAGATGACCATGTCAATCTCTCGGGCTCCCAGCCGGAGAGCCTCGCGCGATTCAAAGCTCTTCACGGCGGACGTATTCGCGCCGAGAGGAAAACCCACGACCGTGCACACTTTCACGGGCGAACTATCCAACAGACGTGCGGCCGCCGAAACAAAAACGGGATGGATGCACACCGAGGCGAAGCCATGCGCCAGCGCCTCGCGGCAAAGTTGCTGGATTTGATCGAGCGTGGCCTCGGGCTTGAGCGCGGTGTGGTCAACGAGCGCGGCGAGTTCGTGCAGGGTCATGCTTTTTCCTCCGGGTCGCCCCTACATGACTTTGAGTTTCGCTTCGATGGCCGCCAGTAATTGATCGTACGACGCCGCAAACTTCTTGACGCCGTCTTCAATGAGATCCACGGTGATCTTGTCCACGTCCACTCCGGCGGCGCGAATCTGCGCCAACACATCGGCGGCGGCTTTCAAATTCTCCATGAGCCGCGGCTCGGGCTTGCCATGATCCTTCCAAGCTTCGAGCGTGGCCAGCGGCAGTGTGTTGACCGTATCGCGGGCCACGAGTTCGTGAACGTACAGAATGTCGCTGTAGCTCGGGTTCTTGGTGGAGGTGCTGGCCCACAACGGCCGTTGCACGCGCGCGCCTTTGGCCGCCAGACTCTGCCAGCGCTCAGCGTACGAGATGTCAAGAAAATGCCGGTAGGCGACGCAGGCATTGGCAATGGCCGCCTTGGCCGTGAGGTCTTTGCGTCCCTTGGCCTCAAGTTGTTTGTCGGCGGCGCTGTCCACGCGGCTGACAAAGAAGCTCGCCACTGACGCCATCCGGTCCACGCTCTGCCCGCGGCTCGATCTTAGTTCGACGGCTTGGAGATAGGTCTCCAGCACGTCGCGGTATTGTTGAAGAGAAAAGACAAGGGTCACGTTGACGTTGATGCCTTCGGCCAGCAGCGTGAGAATGGCCGGCAGACCTTCGCGCGTGCCCGGAACCTTGATGAGAAGATTCGGCCGCCCGACACGCGACCACAAGCGGCGCGCTTCCGCGATGGTGCTCTGCGCATCGTGAGCCAGCTTCGGTGACACTTCGAGGCTCACGAAGCCGTCCGCGCCGCCGGAATCCTCATAGACACGGTGCAGCGCGTCCGCCGCGCGCACGATGTCGGCCACGGCCACGCGCTCGAACGTCTCCGCCGGTGTTTCGCTTTGCGACTTGGCCGCGCGGATGTCGGCGTCATAGTCGCTGCTGCCGGAAACGGCTTGCTCGAAAATCGTGGGGTTCGAGGTCATACCGCGCAGTCCCTCGCCGATCAGCGCGTCGAAGCGGCCCGAATCCAACAGTTGCCGGTTGATGAAATCCAGCCAGACGGACTGGCCGAGTCGCAAGGTGGCGTCAAGAACAGGATGACTCATGCCGTCTCATTTCCCTCTCGATTCGATGTCCAGCACCTTGCGCAAACGCCGCTGATGACGTTCGGCATTCGAAAAGCGCGCCTTCAGAAAGACGGACACGATTTCCCGCGCCAGCTCAAAGCCGATCACCCGCGCGCCCAGACAGATGGTGTTCATGTCGTCGTCTTCCACGCCTTGCCGCGCCGAGAACGTGTCATGACAGACGGCAGCGCGCACGCCCTTGACCTTGTTGGCGGCAATGCACGTGCCCACGCCGCTGCCGCAGATGAGAATGCCGCGCTCCGCCGCGCCGGCGGCCACTTGGCCTCCCACGGCCCTCGCGTAATCGGGATAGTCGCACGACTCGGTGGAGTGTGTGCCGAGATCCTCGACCTCATGGCCCTGTTCGCGCAGCCACGCGGCCAGTTCCTGCTTCAGGTGGAATCCGGCGTGGTCACCGCCGATAGCGATCTTCATAGTTCGCGATGAGATTATGCCGGGCGGTTGCGCGCGATCATGGCTTTGGCCCGCGCCACCACATTCTCCGGCGTGAAACCGAACTCTTTGAACAGAACATCTCCCGGCGCGGAAGCGCCGAAGCGATCCAGTCCGAGCACGTCACCTTTGCCGCCGACGTACTTCCACCAGCCGATAGTAGCTCCCGCCTCGATGGCCAGACGATTGACCATTTTCGGCGGCAGCACATCGCGCCGATACTCCTCCGGCTGCCTCTCGAAAAGCTCAAGACAAGGCAGGGAGACCACGCGCGTGGGGACTCCCTCACGCTCGAGTTCTTCGCGGGCACGCAACGCAAGGGAGACCTCGCTGCCGGTGGCCAGCAGAATGAGCTCAGGCGGCGTGCGCGAACTCTCGGCCAGCACATAGGCCCCGCGCTCAATCCGCATCGGGCTATACGTCTGCACGTTAATAACCGGCAGCGGCTGCCGCGTGAGAATCAAGGCGCTGGGCCCGTCGCGGCGCAAGAGCGCGAGCCGCCAGCATTCCACGGTCTCGTTGGCGTCGGCCGGTCGAAACACAAAGATGTTCGGCGTGGCTCGCAGAGACCAAAGGTGCTCCACCGGCTGATGCGTAGGGCCGTCCTCGCCCAAGCCGATGCTGTCGTGCGTGAAGACGTAGATGACCGGCAGATGACTCAGCGCCGCCAGCCGCAGGGCGGGCTTCATGTAATCGAGAAAGGCGAGGAACGTGCCGCCGAAGGGTACGAACGGCCCACTGAGAGCAATGCCGTTGAGAATCGCTCCCATGGCGTGCTCGCGATTGGAGCGAGCGTGTTGATGACGCGCTCCGAGGCCTTGCGCGTGGCTACCGGCTTGTCCTGCGCGCTCCACTTGGGCAACTGCGCTTCCCAATCGGCGGGCAATTCGCGAGACCAGAAGGCATCCCACTCGCGCGCCAAGTCGGGCGATTCCGCTTTCGCTTTCCGGAGTCCTTCGTTCCAATCCGTCTCGAGTTTGGCGCCGCGCGTCAGGGCCGTACGGAAATGTTTGAAGGCCTCGTTGGGAACAAAGAAGGATTTGTCCTCCGGCCAGTCGAGAGCGCGCTTGGTGAGAGCCACTTCCTCCACACCGAGTGGGCTGCCGTGCGCCCCGGCCGTGCCCGCCTTGTGAGGCGAGCCGTAGCCGATGGTCGTGCGGCAGACGATGAGCGTGGGACGCTCGCGCTCTTCAGTCCCCGCGCGCACCGCCGACTCCACTTCGTCCGCGTTCAGGCCGTCGGCGCGCAGCACGTGCCAGCCGTAAGCAGTGAAGCGCGCGGCCACGTCTTCGGTGAAAGTGATGGCGGTGGGGCCGTCAATGGTGACGCGATTGTCATCGTAGAGCAGCACGATGCTGCCCAGCGCGAGATGACCGGCCAGCGACGCGGCCTCCGCCGACACGCCTTCCATCAAGTCGCCGTCGGAGCACAGGCCGAAGATGCGATAGCCGACGAGTTCGCGGCCCGGCACGTTGAAACGCGCGGCCAAGTGCTCGCGGGCAATGGCCATGCCCACCAGATTGCCCACTCCCTGCCCCAACGGCCCGGTGGTCGCCTCGACTCCCGGCGTGAGGTGCGACTCGGGATGGCCCGGCGTGCGGCTGTTCCACTGACGGAAGTTCTTGAGCTCCTCCATCGGCAGATCATAGCCGGTCAGATGCAGAAGCGAGTAGAGCAGCATGGAACCGTGCCCCGCCGAGAGCACGAAGCGGTCGCGGTTCACCCAAGCGGGATTGGCCGGATTGTGCCGCAGGAATTTGGTCCACACGACATAGGCCGAAGCCGCGGCCCCCAAAGGCAGACCCGGATGGCCCGAATTGGCTTTCTGCACGCCGTCTATCGAGAGCGCGCGGATGGTGTTGATGCAGAGTTGGTCGAGAGCCGAGCTCATTTCTCAACAAGGTTTTGGGCAAAGACAAAGCGACGGGACAAGCGGCCCGTCGCTTGGTCACAATTCAACCGAGACAACCGACGCCGCCCACGGTCACTTCATCAGCAGCGTTTTGCGCAGCATCACGCGCTCGCCGGTGTTCATACGAATGATGTACATTCCCGACGGGCACGCCGAGCAATCCCACGTCACCGTGTGAATGCCCGGCGGCATCGTGCCGTTGATGAGCGTGGCCATCTTGCGGCCCAGAATGTCGAAGATTTCGATGGTCACATGCGCCGCTCGCGGCACGCCGAAGCGAATGTTGGTGGCCGGATTGAACGGATTGGGATAGTTCTGATCGAGGAAGAAGTCCTTCGGAATCTCGCTAAGATTTTCATCCGCCGCCTCGTCGCAGTGAATAACGAATGGATCGGTATCCAGCGTGTCCACGCGCCCGCTGCGATAAGAGATGATCCGAATGCCGCAGTTGGGCGTAATAATCTGATCTGGGATGCGTGGGATGATGACCGTAGTTGTGTCACGCGACTGGGTGGGAACACCTGAACCGATCCGTGCTGAATACGGCCCGCCGTTCACTGACAAATACGCCACCACGGAATCCACCGGCAGGCAGAACGTCAATGCTACGCTCACCGTGTCACGGCAGTACAACGTGTCTTCCGGCCGTTCCACCAGTGCGGCCAGTGGCAACACGCGACCCTCAACATAGGCGGATGTGTCGCTCGCGCCGCAGAATAAGTTATAAGCTGCCACTGCATAATCATGCGTGCGCGCGACACCCGGCTCCCCGTCAATGTACGCGGGCACAAGAACGGTATCATTTACGTCGCCGTCTCGATATACGATGTAGCCCTCGACTTCGCCCGTGGATGCCGTCCACGTCAGACGGATGGAGTCGCACTCTTCCGGCTGTACGAACGTCAGACCTGTCGGAACACCTGCAGTAATGTGACCGTGTCCGCTATCGGATGCTGATGTGTCCGATCCACAGCCCAAATTATTGCTGTAGGCAATAACGGAATACACATGCGTACCGGCCGTATCGTCAGTCAGAGTGGTTGTTCCTTCGTTAACGGTGTCAATAGGTATGCTGTTGCGCAGAATGATGTACCCGTCCACGTCGCCGGCAGCGCCTTCCCAGGACACAACGATCTGACCGCACAGCGTATCCGTAGCCGTAACCGTCGGGGCTGTCGGCGCAGTCACACGCGATCCCCAAGAGGAATCTGACATCGCACCCGAACCGCAGGCATTATCGGCGCGGATTCTGTAGGAGTGTGTACCCATGTCCGGTGCATCAAGATAGTGAAGAACGTTCGCACCCACTGTCGCGATGGAATCTGCGTCACGGAATACTACATATCGCGTTTCCGTCAACAAATCGTTCCATAAAACATAGACACTGTCGCAGCGGTCATTCTGGGCGATAACACCCGTCACCTGACCAGGATTCGTCAACCGATGCCCGCTGTCCACGGCGCTCATGTTCGCCAGACCGCAGTTATTGAAGGGCTGAACCGTGTAGGCGTACGCGCCGGGAGGCGGTGTCAGCGTGACCGAGAGTGTATCCGTGCCCACCGTGTCCACCGGCAAGCCGTTCTGGAATACGTAGTAGCCGAGTTCATCGGCCACATTCGTCCACGACACGACAATGCTGTCACAGTATGTGTCGGTCGCCGTGACCGTCGTCACCAGCGGCGCGCCGCGCCGACGACCAGTGGTAGGATTGGAAAGAGACCCGTAACCGCACTGATTGA
Source organism: bacterium (assembly GCA_026394155.1). Taxonomy (GTDB): domain Bacteria; phylum Electryoneota; class RPQS01; order RPQS01; family RPQS01; genus RPQS01. Next base: position 8,048 of record JAPKYT010000088.1, on the reverse strand, counting down.
TCGCTTTGACTTGATACGAATAGGTTCCCGGACTGGCTGGCGAATCTACGTAGGTCGTCACGTCAGCACCGACGTGCCCGATAGAATCAACTCCCCGCAGAATCGTGTATCCGGTATCGTTCGCAACATCCGTCCAATGAAGTGTGATCGTCAAGCAGTTCATCGTATCCGCTGTCAGTCCGGTCACTTGTGGCACTGTGGAACGGAAGAACACATTCTTCGGAGCGGATACCTGACCATAACCGCACTCGTTCCACGGCTTCACCGTGATGGCATGCAGACCCGAATCCGCCGTGACCACAAAGAACGTATCAGCGGTGCAAATCGCCGAATCGCCATCAACGAAAACCGTGTAGTTTATCGCATCCGGAATCGTCAACCAGTAGACCGTCACCTGACCGCAAACTGTATCTAATGCAGACAGCTGCGGCTGAACGATAGGCACGCCCTGTCGCTCGCCCCACACCCAAATTGATGTGTCGCCCACACCGCAGGCATTCACCGCTTGCACGGCATATCTGTGCAGGCCAACAAACGGTATCGTCACATACGTCGTATCGTTCTGCGTTGTGGAATCAAACAAAACACCATCAAAGTAAATGCGATAATGCGACTCATCCGGCAAATCGTTCCACTGAATGTAAATCGCATGGCAACTCGTGTCCGATGCAACCACGCCCGTCACTTGCGCGGGCACATCCGGTACCCGGCCTGTGATTCCTGTTGATGCAAGGCCATTGCCGCAGTAATTGCCTGCCCGGACCTGATAGATATAACTGCCCGGCAGCAGCGGCTGATCTACGTAAGACGTGATATTCGAGTTAACCGTGTCAACAAACGCATCGGTGCGGTAAATGAGGTAGAACTGCTCGGTGGCCACGTCCGTCCACGTGATCGTCACGCTCGTGCAACTGTCCTGTGTCGCCGAAATCATCGTCACTTGCGGCGGAACCCACGCGCGGTAACCCGTATCAACCGCTGAGATCAATCCTTCGCCGCACACGTTGAATGCGGTAATCTGATAGGTGTAGGTTCCCGGAGCCACCAGATCGCTCAACGTTGTGACGTTCGCAGCGAGTGTGTCTATACGAGTGGTATCGCGCCAGACTACATAGCCCGTCTCGTTGGTCAGATCTGTCCAGGTGACATCAATACTGTAACACAAACCAGATGTTGCGGCAACACCAGTGACAATCGCCACCCCCGGAATGCGCAACGCGTCAGCCGTATCGGAAGCGGCGCTCAGACCGCACTCGTTGAGGGCCTTCACCATGTAAGTGTGCGCGCCCGGCGCGGCCGCGTTATCTACGTAGGCTGTGTCATTGGCGCTGACCGTATCAATGGGCGAGCCGTCGCGATAGACGACATAACCCGTGTCGTTGGCCACGTCTTCCCAAATGAGGTACACCGCGACGCAACTTGAATCCGAAGCGGAGAATTCAGTGACGGCATCGGGCACGTCATAGCGCGTCCCGGCCGCCGAGTCGGAGAGAGCGCCCTCGCCGCAGATGTTGGCCGAGCGCACTTTGTAGGAATGCGTGCTTCGGGGAGCGACGCCGGTGTCCAAATAAGTGGTCGTTCGCGAACCGCCGCTCACCGAGTCAATGAGCGTACCGGCACGGTAGACGCGGTACCATTGTGTTCCGGTCACCGGGTTCCAGTTCAGCTGAATGCCCGCGCAGTTGTCGTCGGAGGCCGTCAGGCCGAGCACTTGCACCGGCAGCGGCAGGCGCATCCCGCTGTCGGGAAGGGACAGAGCGGTCTCGCCGCAGCCCGCGCTGAACGCCGAAACTGCATACGTATAGGTGACGCCCCGCTCGACCGAAGTGTCCGAGTAGGTCGTGGCCGGCGGCAAGATCGTGTCCAGCGGCACGGCGTTGCGGTACAGGCGGTATTCGGCTACCGCGCCGGTCGCCGTGTTCCATGAGACCTCGACTGCGTCGCAGGCGTTGGCCGCCACCAGATTCTGCGGAACGCTCGCGTCCGCCTGACGCATACCCTGCGCGCTGTCCAAAGCCGCCGCTTCACCACAGACGGAATCCCATGCCGTCACAGCGTACATGTAGGTTACACCCGATGTCGGAGCTTCGGCATAGCGCCGAATAGTGGAAGGCACTGCCGCATGAAGCACGTGATCGCGATAGATTCTAAAACTGTCAACCGTGCTGCCGCCTGCCGTCCACGTCACAATCACCGAATCGCAGAGATTGGTCGTGGCGTCCACCGTGTCCGGCGAAACCGGAGCGGGCAGCCGCGTGCCCGTCACCGCGCTGGTCGGAGCGGATTCCCCGCAGTACACGGAGTAGGTAATCACGTCATACTGCGCGCTGCCGACAGAAGCGGTATCCGAATAGTGCAGCACCTCCACCGTGTCCAGCGCCACCGCATCGCGCCGCACGATATAGCTGATATACGTACCGCCGCCCTGGTTCCACTGAAGCCGCACGCTATCACAGCGGTTCACCGTGGCCGTCAGGCCGGTGACGGGGGTGGGCAAAGAAAGGCGGGCGCCGCTGTTGGCCGCGGACAAATTGCCCGGGCCGCACTCATTGGAGAAGGCTCGTACAGTGTACAAGTATCCGCCGCCCTCGTTCGGCACATAGGCATAGCGGAGAGTATCCGGGCCGACAGTAACCACCGGATTACCCGCTTCGTAGAGAATGTAACCGTCCACATCACCCGGTGCAGTATCCCACGTGATGACTATACTATCGCAGCGCGTGTCCGTTGCCGAAACGTTCGCCGGAACTCCCGCCGGAACCAGCCGCGTACCGTATACCCCCTCGCCGCCCTGCGCGCTCGCGCCGCACTGGTCGCTCACGGCCTGGATGCGATAGGCGTGCTGCCCGGGCGTGGCAGCGAAATCGTCATAACCCGTCGAGTCTTTGGACACCGTGACGGAATCCGTGCCGTCGCGGATCAGCCGGTAGCTGTCCACGTCACCCGCCGTCGAATCCCACGTCACGCGGATTTTGTCGCACGAGTCCTGCGTAGCTGCGAGATTCACCGGCACGGAAGGAAAGACCAGCCGCAGGCCGCTGATTTCTCCGGACTGCGTTCCGTAGCCGCAGGAGTTCCGCGGGCGCACATAGTAATTGTAGGTCAATCCGGAATCGGCGCTGCTGTCCACGTAGAATGTGTCGGGGGGCGGCACGGCCGCGATTTGCACGGTATTGCGGTACACATAGTACGTGTCCACGTTGGCCACCGCCGACCAGGTAAGCAGGATGTTGTCGCAACTGTTGAACGTGCCGCCGATGGAAACCACCGGCCCCGGAGTGCCGCGCCGACCGCCGGAATCCGAGAACGCCGGTGCCGCTGCGCCGCAGGCATTGTAAGCGGCCACTTCATATTTGTAGCGCGTACCCGCTACGGCGCTCGTGTCGCTATAGCTCAGAACGTCGGTCAGAACCATGCCGATGCGCGTACTGTCGCGGCGAATTTGGAAACTGTCCTCGCCCGCCACGTCGGCCCACGAAACCAGCACGCCGCCGCAGCCGCTGTCGCTGGCGGTGACAGTCGCTACGGCCGGCGGCTGCGCCAGTCGCGTGCCGCTCTCCACCACCGAGGTGTCGCCGAGACCGCAAGCGTTGACGGGGAGAATGCGGTAGGCATACGTTCCCGCCGCCGGATGGTCGTTGTACGCCGTCACCGTGAAGAGCACGCTGTCCACCACGACGCCGTTGCGGAGGATACGGAACCGCTCCGTGTTGATGAGAGGATTCCACGTCAAACGAATGCTGTCGCAGAGCGTATCCGTAGCGTCGAGACCCGTGGCCAGACCCGGACGGCTCTTGCGGTTGCCGGGATTGGTGGTGGAGTCTGTGCTTACGCCGCAGACGTTCTTCGCCAAGACGGTGTAGCTGTAGATCGTCCCGGCAACGGCCGTCGAGTCGTCGAAGCTGAGCACATTGGCCGCCTTCGCGCCGATGCGGCCTCCGTTGCGCTTCACGATGAAGCTGTCTTTATCGGCCACAGTGTTCCACGTAATCTGCACTCCCCAACACTGCGTGCTGTCGCTGGCCTGCACATTCAGGACTTGCGGGGGAGTGGCGTGCCTCGTGCCCGAATCGGAGACGGTGGGGGTGAGGGAGCTGCAAGCGTTGAAAGCGCGAACTTCATACTTATAGCGTGTACCGGCTGTGGCGGTGTTGTCGGTGTAGTGCAAGGTATCAAACGGCACGACGCCGATGCGCGTGTTGTTACGCAGGACTTGGAAGCTGTCCTCTCCCGCCACGTTCGTCCACGTCACCTGCACACCCCCGCACACGCTGTCGCTGGCGGTGATGGTCGCCACCGCCGGAGGAGGAGCCAACCGCGTGCCGCTCTCCACCACGGAAGTGTCGCCGTTGCCGCACGCGTTGACAGGAAGAATGCGATAACCGTACGTTGCTCCTGCGGTCGCCAGGTCATTGTACGCCGTGATCCCGCCCGCCACACGGTTTAGATAAACGCCGCTGCGGTAGATGCGAAAGCTGTCCGTGTTGGCCAGAGTGTTCCACGTGAGGCGAATGCTGTCGCAGCGGGTATCCGTCGCCGAGAGTCCCATTGCCTGACCCGGACGCCGTCGGCGGTTGCCCGCATTAGGCGTGGACACCGTGCCCACGCCGCATTTGTTGTAAGCCACCACCGTATAATTGTAGATCGAGTCCACCGATCCGGTCGAATCTTGATACGTGAGAACGTTGGCCAGCGTCTTCCCGATGCGCACCCCGCTGCGCCGGACTTGGAAGCTGTCCTCGTAGGATAGATTGTTCCACGTGATCGTGACGCGCGCGCACTGTGTGCTGTCGGCTTGCACGTTCTGAACCTGCACCGGTATCGCCAGACGGTAGCCCAGAGAATCATTCGAGCTGATCGCACCGGTCCCGCAGACGTTGTAAGCAGCGACCCGGTAATAGTAAGTGTCACCGGGCACCGCGCTCAAATCGAAATAGTGCGCCGTGTCGGCCGCCACCGTGAATGTGTCAAGCACGCCGGTGGACAGCTTACGCCGCCGGATCTTGTACCCTTGCTCTTGCGCGAGGTTACTCCACGTGACCGTCACCGTATCGCAGCTCGCACCCTTCGTGGCGGCCATCCCCGTTACCTGCACCGGCAGGGTCACACGGTAGCCATTTTCGCAGGCGGACTTGGGGCCTTCGCCGCAGAGATTAGTCGCGCTCACCTTGTAACCGATATTCGTGCTCGCAGTTGACACACTGTCAATGTAGGTCGTCGTGGGAGCGAGTATGGTGACGTACGGCGATTCGTTGCCGCTGCAGCCAGCATCATAACGGTAAACTCTGTAGGACGTAACGCCGCTTACCGCGCTCCACGTTACGGTCGTGTATTTGCAGTTGCCGTCGGTGGCGTTGATCCCGGCGGGAGCAGGCGGCGGTTGCTTGGCCCATCCCGTGTCCACCACCGAGCAGTTGGACACACCGCACACCGCGTTCCACCCGCAAACGCGGTAAAGGGCGTGCGTCGAGTCGGTGGTCGTGTGAATAAACGTCATGGTGCCCGCGGACAAGGGAAGCCTGCACATCGCTCCCACGCGCACGCCGTTGCGTTGAATGATGAACGAGTCCACTCCCGCATTGGTGCCATAGTACCAACTCACCCGCACCGCGTTGCACGAATCATTCGTCGCAATCCAAGCGCCGGTACCGAACGTAATCGTCGGCGGCGAGGGATACTTGGCCCCGGCATCGAAGACAAACGGAGAATACGCATAGTTGCCGCCGTCGCAGTCGCGCCGCGACTTGGCGGAATAGGTGTATTGTGCGGCATCCGGCGCGGTGGTGTCCACGAACGTGGTGTCGGTCAGAGTCGCGTGCACGCGGCCGACGAAAGTCGCACCACGATAGAGGAAAACACTGTCCACGTTCGCGTCAAGGGCCTCCGTGAAGTGCCAGTGCAGGGTCACACCGGTGCAACTCGTACTGTCCGAGGCGCTGAAACCTGCAGGCGTGGGCGGCGTCTCGCAGCCCGGGCAGGGAGCTTCCACGCACGTCCAACTGGCGATCTCCACGTCGATAAGGTTTCCTCCCTGGGGCGTGATGATCTGAGAATCGTAGTGCCGGCCGCCGAAGCAAACGCGCAAATAAATGCGGTTGGGACTGAGAGTGTCACCCGCACCGTAGAGCCCCCTTCCATAGGGAGGAGAGTCATAGGGAGGACACTGCGTGTCGAACCCGCCGGCGAAGTTCACGCACAGCGTGTCGGTTCTGCCGTTGATCCCGAAGGTGTTGTAGTTGACTGTATAGTTGGGACCCCCTTCGCAGTCCGGGGGACTGTCGCAGATTGTGAGCAGCGTGTCGGCCGCGTCCGGGCCGTTGGAGTTCCGGTCATGGTAGATGCGGATCTCCGTGCCGTCCGCCAAGGGATGACCGCTGCCCGCGCAAATGCTGTCCAAATGCTGCGTCAGCTCGGTAAGGTTCACCGTCCACTGCGCCCAGAGCGGCGGCGCGCAGAACAGGATCAGCGAAAGAATCCACACCGGTTTCAGGATCTTCATAGCGGACACTCCTCACATAGCGACAGAATCTCGCGGGCGGGACAGAAAACAGGGCTGCCGGAAAGCAAGAGCGGCGAGGACAGTAGGTCAGGCCGACAGAAGAACCACACTCTTGAGACCTAACAATATGTTTTCACACAACTTAGGTATCAAGGCCAAAAGCACCTGCCATAACAACCTCAAGTCAGTTTAAGATAAGCCTTTCTCCCCGTGGAGTCAACACCGAAGACCCGCCGCCGCCCGATTGAACGCTATCCGCCGTCTTCGTATCTTTGTACCTTGTCCCCCCGTTCACGGGGGGACAAAGGGGCGTCGGCGCGCACCGGAGAAGACCCCCCCTACCCCCCCCCCGAAAGCAGGGGGGAATCAGAATCTCCCCCCGTGGTCGGGGGGATAAAAGGGGGGCTTCGAAATGATGAATGATGAACGATGGAGTTAGAAACACTGCCCTTCTCGACACCGCCGTCTTCGGCGGGCGTCCAGAATCTCTCCGGCAAGAACCCCTGATTCCCCCCTTATCCTAAGGGGGGAGAACGCCACCCTGTGATTCGCCTGTTTCCTCCCCCCTTTGGAAAAGGGGGGATAGAGGGGGGTCGTTCACGGGGACAAAGGGCTTATCCCAAAAGAGTGCGTGGCTGACATGGCAAGCAGGGGGGAAACGGAAGCTTCAATGCGACACATGAATCTCTTGATTATTCTAATTTTGTCAGCCTCGTTACAGGCGGCGCTGGCCGCTGCACCCGGGCTTCTGCTGCCCTCGTCGGATGATGGCTGGCGCGACCCGGTCTATTCCGCCGACGGGCAATTCATCGCCTTCACCAACTCGGCACAGAATCGCATCTATGTGCTCGAACGCGGCAAAGACACTCCCCGGTCGGTGGCGCACGGGGAAAAGATCGGGCGCCGCTTCGCCTTCGAACCGGGCGTCGAACGGGTCGTCTTCCGGCTGCGAAGCTATGCTCTGCCCGGCAAACCCGAACGGCTCATCTCCAGCTCGATCTATCTCTACGATCCGGTGCACCTCTCGGAGAACACGGCGGGAGATCTGTTCGGCCCCTACCTGATCAACAACCGGATTTGGTACCGCACCTCTCTGGTCGGCCCGTTCTTCGATTGCCGGGGAGACATCCGCGGCGCGGGACCCTACTGGGACATGGAAAGCGGCAAGCTGAACGTGCTCAACGCGGCGCTGGATACGGTGTTCACCTCCGCCTTGAACCAGCGCATCGCCGGATACGAGATTTCTCCCGACGGCGCGTGGCTGGCCGCGGTGGAGAGCCGGCCCGAGCGGCGCGTGCTGCTGATTCGCATCGAAGACGGCACAAACCTCAGCGTGCCCTCGGCCATCGCACCTAATTGGGCCGGCAACTCGCAGAGCGTAATCTGCGTGACGGACTCCAGCCTGCGCATCGTTCGCGTTCCCTCGGGAGAAAGTGAAGTCGTGCTCAGCAGCCCGCGTTTTCGACCCGAGACTCCCGCTCTCGATGCGGACGGCAGCCGCGCGCTGTTCGTGAGCGAGGGGGCGATTTATGAGATGGCGATTAAGGCG
>JAPKYT010000129.1 GCA_026394155.1 bacterium | reverse complement strand
CTGACTGCTCAGTCCCTGGTCCAGCTCGGGAGCAAGAGCGGCTTCGCCATAGCGAACAGCGCGTTCCGGCTGGTTCTTGCTGAGGTCCGCCAGATAGGCAAGCGCCCTCGCCTGTTTCGGCCACGGCACCAGTGCGGATTGATAGTAGTAGATGTACGTGCGCTCGCGCTCCTTGCGCTTTTCCTCGAGTTCCACTCCATACTGGAGACAGGCCCGTCCGTAGGAATCAATGAGGTCCGCGACGCGCTTGTTGGCTTGTTCCTTCTGCCGCAGGAGTCGTTGAACGAATCCGTCGCGGCCGTTCTTCAAGAGCAGAGAATCCAGGCAGGAGTCTACCTCCACAAAACCCTGTTCGTTGAGCAGGCGCCTCATACCCAGGAGTCCCGGCTCATATTCACGGAGCAGAATGTCAAGCTTGGCGGCGTCGAATCGAGTATCGAAGATCGCACCCGGCGCCTCCAGAATGGACAGCAGGCTGTTCAGGATCTGGCGGGCATCTTCGACATTGCCTTTTCCGTACTCTTCAAGGTAGCGCTTGCGCAATGACAGGGACTGCATGCTGCCGTTGTCCCATGAGAGGGCTTCAAGATCTTCCTTGGCTGTTCTAAGCTTGGCCGTATCGCCGACCGCCTCACAGATCGCGACCATTCGCTCGAGATCGTTCATGGCCGACTCAGAAAGCCCGAGCGTCGCTTCGCAGGCGTACTGCCATCCCACATACCAGACCCAATCCTGTGTGTCCTGAGTCGTCAGGGCGGCCGTCAGCGTGTCGGTCCTCACGCCATGCCACGTCATGAGGCAGTCTTCTGCGCGCCGAAAGGAGAGCAGCGCGCGGAGTGTGTCTCCCTTGGACATGTAGCACTGGGCCATTAGGGAAAGCATCCAATGCACGTCACCTTCCAGCAGCAGGTACTTCTGAATGGCGCTGATCGCCTGATCATAATCTGCGAGGGACTGATGAATGTCCGCCAGATCCGTGTACGTGCGGGCAAGGTTCCATCGGCTTGTTGCGTCCCAGGGATTGAGTTGCAAGGCCCGTTCGTAATCGTCCCGGGCGGCCTCCAGGAACGGGGCGGCCTGTTGCCGCTTGGCTTCCGAGGCATCGAGCGACGATTGCACATTTCCGAGTGTCCGTTGCGCGCGGGTGCGCTCTCCGTCCCCTTTCAAACCGTACTCGTAACCCGCTGCCGTATCGGAAGGAGCGACGGACTGAGCGGGTTGGCGGCTGAGGCGAAACGCTTTCAAGAGCGGTTCACCCTGTCCGTACTGCGCCTCCGCCTGTTGGCGGTAGACACCGGCCAGCGAATCTTCTTGGTAACCCACCAGAACTTCGCGAGCCGCAATGGTTGCGGAAACGGCCACGGACGTATCCACACCGGCCGGAACGACAACCGGCGCGGTCACTCTCTTCACCGGGGACGCACTTGCCGGAGGCGCTGCCGGCGCCGGCGAGGTCCGCGGTGATTCGAAACGGCCGGGCGCCGTGCAACCGGCAAGGCCGGCAGCACAGATCAGTGCGACGGTCAGCAATGGCCAGAGGAGGTGGCGCTGTGCCCGTGGCGAACGTCCAATCGTCATAGGATCATCCATCTCTGTTCCGAGTCTGATTCCACCAGGCATTAAAGACACTCATCATGCGGGGGGCCTCCGGATGTCCGGCCGGCAGTCGTTCCAGTCGCGGGGCGATATCCGCTCCGCTTCCTGTGACTCTACCAGTCTTGAAGACGTCGGTCTGGCCGCGCGCGCCTTCGTCCTGCAGAAGAGTGCCCCGGGTGCCGGAAAGCAGGAAGATATTCAGTTGGGCAGGATGGCTCGGCCGTCCAACCAGATAGAGGATATACTTTTTGCCCTGAGAATCCTGAAACTCCTGCCATGTTGAGACGTCCCCGGGCCGCAGATCGAGACACTCGGGACGCTGCAGGGCCACAGGAATGTCCCGCTGGTGTTTTTCAATCCAGTCAATGATGGGGCTGCGATCCAACTTCGCCGGTGTCGCTTCAACCTGCTGTGGTATTCGGATTATCGTCCCACCGCCGTCGCCGCCTAATCCGATATCCGGTGCTCCACCACCGGCACCGCCGAACGCTATTCGCCCCGGTCCCCCGCCTGCTCCGCTTCCATTTCCTCGGCGCGACCCGCTGCCGTTGCCATTGCCCTCCTCCAGACCTCCGATGCGTTCGTCATTCCCGCCCGGCAAACCAACGTCCGGAAGGTCTGCACCAAGCCGGCGGCCTCCGGGGGCGGTAAAGCCCTGGTTAGAGGTTTGGCGGCGCCCTTCGGAACCCGGATTGAGACGGCGTTGCGGAGACGCGGCCAGCCCAGGTGAACTGAGAGATGGCAGCGAACGCCCGGCCAGACTGGACGGACGGGAAAGACCTGCCGGACGCGGAGTGGAGAGATGCCGAAGTGGTGCAGCATTGGGCGCACGAACGCGTTCCTTCGGTTTCTCCACTTGTTTGCGGTCCTGCGGCTTTGGTTCGTCCGACTTGGTCGGCTTTTTGATCGCGAGGATACGTTCAATCTCGCGGTCAATCGGTGACGCGGCCGTATACGAATACTGCAGATACGGCATCAGAAGCCAAAAAAGCAGGAAGACGGCGGCCCCTCCGGCCACCGCCTGCACGCGAATTCGGCGCTGAGCCGCCAGACGCTCTGCCCGGCTGATCATGGGGCAGTTCCCAAAGTCAAATCAATCTCCGGCAAAGCGAGCCGGAGCTCTTTGCACACATCGTACACCACCACCGTGCCCCCGACCGGCGCGTCATCGTCAGATACGACAACAACCTTTTCGATGCGCGCCGGGCGGTCCCGCAACTCCTGCAGAAGACTTTTGAGTACCACGCCGTCCGAAGCATCGCGCTCTTGAGAGGCCCCGTCCTGATCCCACGAGATGTGATACGACCAAGACGGAAGTTTCTCCCATTTGACGGAGCCGTCGGGCGCCTCGTACTTCTCATCCACCGTTCGCAGGGTGTCCGTTCCAATATAAACTTCCACCATGCGAATAATCTCGGTCTGCGCGCCTCCGGTATTCAACGGCGGCAGATCGAGCCGCGATTTGAGCTGCCGGTCGGTGATGCAGATAAAACCGATCAGAATATTGAAGCACACATCTATCAGGCGCAGTACTGATCCACCGCGAAACATGGCGATAATCCTTCGATTCTACTTTTCTTCCATGACAATCACGAGCGAGGAGACCATGTCGCGCTCGCTGCAGGCGCGAAAAAGCTCCTTGACTTTCGACATTGGGGCTCCGCGATCGGCCCGGATCAGCACCCGAACTTGCCCTTTGTGCCTCCATTGCTCGTTCTGGTCATCGAGGATTGCAATGACCTCCTCGGCGGTGTTGGGCTGAATGGCCCCCGGTACATAGTATTGTCCATGGAGATCCACGGTTATGCTGAAGGACTCCGACCGCTCGGTCTGTTCGACCTGAATCTGCGAGGAGACCGGAAGCTGCACCTTGACCTGATCATTGACCTGAGACACGCACATGAAGCCGAACAGCACAAGGAGCACCATGTCAACGAGGCGAACGATCACGCGGCCACCTCTCTTTCCGTCATTCGGCTCGGATCCACATAAGTCTTCATGACGTCGCGCATTTCTTCCCCTTTTTCATAGCTCTTCTCAATCTGCCGATCGAACAGATGCGAGAGGGAAGTCAGGACCAGCGTCAGGATCAGGCTGTTCACGAGGCCCACAATGGTCGTCGCTAAGGCGAGGCTCATACCGTTCAGAATCTTCTGGTTGCTCAGGGTACCGCCCGTAAACGTAATGTACATTCCCAGCACGGTGCCCAACAGACCCAAAGCGCCGGCGGCATCAGAGAAGAACATCGTCCATGTCCGGTAGGTTCCGAAGCGGTCTTTGCGCACATTCACGGCGTGCGAGACTTCACTGTGATACAGGCCTTCAAGATCCTCACCCCTGCGAAATTTCGAAATCATGAGTTGAATCAGTTGCCCCATTTCGCTGAGTCCCGACTTCTTCTGCAACTCCTTTTCGAGGTCGGACAGGCGGGATTCTCCAAAGGACATGACGTATAGACTCTGAGAACGCCGGATCTCCAGCAGGAGCACTCCAAGCTGGTAGAGCGATATTACCAGCCCGAAAAAGAGCGTCGCGATGAGCGGCCACATGAAGATTCCACACTCGGTGAGCATCCTGCCTACGCTGATGGTATTCTGGACATCTTGCATCAGCGAGTCCGTCCGCGCTTGCTGACACACCGCCTGACCGGCCAGAAGCAATATGAAGGCGGCCAGTATCCAAGCTGTTTTCATCGTGTCTCCTGCCAATATGGTTTGTTAGAAGATTCCGAGAGAAGCGGAACGCACCCGGTTAATGCTGCTACTCGAGCGGACCCGTCCGCGACGACTTGTGCGCGCCCACAACGAAAATGTACTTTTCGCCCTGGAAATCGGCCGGGCGCGGCGTACGCGTGACCTCAATAGCCACCGCGCGATGTTGATAGGTGACCTTGAATCCGCGGCGATGGCTGAAATCGGTGACCTTGCGCTGATTTTCCGTGCGAATCATATAGGTATAGACTCCCGGAGCGATGATGCGGCCCTGGCTGTCACGCCAGTTCCAAGACAGCGAGTCGGGCGGGGTCCCGGCTTCGCTGCGCGAGTAGACGCAGATTTCCTTGGAGTCGCGGACCTCAAGCCACCAGCGTGCGCCCTCGAAGGAGCGGAAAACCGGGACAATATGGAATACGATACGGTCTGGGTAGAGCAATTCCTGGGTCTCGTCCGCCACGCCAATCACGGAAGCCAGTTGCTCCGGCGACAGGGGCTGCTTGTCCGCCGCATAGAGCGGAACGTTTGACTTCACGGCTTTGTGATCACCGGTCACCAAGTTGCAGAGGGCTATCGCGCGCCGCTCGGCGCCGGCAAACGCAAGGAATTCCGTCGCGGGAGGAAACTTCAGATCCTTGAGCAGCAGCCCAATGCCTTCGACAGCTCCGAGGTACCGCATGGAGTAAAGCCCCTGCAGGTGCAACGTGGGGTCGCGCACGTCGAGCAGATTGATTTCTTTCAGCCGGGTAGGCTGAAGCGAAGCTTTCAGATCACCGAGATCCTCAGGAAACAGCAGCGCCAGATTCTGAAGCTGAATCCCGTCCTCTACGTTCCGGTGCACACGAAGCTGCATCTTACTGAGGGAATCCGTGTCGGCATAGACCAGCACGAAGCCGCGCGGGTTCGCATCGAGGGGAGAGACCTCGGTATGAAATGGCGGGACAATGGGCAGCATCGGATATGCAGGCAGTACGGGCATGCGATCCAGATCTGCGAAGAAGCCGAAGCGATGCGTACCGCTGGAAGCAACGTTGATAGAGCTGAGGGGATACGCGTAGCGGTAATTGAAGTAGAACGATCGAACAATGGGAGCTTCCACCTCAACGGTAGCGGCAGACGCATCCATCGCCGCCCGGACCGATGCCCGCTCGAAGGGCACTTCCATGCCAAACTGGGTGGCCTGCGGCGTACGGGAAGCCGTCGTGCCGACTTCCGACCCGGAAAACCCGTCCATTCGTACCGGCTGAACTGTTGACCAGCCGCTCACGCGCCGCCCCGTCCATTTCAGACCCAAGGACAGCATCATCGGATAGTTGAAGGCCGTGGGGCCCATCGCCACGTTCGGCTTGTTGACATTCTCGATGCACAATCCCAGAGTGAGATTGCGGTGAACCTTAGCGAGGAGTCCGACGCCAAGGGACAGGCCGAACTTTGATGTGCCATTCCTGAAGACGGGATCGTCGCGATTGAAGTCCGTCGAAAAACGTGTCTTGTCAAATGAGCGGTTGAAGAGATCCACGCTCGCGCCGACGGCAAAATCGCGCAGCAGGCGTCTGCCATAGGCCGCACGGATCTCGTTTTGGGAATACAGGCCGGCCTGAAGAAACTGCGCGCCGACGGAAAGTCCGCGCACAATCCACGGGAAATTGTAGGTGATGAAGCCGCTTCGGACGGCGAGGAACTTGCCGGCGACGCCATTCTGGTGCGAGGTCAGCGCCAGGGTAATGCGATCCTTCACCAGCACGTTGAGTGCCGGATTCGAGAAGCCCGACTCCAGCATGTCCGCGTCCGCCGGGTTTCCACCGTACAGGTTCTGCGCCGCAGCGGGAAGCGTTGCCGCTGTCAGCCAGAACATTGTGATGAGCAGGCGCATGCGGTTCATGTTCATCTCGCAACGTAGACAAGACCGGAGGAGACCTTCTGATCGCCGTTCGTAAACGTGTAGAAGTACGGGCCGGGAACGCATTCCGCATCGTGCCGGTCGCGTCCGTTCCAGGGGATCGCCTTGTTCGATACCTGATCGAGTTCGACAATCAACCTTCCGGCCAGATCAAAAATACATACCACCGGTCCATTCTCGTACTTTTCATCCCCGAAATCAAAGTAGAGAGTGTCATTGTATCCGTCTCCGTTGGGAGTGAAGGGCAGTGGATGGGCATGGAATGGATCTCCCACGACCAGCATGCTGCAGCAAGTGTCATTGTTTGACGCATTCACGTCCTGACCGGGCGGCGGGAAGACGTGCAGACAGAGAATGTGTTCGCCCAGTGCGCCCGTGGGTTCAGGACAGATTGAATCCACCTGGATAGTACCCCGACCCTGCAATCCGGGGAAGCACCGCCTCCAAAACTCGTGGCCATTGTCGGTAATTGTGACGCAAAACTCGGAGTCCACCGGGATTCCCGTTGTCTCCTGAATCGTGGCCGAGAGAGAGTACGGATTCCACTTATGCACCACTGAAGGGCACGTCAGGCTCTCGGCCCAAAGGTCCGGACAACGGACGAACACTTCGATCGTGGCCGTGTTGTTTGACGCGAGGGAATCCGGTCGCGTGCACAGAATCACGGCGCGAAATGTGTGGGTCGAGCACGCCTCCAGCTCCAAAGGCCCGTATTGGAAGTGCAAGGTGTTGCCCGCAGGCAGTGACGTTTCCCACCGGCTAATAAGCGTTTTAGTGAGTCCGGCTCCGGAGTCGTGCCACAGTTGCACTTGAAAGGAATCTGAGACCGGACAAATCGAGCGCGTTTCCCGGACGTCAAACTTGACGGTGACTGCCGTGCGTCGGTTCACGGTGTCCACGCCCGGCTCCGTGCGCAGGTTCTCCACCGCCAAGTCCGGTGGAGTGTCGTCAACGTGCACCGATACTGTGGCCCAAACGGTATCCGTATCGGCTTGCGCGTACTGATCCCAGACTCGGAGTTTGGCCACATAGTTGCCCTCGTCGTCGCAATCCGTCGGCCAATAAAGGGAGCAGATGCCCGCCGGGAAATACCACTGGGGCAGAGGTGGATCGGGGTGACCGGATGGGATCTGTATCCAGTCGGCATCACCCCCCATGTTGTCATTCTCTTCATCCGTCACCGTCGCAAGCACTCTGTCCACAAGCGCAGTTTCCTGAACCACAACCGGATCCTCGAGCACGGTAATCACCGGCAGATCATTGACGTTAGCAATCCAAAGCGTGCACGCGCGAGTCACGGTGCTGTCGGGGTACTGGTTATCCTTGAGTTCGAACCTCAGGATGCAAGTTTCACCCGGCGGATCAACGTTGTCATCCACCACATAGTCCAGAGTGCATTGACTGACCGTGTCCCACCCGGGATTACGGGGGGTGACCGTCAGAGGCGCGGTAGGTGAAGTCTCGTCGTATTTGCACCAGACTGGCTGATGCGGGCTGTCATCCGGATCGTAAACCGGAATGAAGATTGTTCCCGAATCCCCTTCCCGAAGCTGGAGTGTCGGGCACGAATCCTCCGGCAGGTCGTTGTTCAGTACGCGCGCTTTCAGACAGACGCGCACGGTGTCGGCGATTAGAATGTTCCGCGGGCCAAACGAGTCCGCACCGGCGAAGGTCGAGTCATAGACTTCGAAACACTCGGTGTACATGCGGTCCGTTGTGTCGCACGGTGCCGTGAAACAGATCGGCCGCTCCAGCGTGGAGTCATATGCCGCCACCGAGTCTCGACTCATCGGAGGGCAGAATCGAAAACTGTCAAGGTTATCTGTAATGTACTTCGCCGTCAGCGGGTAATTGTCTAAGTTGTGCAAGTGGATAGAAGTCGTTCTACCAGCATTTGATGAGCACGGCGAGAAACAGCCGAACCAGAGTGTAACCCCGGCGAGATCACGGT
>JAPKYT010000067.1 GCA_026394155.1 bacterium | reverse complement strand
GGTTTCGGTTCCGCGGGCTGGGACGATGAAACCACGCATGGCCGATTGAACGCACGCCGGGCCGTGGAGCAGGCCCGCTTCGGCGCGGACGTGGCGGTGCGCATCACGTCGCCGCGTTCCGATGACGGTATGCAAGCTGACTTTCCCGTTTACGGGGAGGCCTGGGGTGCGGCTTTCGAAGAATACGAGCTCTCCTTCGGCATCGGCAGCGATCCGCTTGAATGGACCACCGTGAGTCGCGGTGAACACCGAGTGTACGGCGATTCTCTGGGAATGATTCCGCTGCCCCCGCAGGACACCGTGGTCACCGTGCGGCTGGAGGTGCGTGGCGCGGGCGGCCTGCAGGCGCTCGATCACGTGCGCGTTTATGTTCAGCGCACGCCTCCGCGACTCGATTCCGTCCGGGTACAACGCATGCTCGACGGATCGAATTACGCGGACGTGGTTCACGTCTGGACGAATCAAGTTACGCGCGCCGGCTTCCTGCTCACCCAGGCCGGCGGCGACTCCCTGCGCGAAGATTTCGGGTACGTGGACACGAGCCACGTGGGCGTGCTGAGCCCGATCCACTATCCGGGCGCGTGGCGAGTGCGAATTCGTCTTGAGAATGCCGCCGGGCTGGCGACACTTTCCGATCCGTTCGACTTCGAGACTAATGAACCGCCGTTCACCTCAAATCTGTGGGCGCGCACCGAAACCTCCCTGCCGCACGGCGTCATCGGTTCCTTTACCACCGATTTCAACTGCAACGGCCGGCCCGAAGTCTGGGTCGTTCCCATCGTCGCCGGCGGTTTTCTCGATAGTCTTGACGTTTTCGAATGGAACGGCGCCGATTTCGAGCTGGTGCGGCACACCGACAGCGTTTACATTCCGCAAGCCACCGGCGACGCCGATGAGGATGGCTTGCAGGAGATCATTTGGCGGCGGGGAACGGCCACCATCATCTGGGAACAAAGCGCGCCCTGTTCCTTCTTCGATCACATCGTTTATCGGGACACGATCAATGCGGTGGGCGCCGCCTTCATGGATTGGGATTCGCTGGACGGACACGGAGAATTTGTCGCATGGCGCTACACCGGCCCGGGCGATTTCGAAAATCCGCGCTACATCATCTTCACCGTGGGCTCGGACTACAGCCTCACGACGCGTGCCGTGATCCCGAACGAGACCAACGGCAACAACGACCTGGGAGTCCCCAAAATTCTCATCGGCGATTTGGACGGCGACGGGCTCTTGGACTTTCTCTATGCGGACCGCGACGGAGATCTCATTTTCTGCGAACGCGAAGGCGAGGCGGTGGTTCAGAAATGGAGCGCGCGTTTGCCGCTCAACGACGCTGCGTCCTATCTGGCGACCGGTGATTTGGACGGCGACGGTGACCTTGAGTTCGTTTCGGGCTGCCGGTCATCGGACTTTGCGGGAACGGAGAGCCAGCTCCGCGGTCGTCACTGGGAGTACTTTGTTTTCGACGGCGTGGGCGACGATCAGTTCGCGAAGGTGGATTCCGTTTTCATCCTCGGCGCCGAGGACGTGAGCGATCATCCCGCGTCGGTGGCCGTAGCGGACGTGGACGCCGACGGCCGCGCCGAGATTCTGATTTCCGCCTATCCCGATTACTACCTCATCGCGCGTGACGCCGCTTCCGGCCGCTACCTCGCACGCTGGTACTATTCACCTTCGGAGTCTTACGCCATACTGATCGCCGACTGGGACGGGAACGGTGTCAACGAGTTCTTCTTCTCCGACGGCAGAGTTTTCCTGCGTGGTGAAGCGGCCGACGCCACGGGTCAGCGCCCGCGGCCTCCGGTCAATCTCGCGGGTGAACCGCTGGGCCAGAGCACGGTCTATCTCATCTGGAGTTCCGCGGCCGCGGCCGATAGCTACCGCGTTTACCGCGCGGTCGGCGGAGGAGATTTTCAGCGCGTGGCGGCGACCAGTGATACCCTCATCGTTCTTTCCGATGTGCCGCAAGATGTTGCGTTCACCTATGCGGTTACCAGTCTCAGCGGCGCGTATCCCAATCCCGAGAGTGTGTTTTCCAATTACGTGGAGCTCACCGCCAATCTGCCGCCGAGCGTGGCCGACACCGCCGAATTCGTGGAACCCCACACGGTGGCGGTGCGTTTTTCGGAAGTGATGGGGCCGAGTGTGATGTGGCAGCGATGCTATCGCCTCGAGGATGGCCGCATGCCCGCGGTGATTGCCACCGGCGAGGGCGGCCGGCTCGCGTACGTGGCCTTCGACGGCGGCCTGAGCGAAGGATGGCATCTTCTTCATCTCTCCGGCTTGCGAGACGCGCAAGGATCAAGGCTGCCCGAGGGTGAATCGCCGATCCGATTCGACGTCAGCCGCATCATCGTGGACGCGCCGCACGTGTTGTCTCACCGGCTGCTCGGCGGCCCGGTTTCCGATCGTGTGGAGATCGTTTTCACGCAGCCCATGTCGGCCACGGTGCTCGATTCAGCCAACTATCGCATGGAATCTCCCTATGGCGTGCGGTCCGTGCGAGCGCTGACGGTGGACCGGAGCGCAGTGGAGGTGTCGCTCGATCCCCGATATCCGGTGGGCGCGGTCGGATTCACGGCGCGTCTTCTGCTGCGCAATCTGACGAATGAATTGGGCGTTTCGATGGATACCACCGCCGGACGCGCCGACCTGCTCTTGGGAAGCACCGCCGCGAGCATCGAAAATGCTTATGTGTTCCCCAACCCCTATCGCGGCGCCGGAGCGCGCGGAGCTGATGGAGTGATGTTCGCCGGTTTGCCCGAACAGGCGACCATTCGCGTCTTCACCGTGCAAGGAACACTGGTGTGCAAGATCGAGCACCGCGATCAGAGTGGCGGCACTCGCTGGGATCTGACCAACGAAAACGGTGAGCCGGTAGCCTCGGGAGTGTATCTTTACACGATTCACAGCGGTGAAGACGTGGTTCGCGGCAAGCTCGCGGTGATGCGCTGATGGTGCGATTGCTGATCGGTTTGACCGGCGGCGTGGGCGTGGGCAAGTCCATGGCGGCGCGCGTGCTGGCCGAGCTGGGAGCCGAAGTGGTGTCGGGTGATGAACTTGGCCGCCGGGTGCTGGAAGGCTCGCCGGAGATGCTTGCTGAAGTGAGAGCACGGTTCGGCGATGACGTCTTCGAACCCGATGGAGCTCTGCGGCGGCGCGCTTTGGGAGAGCGCGTGTTTGCCGGCCGCGAGCATGCGCACTGGCTGACGGAACGAACGTTTGCGGGAATCTATCGCTTGTGGCGTGAAGCGGTGGCACGTTCGGTGCGCGAGGTGGTGGTGTTCGACGCGGCGCTGATCTTCGAATGGGGGATCGAGCGCGAGTTCGACCTGCTTCTCGCCGTCACGGCCTCGCGCGAACACGTCATGCTGCGCTTGAGCCGCGAGGGACGATTGACCTTGGCGGAAATCGAGTCGCGTCTGGCCGCCCAGACCTTGCCCTCGGACAAGGCACGGCAGTCTCACATTCAGATTACGAACGACGGCACGATTGAGGAATTAGAGAGCGCAATCCGAACGGTTTGGCACGCCCGCATTGCGCCCGAGTTGCAGAAAAGGAGAGAAACCGGGAATGATCCGCTTCGCTAAAGCCCTTCTCGCGGCCGCGCTGCTGTTCGCCTGCGCCGGCCTTGCCTTCAGCGAGGATTTTTCGCTGACGCAATTTCTGAACATTCAGTACGCCCGTCATCCCAGCTTCCGGCCCGACGGTTACGAACTGCTGTACACGACCGACATCTCGGGCGTGGCTCAGATTTGGCGGATTTCGGCTTATGGCGGGTACAGCCAGCAGGTCGCGTTCGATACCAACGGGGTGGACGGTGCGTGGTGGTCGCCCGCGGATCGCAATTGGATGGCGGTTTCGGCGGCCACGCGGGGCACCGAGCGTTCACAACTCTATCTGGTCAGTCCCTACGGCTCCAAGTGGTATCGCGTCACGCCCAATGACGAGGCGATCTACAATTTCGGCACGTGGGCGCATGATGGCTCGCGCTTCGCCTTCTCCACCAACAGCCGCAATCAGAAAGACTTCGACGTTTACGAGTACAGCGCCGAATCCAAGGAGATCTTTCTGCTCTTCCAAGGTGAGGGCGACCATGCGGCGGCGAGCTATTCCGACGATAACCGCTTCCTGCTCATCGTGCGCGAGCAATTCAGCGCCAACACCGACCTGCTGCTTTACGACCGCCAAACGGGGCAAACGCGCCTGTTGACGCCGCATGAGGGCAATGTCCAGTACCGTTCGCCGGTGTGGACTCCGGACGGCAAGGGGTTCTATCTCTTGACCGATCAGGGACGCGATTTCACCGGTCTGGCGTACTGGCCGCTCGACAGCGCCGCCTTCCGCTGGGTGGAGACACCCGACTGGGACGTCGAGCAATTTGCGCTTTCGAAAAACGGAGAGATGCTGGCCTGGACCGTCAATGAACAAGGCTACTCGCGCTTTCATTTTCGCGATCTGCGGCGCAACACGCACATCGGACCGGCCCGCGTTCCCGAGGGCGTCATTGACGGCCTCGAGTTTTCACCCGACGGCTCCAAGCTGGCCTTCTGCCTTGGCGCGGCGGACCGTCCCTATGACATTTGGATGTATGAAACGGGAGGTGATCGCCTGTCGCAAACCACCACCAGCGCGATCGGCGGACTGCCCCAAGGCCTGCTGCGCGTGCCCGAACTCGTCGAATACGAGACCTTTGACGGCCGCAA
Organism: bacterium; assembly: GCA_026394155.1. Classification (GTDB taxonomy): domain Bacteria; phylum Electryoneota; class RPQS01; order RPQS01; family RPQS01; genus RPQS01. The sequence goes on along the minus strand of JAPKYT010000067.1, from coordinate 37,115 downwards.
GATTCCCGCATTCTGGTACGTGCCGTTGCAGTCTAAGGGCAAGATGCCGGTGGTGGTGGCGATTCACGGCGGGCCCGAGGATCAGGCGAGGCCCGACGTCTCGGGGTTGCTCCAGTATTTCCTCAGGCGGGGCTTCGCGGTTCTCGAACCGAACATTCGCGGATCGTCGGGCTACGGCAAGACCTACATGGCCATGGACGATGTGCACAAGCGCGCCGACGCCGTTCAGGATGTCGAGTACGCGGCCCGCTGGCTCAAATCGCGCTCCGATGTGGACCGGTCAAAGCTCGTGATCTATGGCGGCAGCTATGGCGGCTATGTGGTGCTGGCGTCGCTCTCCACGTATCCCGACACTTGGGCGGCCGGAATTGACGTGGTGGGAATCGCCAACTTCGTTTCTTTCCTCGAGAACACGGGAGCCTATCGCCGCGCCTTGCGCGAAGCCGAATACGGAAGTCTGGCCGCCGACCGCGAATTCCTGACTCAGATTTCTCCGCTGACGCACGTGGACAAGATCAAGGCGCCGCTCTTCATCATTCAGGGCGCCAACGATCCTCGCGTGCCCAAATCGGAAGCCGACCAGATCGCCGAGGCACTCCGCGCGCGCGGCAAGATTGTGGAGTATATGCTCTTTGATGACGAAGGTCACGGCCTGCGCAAGACCCGCAACCGCATTATTGGCTATTCGGCGGCGGTTGAGTTTGTGGAAAAGCACGTGCTGAACAAGTAGCGCGTCTTTTATCCCTGCAAGCGCACCAAACGAGGCAGGGTCCTCATTGGCGGAGCCCGCGTTCATCTCAAGGTAGCGCGTGCCTGAGCTTGACTTGCCGGAGGACGCGGATCTCACGGAGGCGCAGCTCCGTCAACTGCGCTGGGCGATGCTTGATGCTGGAAGGCATATTCTCCGCGTGATTAAGAATTTGGATAAAAAGGACTGAACGAATGTTCAATATAACAGCAGGAGCACAAGAGTCTATGAATACTATTGACCGAATTCGCGACCTTCTTTTTGTGAAGCGGCCGCGATATTGTACAAGAGAATGTTCGGGTGATTCCGGACAGGTGTTAAGCGGAGACGCCGCCAGTCGTAAGAAGCCGCAGGTCTCGCGTGAAGAATGGCTTCACGAGCATACTCTCATTGTTGGATGGAACAGCCACGACAAAGAAACTACAGTGCAATGGCACTTGGAATTCCTTCCCAGCGATATCCAGAGATCAGAATGTGGTCATCTCATCGTAGCCTGCGACCGGGTTCAGGGCGGACTTCACAGTTCGAAGTGGGGGACTCACAGCCGAGTAGTCATGAATGAATGCCCTGTAGACGTCATTGGACTAAAAACACGTCCGCAAGAACATGATGACTTTTTTTTCAGACCGATGTTGGCACCAGGTGTCCTGGAGCTCTTACGGCAAACAGGACATGAATGGTCCAACAGTGTCTCGGCTTCGGGGACAATATACGCTTGGCCCATAAGCAGCGCCTATCTGGATCACAAGGGAACCCAGACAGTGGTGATCGGTGTTGAACCGGAAGTCGCATGGGATATTGACCATGTCTGTTTGATCCTCCAAATGCCCGTCTATGTCTTGAAGCCGATCATTCGAGAAGTAGCGTTGTATGTCCTTGGCGGCATTTCGGGGGTGCTTCTCGCATGGCTACTCGGTTAGCCCTCGCTGGCCATCGATCTCTCAGCGACGCTCTGGAAACCTTACTGGCGTCGTACAGCCCGCTTTCCCATTTTGTGAGATAACGGAGTCAGACTTCTGACGCATGATTTAATCTCCAGATTATGTCCTCTGTCTATAAGCGCAAACTCAAATCCGGCGAGTTCTGGTACGGCCAGGTCAAGCTTGGCGTCGGACGTTGAAAAGCGTGCAACAGGCGCTGTAGTGAAGCCGCGAAGCGAAGTAGACGCACGGGGCTGTCTTGGTGGAAATTGCTGTTCTTTTAGAAAGGACAAGCCTCCGGGCAACGAGCTCAAGGTTTGACTTCGTGACCAATCACGACTCTTGACATTCTAAGACGCCGGTTTATATTACCTCGTGTCAGGCGGATGTAACTCAATGGTAGAGTGTCAGCTTCCCAAGCTGGAGGTTGCGGGTTCGACTCCCGTCATCCGCTCAAGGTAATTAAGTACAATCCCCGCCGTGACTTGCGGCGGGGATTTGCACGTTTCTTCTTGAGCGCACTCGCTGTAACGATTCGCTGTTCCGTTTCACACTTCACTCCATGAGGGACCATGCCCCATCAGGATCCTCATTCGTGCTGGACGTTCGGTTCGGCTCAAATCGCCCACGTTGACCTCGATCTGACCGTGGATTTCGACCGGCAAGTGATCCACGGGATGGCCGACTACCGCTTTGATCGCGCGCTCGACGACGTGCTGCGGTTGGATACGCGCACCGTTGAGATTGACGATGTGAGCGCCGGAGGCCGTCCGCTGAAATGGCGGCTCGAAGGTGAAACCTATCTTGGCCGCGTCCTGAGTGTGGAGGGCGCGCGCGGCTTGAACGCACTGCGCATTCGTTTCGCCACCTCGCCGTCGGCGGGAGCATTGCAGTGGCTCACCCCCGAGCAGACGGCGGGGGGAAAACTGCCGTACATGTTCAGCCAGTGCCAGCCGATCCTCGCGCGCTCGGTGATTCCCTGCCAAGATACGCCGGCCGTGCGTTTCACCTATGACGTACTTCTGCGCGTGCCGCGCGAACTTGCGGCTGTGATGGCCGCCGAGCGCACGGAGGTGAAACAAGAAGGAAACCACACGCTGTGCCGCTTCCGCATGCGGCACCCCATTCCGTCCTACTTGTTCGCGCTGGCGGTGGGCAACATCGCCTCGCAGCGCATCGGCCCGTTCTCTTGTGTTTATGCGGAGCCGGAAGTGCTGCCCGAGGCGGCGTGGGAATTCGCCGACGTGCAGCGCATGATCGAAGGAGCGGTCGAGCTTTTCGGCGAATACATTTGGGACCGCTTCGACCTGCTGGTGATGCCGCCGTCGTTTCCCTATGGCGGCATGGAGAATCCCACCCTCACGTTTCTCACTCCGACCCTCATCGCCGGCGACCGTTCTCTCGTCTCCATCGTGGCTCACGAGCTCGCGCATTCGTGGACCGGCAATCTGGTGACCAACGCCACGTGGGAGGACTTCTGGCTCAACGAGGGCTGGACAGTTTACGCGGAAAGGCGCATTCTGGAGAGGCTGTACGGAGTCGAGTTCGCCCATCTTCAGGCCGCCGGCGGGCGCAACGATTTGCTGGCCGCTTTCAAGAATTTCTCCGACACGCCGCAGTACACCAAGCTGAAAACGGAACTCGCCGGCGTGGATCCGGATGACGTGTTCTCGTCTGTTCCCTACGAGAAGGGTTACCTGCTGTTAGTGGAAATCGAGCGCGCGACCGGCCGCGAGGCTTTCGACCGCTTCATCGCATCGTACATCCGCGATTTCGCCTTCACGTCCATCACCACGGTTCAGTTTGTCGAGTATCTTGCGCGCCAGTTGCCTGAGGCGGCCAAGCGCGTGGATCTTGACCGCTGGATTCATCAGCCGGGGCTGCCCGAATCCGCTGCGGTCTTCTCATCGAATCTGATAGATGAGGTTCGCACCGCGCGCGCCCGCTGGGACAGAGGCGAGCGGAACCTCCACGACGTCGTTTCCGGCTGGAACGTGCAGCAGAGGGTGCTCTTTCTCGAAGAGTTCCCGGCATGCCTGACACACGAGAACTGCACGCATCTCGAGCGCATCTTCGACATCGAACGGACACGGAACACGGAGATCCTCCAGCCGTGGTACTGCATCGCGGCGAGCAGCACGTATGACCGCGTTTTCCCGGCCATTCGCGAATTCCTTGGAGTGGTCGGACGCGGCAAATACTTGAAACCCATCTATCGCGCGCTTCACGAGAACCCGAAAACGCGCGGCATGGCACGCGAGTTGTTCGAGAAGTTCAAGAGCCGCTATCATCCCGTGGCGCGCTCCGCCGTGCAACGCATTCTCGAAAAATAGCAGCCACCAACGGCGATAAACGTAAATGGGACGCGGCGTATGCCGCGTCCCTTCACTTTGCGATCAACTGGTGAAACTCAGCCGATGGGACGGGTGGCTTTCTTCAGCCACGCGGCCTCGGGCTTGGTGAGAAAACGCGTCAGCTCCCTGCGCACGCGCACATGGTAGGCGTTGAAATAGCGAAGCTCTTCGCGCGTCAGCAGGCGGGTATCAATCGGCCGCGTCTCGATGGGGCAGAGGGTCAGGTTCTCGAACTTGAGAAAGATCCGCTCGCGAGTCGAATGCTCCTTGTCGCGCGTGACATAGACAAGATTCTCGATGCGAATGCCGTACTCGCCCGCCTGATAGTATCCCGGCTCGTTGGACAGCACCATCCCCGGTGCCAGCGGAGTACCCGCTGTGTCGCGATTGGAGATGGACTGCGGCCCTTCGTGCACGCTGAGATAGGCTCCCACTCCGTGGCCCGTGCCGTGACCGTAATCAAGCCCGGCGTCCCACAGCGCCTTGCGGGCCAGCGTGTCGAGTTGTCTTCCCGATGCGCCGACCGGAAACGACGTGAGCGCCACCTGAATGTGTCCCTTCAACACGCGCGTGTACTCATTCTTCTGGCCGAGTGTGGGAGCCGAGAGGCAGAGCGTGCGGGTGATGTCGGTTGTGCCGTCAAGGTATTGCGCTCCGGAATCCACGATCATGAGTCCCTTGCGCCGGATGGGCACGTCGGTCTCCGGTGTGGCCGAATAGTGGATGACGGCTCCATGTGGGCCGTAGCCGACGATGGTGTCGAAGCTCAAGCCGCGGAAAAGTCGGCTGCGTGAGCGCAGTTCTTCTAACTTCTCCGCGATGGTGATTTCGCTGATGCGCCGCCGTCCCAGCGACTGTTCGAGCCAGTAGAGGAACTTCACCATCGCCACCCCGTCGCGCACGTGCGCCCGCCGCATGCCGCGAAGCTCGGCCGAGTTCTTGGCCGCCTTCATGAGCATGATCGGCGATTCTCTCAGGATGAGTTTCGTGCGCGGCGACAACAATCCCGCGATCCACTGACTGGTCGCCGCCGGATCAAGAAGCACCGGTCCGCCGCTGCGCGCCAGGCGAATCAGAGCCGCGCGAAACGCCGCATAGTCCCGGATCTCTGCCGATTTGCCGAAGGCTCGCCGCAGCTCGGGCGTCACTTTCTTGCGGTCCACAAAGAGCGTGGCTTTCTTTTCCGTGATGATCGCATAGGCGATGACCACCGGATTATGTTGCACGTCCGAGCCGCGGATATTGAACAACCACGCCACGCAGTCCAATGCCGAGACCACGTGCGCCCGCGCCCCGGCGTCGCGCATGGCCTTGCGCACCCGCTTGATCTTGTCCTGAAAGCGCTCGCCGGCGTACTTCACCGGATGGACTTCCACCGGCCCGACCGGAGCCGGAGGCTGATCCTCCCACAATGCGTCCACCAGATTCCGCTCCAGCGGGACCAGCTCGATGCTGAAGTCCGCCAGCTCGCCTTTCAGCCTGGCGAATTGGGCCAGCGACAGCACGCGCGGATCCACGCCCACCCGCTGCCCTTTTCTGAGTTGCTTCGACAGCCATAGGGGGATCGTCGGTGTGCCGGGCACGCCGAGTTTCATGAGCGTGATGCCGCTGCCGGCAAGCTGGTCTCCGGCCTGCAGGAAGTAGCGACTGTCGGTCCAAAGGGCCGCCTTCTTCAGAGTGATGACGACGTCTCCGGCCGAACCGGTGAATCCGCTGATCCACTCCCGCCGCCGCCAGAAAGTCGGAACGTACTCATTCAAGTGAGCGTCGGCGCTGGGGATGAGGTACGCGTGAAGGCGGTTTTTTTTCATCAGGGCGCGCAGGGCCGCCACTCGTGCTTTGATCGTCATAAGCGATTCCCGTGTATTTTGGTGCCGCGCATCCGACTGCGACTATTCCATTTTGCCTTTGCCGATGATCAGGCGGTCATAGAGAATCATGACGACCGCTGTCACCAGACCCAATCCGCCGAAGATCATCCACATGATGTCCGGCCGGCCGGCGTCACGCGCCAGCGAACCGTAAAGTTCCCCCGATAGCCGGCCGCCGAAAATGTTGCCCAGCGCCACGCACCAGAAATAAAATCCCATGTACATGGCGACTTTCTGCTGCGGCGCGATTCGTCCCACGTACTCTTGGCTCTTCGGTGAGGCGATCATCTCTCCAAACGCAAAGATCGTAATCGAGAGAATGACGAGCCACCCGGTAAGCATCCATGCGTTCATTCCGATGCCCACCGCCGCGATGATGATGCCGATGACCATCACTGAAAGCGGCGGATAGAATCCAATGATGTACGACACCAGCACCTGAAAGACAACAATCGCCCCCGCGTCAATGTTGATAATGTACTCGGGGTTGACTTGGCGGTATTTTTCGGCAAGATTGTGTGCCGCCACCTTCGCCGCGACTGAATCTGCGACCAGCCCGGAGGAAGTTCGGATCTTGGGTACATGGCTAAGTGAAGCGGCTAACTCGACCTCAGGGACACGCACCTTGAAATCAAACAGGGCGCGTCGAAATCCCTTGACATCATCGGGTCGGTACGGAGTGTAAAGTGTGTCGGAGCGGCTTGCGGCGACCTTATGTTCACCGATGAACTTGCCGATCTCCTTTGCCAGCAAGTCCTCATTTACCGCCGCTAACCCCCGTGCAAAGTCTTCACCGATCCAGTTACGTGCCGTCCGCACCATGTCCTGCGTTTCTACGTAGTCGCGGATGTACTCCGGCATCGTGAGAAAGATCTGATTGAACGACGTCCAGAACCCGGAGAGAATCAAGAGGTAGAGGGCAAACTTCCAGTTACCGACTTTCATCGGAGCGGCGAGACCTGACGCCTTGACGCCACGCTTTTCTCTCCCGCGCAGCGGGATGTCAATGAGGAAATTCAATAACACCCACCCGCCTGTGATCAGCCCCATCGTCGTCCACGAAATCGTCTTTCCGGAAACCGCCAGCATGGCCAGAATCCCAAAGACCATGATGAAGAAGCGCCCGTTGCCCAGCACTTCTACGATCCCGGAGAGCACCTGCTTGATCGAACGCTTCTGTCCGCTGGCCGCCTCCGTCGTCGGCTCCTTGTAGAACACGAAAATCCAGATGAAGTTGCAGGCGATCCAGAACGCAGACGCGGCAAACACCCAATCCCATCCATACTTCACTCGTACAATTCCGGCAACGACCGGCCCGACAAATCCGCCGACGTTAACCATCATGTAGAAGATTCCGAAGCCCATCGAAGAATTCGTTTCATCTGTTGTGCGTGCTACCGTCCCTACGACGACCGGCTTGAAAATCGCGGCTCCCACGGCAACGAACAGAAACGCCATGAAAAACGTCCCGAACGTCGTGAATTGACCGAGCAGGTAGTAAGCCGGAACGAGTACCGAGTAGGCAACGATGAACGTCTTTTTATACCCGAAGCGATCTCCCAGTGCACCAAAGAGCACCGGCAGGAGGTACAAGATGAACGGCACAATGCCTTGCAGCATACCGCGCTGCTCCGAGGTGAAGCCCAGCGCGCCTTCGGCCCGCGATCCGGTGATATAGAGGGACGATACGGCGAAGAAACCGTACCAGGCCAGACGCTCGAAGATCTCCATGGTGTTCGCCACCCAGAAACTCTGGGGGAACTTGGAGCGCTTCATCTTGCCGGAAGATGCCTCTGTCGCGTGCGGTGAACTCATGAACGGATTCCTTGCACGTAGGTGTGTGACGGCGAAACTTCGAACTGGGAAGAGCGGGAGGGGTCAGAAGCGCAGATGCTTCACGCTGGCGCCGCTGGAAATGACCTCGCGCAGCGTCTCCACGCCGATGGTCAGGTGAAGATCGAGATACTCGCGCATGATGCGGGCGTCGGACGCCTCCGTCTTGACGCCTTCGGGCACCATCGGGCTGTCGGTCACTAATAGCAGCGCGCCTTTGGGGATGTGGTTGGCGAAGCCCACCAGAAAGATGGTGGACGTCTCCATGTCAATCCCCTCCGCGCGCACGTGGCTGAGATATTCCTTGAACTTCTCGTCGTGCTCCCACACCCGGCGATTGGTGGAGTAAACCGTGCCCGTCCAGTACTCCCGACCGTGGCGATTGATGACCATAGCGACGGTCTTCTGCAGGTTGAAAGACGGGAGAGCGGGCACTTCCGGCGGAAAATAGTGGCTGGATGCCGATCCTTCGCGCAGCGCGCCGATGGGAAGAATGAAGTCTCCGGGCTTGATGTTCTTCTTCAGCGCTCCGCACTTTCCCAGAAACAGGCACGCCTTGGGCTTCACCGCCGACAACAGGTCCATGATGGTCGCGGCATTGGGAGAGCCGATGCCGTAATTGATGATGGTGATGCCGTCGCGACTGGTGGCGGTCTGCATCGCTGCGGCGGCGCCCCGGACGGGACAACTGTTGTCCCGCGCGAATTTCTCCACGTAGTCGGCGAAGTTCACTAACAGGATGTGCTCGCCGAATTCCTCGAGTGGCGTCCCTGTGTAGCGGGGAAGCCAATTCCTGACGATTTCTTCTTTGGTGATCATAGGGGTCTTGGGAGTCGGAAGTGGGCCGTCTGACGGACTTGTGTGCCGATGAAAGGAAGCAGGTCGCGTCACATCTGCCGTGTCTTTTCCATTGAATCTAAGCCTTTCCGAAGCAAAATGCAAGGAGAAAAAGAGTGGTCCTGCGTGTCAGAGCCGAGTCTTGCCTGCACATCTGTGCAACTTGGACTCAGCAGGCCGTTCCCCCATCAGGTCTCAACGCTGCATTGCTGTGCCCCAGGGCATGGTGGCTTCCTTTGCAGGCATGCGGTTCCGCTCGGCCTCTCTCGAATGCGCGGAAGTTTGTGCAGGGCTTGAAAGTACGGGCATTTGTTGTTATCTTGCAAATGGGTGAGTCCCGTGTGTTGTCATCGAGAAAGTGCCGCGCGGCAAACAAGTTCGGCCTGATCCCATGTGCGGAATTGCCGGAGTTTTTCACTACTTGCAAGAGGATGCGCCCGACCGTTCGCTGGTCGAGCGCATGACCCGCGTTATCGCCCATCGCGGCCCGGATGACGAGGGCGTCGTCATGCTCGGTCCGTGCGGCATCGGCAACCGCCGGCTCTCGATCATTGACCTGACCACCGGACACATGCCGATGGCCAACGAAGACGACTCGGTGTGGATCACCTTCAACGGTGAAATCTACAACTATCGTGAGCTTCGCGAGCCATTGGTCGCGAAGGGTCACCGTTTTCGCACGCGCAGCGATACCGAAGTCATCCTCCATCACTATCTGGAGCACGGTCCGGACGGCTGCCGTGAGTGGAACGGCATGTTCGGCGTGGCCATTTTCGACGTTCGCGCGCGCCGCCTGTTTCTGGCGCGTGATCATTTCGGGGTGAAACCTCTCTACTACTATGACGACGGACGGCGGCTGCTCTTCGGCTCCGAACTCAAGGCCATTCTCGAAGATCCGTCGGTGCCGCGCGAACTCGACCGCGAGGCCTTGGATGCGTTTCTGACGTTGCGTTTTCTGCCCTCGCCGTACACCTTGCTGGCGGGGATCCGTAAAGTGCCGCCCGGGCATTACCTGTTAGTGGACAAGACGGGCGTGACGGTGCATCCGTACTTCACCGATGTTCCGGTGCTCGATCATGCTCTCAGCGAGGAGCAGATCATTGAGGAGTACCTGCCGCTTCTGGCGCGAGCAGTCAAGCGGCAAATGGTCTCGGATGTGCCGGTCGGTCTCATGCTTTCCGGCGGCGTGGACAGCGCGGCTCTCGCCTATTATATGATGAAGGCCGGAGAGGGGAGAATCCGCACCTTCTCGGTGGGCTTCCGCGGCAGCGGCGACTGGAACGAGCTTGACCACGCCGCACAAACCGCCTCGTGGGCGGGCACCGATCATCATCCGCTGCTCATCGAAAAGGACGAGTACACCGACTTCTTTCCGAAATCGTTTTGGTATCTCGAGGAGCCGATCTCCGAGCCGACCATTTCCGCCTACTACCATGTCTGCCGACTGGCGGCCGGCCAGGTCAAAGTCGTGCTCATGGGGCAGGGGGCCGACGAACCTCTGGCCGGCTACGACCGCTATTTCGGCGAGCGCTATCACCGCGCGGTCGCCTCGATTCTTGCCGCTACGCCGCTGAAAGCGCTGATCGAACGGGTGCCGCGCCTCGAGAAGATGAAAATGTCCGTGCGCTCGCTGGCTGAGCCGGACACGGTGGAACGGTTCGTCAAGATCATGACCGTGTTTCAGCCCGACTGGCAGCGCGCGTTGCGCAAGGATTCGGCTGACGGTCAGCATGACGTGCGCCGCGCGGCCCGTGAAATCGTCAGCGGTCTCCAGAAACGGGTTGCCGATCTGCCGTCGCTGGCGCAGCTTCTTTACATTGATGCGCGCACCATGCTCGCCGACAACCTGCTGCTCTTTGGCGATAAGATTGCCATGGCCAATTCGCTGGAAGTGCGGGTGCCGTACCTCGATCTGGACTTGGTGCGTTTCATCGAATCCGTTCCGCCCGAGTTCAAGATTCGCGGGCTGAGCCGCAAGTACTTTCACCGCAAAGCCCTCGCCCGCATCCTGCCGCGCGAGTTCGTCAACCGCAAGAAACGCGGTTTTGCCACCCCCATGGATCGCTGGTTCCGCCGCGAGTTGCAGGGCGAGGTGCGCAAGGTTCTGCTGCATCCGCAGGCGGCGGTGGCCGACGTATTCCGTCAGGACACCATCGCGCGCCTCTTGGACATGCACGTGGCGGGCCGGGAGAACTTCCGCAAACAAATTTACCTGCTGCTCAGCTACGAATTCTGGGCGCAGCGCTTTTTGAAAGGTCGCTCGGTCACCTTCGCCGATTATCATTAATGGAAGGACACGACGATTGGACGCGGCCGTAAGTGAGGAGTCCGCCCGCGGGCGGCGCATGGCTTTTCGCATTGTCATCACTACGACCCTGAACGACAACCTGTTTCACGCGAAGCTGGTGCCGCTGGTGCGTGCGCGTCCCGACGTGGAACTGGTGATCGTAACGGATTGCGAGGGGCCGCCGCTGGATCGCGTGCGCTGGGTCTGGCCGCGCGGCGTTTCGCGCGTGTGCGGACGGCTGGGCGGCCGGGTGTTATTGCTCCTGCGCGAAGTTCTTCACCCGCGCACGCGGCTGGTGATGGCCTACAACATCATTCCGCACGGCGTGTTCGCCGTGGCCGCGGCCCGGCTGCGCGGGCTGCCCGTATATCTGCATCTGATCGGCGGACCGGGCGACGTCAAGTTCGCGCACGACCCGAAAGTGAGCGACAACCGGCTGGTGAATCGCAGCCGTCATCCGCGCCGCATCGAACGACTGGCGGAATGGGCGGCTAAGCGGGCCACGCGTCTGTTCGTTCCCGGATTGCGCACGGCCGCGTTTCTCGAATCCCTGGGTTACGACCGGACGCGCATCGTCCGTTTGCACAGCACCATTGATCCCGAACGCTTTTTCCCCGGTGCAGGCGAACGCGATCTGGATGTGATCGTGTCCGCGCAACTGCGCGAGCGCAAGCGGCCGCTGTTCACTCTGGACGTGTTGCGGCGGGTGCGCGATGCGCGGCCCAACGCGCGCTTCTGCTGGCTGGGAGACGGGCCGCTGCATGATGAATTCGCCACCGCGTTGGATCGCCTTGGACTCCGTGACGCCGTCACCTGGACGGAAACGGATGACGTGGCCTCCTATTATCGCCGGGCGCGCGTGTTTCTTCTCTGTTCGATCAGCGAGGGCCTGTCGCTGGCCTGCATGGAAGCCATGGCCTGCGGCGCGGTACCGGTCACGACCGACTGCGGCGACATGACGGAAGTGGTGCGCGACAAGATTACCGGAGCACTGTTGCCGATGGACGCCGCGCCCGAAGCATTTGCCCGCGAGGCGCTCGATCTTCTTGAAACCCCAGGGCTGTGGAGCGAGGAATCTCGCGCCGCAACCGAGATCATTGCGCGTGAACACGGCTTCAATTCCGCCACGGCGAAGTGGCGGGAGCTGCTGTCCGAGCTGGACGACGAATTGCCGGATGCCGCGAAGGTCAATCATCGGTGAGCCTGCCATGAGACATCTTGGACGATGGGCGCCGCTGTCTCTCGTGCTGCTGCTGGTTATTCTTTCCGTTTCCGCGGCGGGAGTCAGGCGTCGCGGCCGTCTGCCGTTGGACGCCTGCGATTCCCTCTTGGCCCTGACCATCCTGCCTGAAAACGGCACCGTTCGCTTGGCGTGGTATGATTTTCCGGGCACCAACGAGTGGGTGGTCTATCGGGCCACGACCTTCGACCTGCGGGACCTCACCATTGCGGCCGTTGTTCGCGACACCGCCACCTGGGTCGAATACGACTCCGTAATCGCTGCCCATCCGCGCCTCTTTTACTGCATCACTGCGCGCTGGACGCAAGGTTCTCCCGACAACTATGTCGTGATCGAAGACTTTGAGCAGCCGGTGGAGCTGACCAGCCACTCAGCCGAGGACGTCCAGCCCAACGCGTGGCGGCGGTTTCAGGACGGCGCTTACAATCCCTACGGGCAGTGTCTGGAACTCTACGGCAATACGTGGAAGCGGCAGGACATTGATACCATCCACGCCGGGCCGGGCAGCCTGTGGCGCGCGGCCATGAAGGCCATGCCGGTGGGAGAAGGGCAGGCACTGGGCGTCGCCGACTCGGCCAACGAACTGTGGTACGCGGTGTGGGGCCGCGAACTCCGCCAGTCGGAGGCGTGGAACACCACCTATCAGGGCTGGTTTCCGGCCGACGAGTGGGCACTCGTGGATCTGCCGGTGGGAGATGACTGGATGGGGCGGTTCGGCTACTACCCGGATATTTCCGCTCTGCTCTATGCCAATGACAACGACGCTTCCAACGGAGTGCTGCGCATAGATGACATTCGCGACGTCACGGGCACGGTCAGTCTGCCGCCGCATGCGCGATTCCAGTGGAGCATCACCGGCTTTCCCGCGCCCGACTCTTTTGAAGTGGCGTTTTGTTCTATGGGATGCGATCTCGACGCTCCGCTCTATCGCACGGAATGGGCGTTGGGAGACGGCTCGCGCGCTTTCGGTTCGCGGCTCGTGCACCGCTACCGCTCGGGCGGAGAGTACAAGGTGGTCTTGACGGTGGTGGACTCGCTGAATCGCGAGGCCTACGCTCGCCAATCCGTGTTTGACACCGTGATGGCGCCGACCCGCAGCATCACCGCGCTCTTCGCCGGCGACATCATGATGGCTCGCCGCTATGAAACGGAGGGAATTATTCCCACCCTCGGTGTGAACGCCATTTTCGAGCGCGTGCGTCCGCTGATTTCGTCGGTGGATCTGGCCATGTGCAATCTCGAATGTCCGCTCACCACCGCCACCACGCGTCATCCCACGAAACTCATCGCCTTCAAAGGCCGCCCGGAATACGTGGGCGGCCTGACCTTCGCCGGATTCGACCTCTGTGCTCTCGCCAACAACCACACTTTCGACTACCTTGAGGCGGGCATGCGCGAGACCAAACACGTGGTGGATTCAGCCGGATTCCTCTCCACGGGAGCGGGGGAAAACGCCGACGTGGCCCGGCAGCCGGTTTTCTATTCGAAGAACGGTCTGTGCGTGGCCGTTCTTTCATTCTGCAATCGTGACGGTTCGTTCGACAATGAGCAGCCTTTTCTGGGAGCGGGACCGGCCAAGCCGGGCTTTGCCATGTGGGATCGCGCGAACATCGAGCTCGCGATTCCCGCCGCTCGAGCGGCAGCGGATTTGGTGGTTGTTCAGGTGCACTCCGGCGAGGAGTACGCCACGGAGCCGCCGGACCTCGTGACCTCCGATTACAACCCGTTGTCTGAACTTATCCCGACCTTTGAACTCCTGCCGGACACGAGCGACGTCTCGCTGCGTCATTACGCTCTGGACATGGGAGCGGACGTGGTCATCAATCACCATCCGCACGTGATTCAGGGCTGCGAAATCTACCACGGCAAACTCATCGCCCACAGCATGGGGAACTTCGCCTTCGATCAGACCTATTCCGAGACGTTTCTCTCGATGGCGATCACCGCCGATCTCTCGGCCGACCGCGGCGTCAGCGATTTTCAACTGCATCCCGTTTACATTGACCACTATATTCCGGGGCCGGCCACGGGCGAGTTGGGAGGCGCGATCCTGGACTATATGAGCGAACTATCGCGCCCGATGCACGCGTGGGTACTGCGCAATCCGGGCAGCGATCGGGGAGCGATCGTCTCCGACAGCATCGCAGTGCGGCGCGCCGGCGAGGAGTTCCGCGATACCCTGTGGCTGGAAGAGCGCGGCGGCTACGCAGTCTCCGACCCGTTCCGGCTGCGCGGTCAGGGCTATCCGGTTCGCATCAGCGTGCAGGGACCTGACACCACGGTCTTCCGCTATGGCCGCGATGTCCTTCTCATCGGCAATATCGAGGCGGAGGGTGCCACACCCTGGGACTTGAACAGCAATTACGAGCGCTACGACACGCTGGTCGCTCTGCGCGGACGCCGTTCCCTTGGGCTTAACCGCGCCGGAGGCGGCACCAACAACAGCGTCAGCACTGCGCTCACGCAGCGTCCGCCCTTCAACCGCTCTTACCCCTACACTATGCTCGGCTGGATACAGGCGGATCAGGGACGCGAGGTCAGACTCCAGTTCGAGCTTTACAGCCAGCGAACCGGAGGCGCGACAGTCTCTCAACAGATCATCGAGAACTCTTTTGCCGGTACGTTTGATTGGATGCTGGTCTGGGACGATGTTGTCGTTCCGGATCTGGGGTACTTCTACAATGTGCGGTTGAATTTGCGGGCGCCCAGCTCGGGGCAGGAGGGACGGGCGTGGTTCGACGACTTGGCGCTCGTGCAGTGGGAGAGCTGGCAGACCGGTCAGGCCACGCTTGCCTTCCCCAACAATCTGCAATGGATGCAGGTGCGGGCTCCATCCGGCACGGTGACGGCGGTGGTGGATTACCGCCGTGAGTGGATTACTGTGCCGGAACCCGTCTATCGCCGTTACCTTGCGTCCGGGCAATGAAAAAAGCGCCCGGACATGCCGGGCGCCTGGAATGCGTGATGGGAATGCCTTCAGGCTCGCGCTGTGCGCGGATTCAGAGCCGCTCTCACCGCTGTGAGAATCAGGGCCGCGCCCAGCGCCGAGAGAAGCGTGACCAGAAGCGGGCTCACCGGCAACTTGCGCAGGTTGTCGCGCTGCTCATCGCCGCTCTTGGAGATGACCAAAAACTGGTTGGGAGCCGAAGGCGGGCGGCGTACCAACACATGAGCGGTTGCATTGCCACTCGTTGCGACATAGAGGGATGCGCCCGGCGGCAGATTGCGGATCTCATCGGCGCGTGAAGCGAGTTCCGGCGCTTCCGAAACCACTTAGCCCACGTTGTCGCGCAAACTGATTCGCGACCCCAGAGCCTTCTCCCACTCCGCGGGAATGCCCGAGCGGCCGGGCATGGGAGCGTAGCGGCCCAGACAGAAGTGCTCCACCAATTCGGCCTCGCGCAGCAGAAGGCGGCCGATTTCGCTCGGAGAGATGCGGTCGGTCGAGTGGGTTTGCACCCAGCGCGCCGGCCAGTAGATGGCTACGCTGGTCACCGCAAAGGCGATCAGGAAAAACGGCAGGTGTTGTTTCATAGGCTTCGTTTCGATGTGCGCTTGCGGACAAAGATAGTCGTCCCGGCGACAATGTCAAATCGGGATGTCTGATTTCGACGGATTCACGGCAACTCTCGGAGAGGGGGAGAACAATCTGCTCATGCAGCACTTGTTCTCCGTGGGCGACATAAGCATTGATAATTCAAGACTTGATGCCGCATTTGGGCCGGGCAGTCCTCTGGCACGCCTTGCACCGGGGCCGGACTGGAATCGTCCTCGCACCACGCAACTTCCCTTTGGGTCAAGCCGTATAATCGTATGAACGATCCGATTATCCTTTCCTACAACGGTCAGTCGCCCACGATAGACAAAAATGCTTGGGTGGCTCCCGGTGCGGTCTTGCACGGTTGCACTCTGGAATCCGGCTGTCTGGTGGGCATCGGAGCGCGGGTGCTGGATTGCGCCGTGGTGGGGCGGCAAGGTCTGGTCGCTGCCGGGTCAGTGGTTCGCGAGGGTACCATAATTCCCGCCGGAGAGTTGTGGGCCGGAGCGCCAGCCGACAAGACTCCGGTCTCAGGTAAGGGCCGGATCACGGCAAACGCGATAAACTATTGGGAACGACCCGCTTGTCACCGGGACGCATGACGCTGCAGCACACGGACACCGGTACGGTGAAGTGGTTTTCCACCAAGAAGGGGTTTGGGTTCATCGAAACCGAGACCGGTGAGGACGTTTTTGTGCACTTCTCTTCTATCACCGGTCGCGGCTATCGGGTTCTTCAGCCCGGTGACCGGGTCAGCTTCGAAAAAGTGCCCGGCCCGAAGGGACAGCAAGCCCTGCATGTGGTCGTTTTGAAACCTCAGTAGCCTCCGTTCTCGCATTTTGAAAGAGGGTCACCGGCGAAAGCTCGTGACCCTCTTCTTTTTTGGCGGCGGGGCAAGCATTTTGCACTTTTGCCGACGCTGACTTCATCAACGGAGTCTTACGTCGTCATGCGTCAACACCGCTTGCCCTGCGTTATCGCCTTGGTATTGCTTTGGGTCGTCGCGTCCGCTTCGGCGGCGACAGTGGTTCTCGATCCCGCCGCCCCCACCACGGCGGAGGTGGGTGTCATCTCCGAATCACTCGAAGAGATCGTGCTGGAGCTGCGATTCGGGATCGTTCAGGTGGATAGCGACACGGTTGCCCACGGGCTGTGGACGCACGTCTCGATTCCCGGCGCCACGCCGGCATCCCGCAGCGGCTGGCCGGAGCTGCCGCAAAAGTCGGCGTGGGTTCAGATCGCCGGACAGCACGTGCAGGCGGAAGTGATGGAGGCCGTAACGCTCCGCCGGCGCTGGGGCATCGCACAGCCTGCCGCCGAACCCCTCAGCCGGAGCGACTATTCCGCGTTGCGACGCGTGGCCAGTCCCGAGTTCTACGAGAGGTCTCGCATTTTTCCCGAGTCTCCGGTGGACGTGGCGTTGTCCGGGAAGCTCGGTGATCTGCCGGTCGCGCTGGTGACGTTTTCACCCGTGCAGTATCGCTCGAACACGCAAGAGTGGATCGTTCACACCCGCCTGCGCGTGCGCATCACCTCTCGCGGCGGCAGCCATCTGGACCGGTCGCCGACCGTTCTCGGCGCCGCACGCTCGCCTTGGGAGCGCCTGGTGATTAACCCGCCCGAGCCGCCCGACACCACCGTGTTCGGCCGAGTGCGCATGCTGCTGGTAACGGTACCCGCCTACGTGTCCGCGCTCCAGCCCTTTGTGCAATGGAAAACACAGTCCGGGGTGCCGGTTCAAACAATCCTCTATCCGGAAGTGGCGACCAATGCCGCCGGTCTGCGCGCCTACCTTCGCGCGCTCTGCGACAGTCTCAACATCGCACCGGAATTCCTGCTCCTCGTCGGCGACGTAAACGTCATCCCTGCGTTCTTCGGCGTCAATTCCAGTCTCACCGATCATCCCTACAGCTTGCGCGACGATCTGGATTATCTGCCCGACCTGGCGGTGGGACGGATTCCATGTCAAGGTGTTGCCGATTGCGCCGACTGGGTGGCGCGGTTGCTGGCCTATGAGCGCGACGGCGTGGCCGGCCCCACTGTGCTTGTGTTCTCGAGCGCCGCGGCGCACGATCCGCAGCATGGCATCTTCGTGAGCAACCTATTTCAGTCCGCCGGAATGAGTGTGGATCAATTTCAAGAGCCGCAAACCGGCACCCGAGTGAATCTCGTGACCTCTCTGAACGCAGGCCGACAGTGGGTGTTTTACATCGGTCATGGTCATGCGGAGGGCTGGTCGTCGGTCCATCCCGAATTTACAACGCTGGATGTGGCTCAACTGACGTCGCAGGTCCCGCCGATCACCATCGCGGTGGCCTGCGCCACGGCCGATTTGGACTATCCCGGTATGTCGCTGGCGGAGTTCTGGCTGGCTCGACCCGGTGAACGCGGCCCGCTGGTGTATTTCGGCGCGACCGAGGGTACGGCCTTTTTCCGCTCGGATACTCTGGGAATCGGTGCGTTGCGCGCGATCTTCGAGCATCAGTGCGAGCGCATGGGCACGGCGGCGGATTGGGGCCGGCTCGCTACGGCGCAGTGTTTTCCGCAGGGCCCGGGCGGAGTCACGGAAGAGACCATCCAACAGTTCATGCTGCTCGGAGATCCGGCCATGCGCGTGTACTCCGCGCCGCCGCAAGCGCTCACGGTCAACTGCCCCGCCGTGGTCCCACAGGCGACGGCGGAACTTCAGTTTTCCGTCTACAAGGCTGGTGCGGCGCTGGCTGGCGCCGACGTCTGCGTCATGTCCGATCCGCCGGGGTTTTACACGGTGCAAAGCACCAGCGCCCTCGGAATCACGACGATCCCCGTGCAGTTCGCTGCGCCGATTCTGCTGCGCTGGACGGTGACCGCTCACAATGCGCTTCCCACCTCGGGAACGATCAGCGTCGTTCCGGACAGCGGAGCGTTCGTCCAAATTTGTGCCGTCGAGGTCGTAGATTCGACGGGCGACGGCGACGGGCGCGCGGATCGTTCAGAATTGTGCGCGCTGCGGATCACCCTGCAAAACGACGGGACCGCACCCTCCGCACCGGGGACGGTGACCGTCTCTTGCCCCGATCCGCTGGCCGCCATACCTGAGCACGCGCTCTCCTTTGCCTCGCTGATGCCGCGTGATCGCCGCACGCTCGACGAAGTCGTTCCTTTCACGGTTGCCGACAGTGCCAACGAGGGCGATGAGGTCTTGCTCGACCTCGTGATCCGCACCGAGAGTGGAGACAGCCTGCGAAGCGTCCGCCCGCTGACGTTGCATGCTCCGCAAATGGTCTTCTGCGGGAGCTACCTGAGTGAGGATTCCGGCGACGGCGACGGCCAGCCGGAGGGGGGAGAGCGGCTGCTGCTGTCCATTCGCTTCCGCAATCAAGGCGGCGAAGACCTGCGCATGCCCTCGTGTTCCCTTCTCTCGCTGCCGCAGTGTGTTCAGTTTCTTGGCGTGAGTGCGGACCAAACAACGACCGCGCCGGGCGATACTCTCGCCGTTCTTGCTCGGTTCCGCGCCGACTCAGGCGTTCCGCGTGGATCACCGTTGGAATATGCCTATTCGCTGTCGGCGGCGAATCTCCCGCCACTCACCGGCTGGGACATGCAGCGCATCGGACAGGTGCCGGCCTATCTCTACGTGCTCGATCAGATGCCGCAGCAGGTGGAGGGCATCGCCGCGGCTCTCGCGTCGCTCGGTATCGAGTACGAGCGCGGCAACACTTTGCCGCAGGATCTCTTCTGCTATGCCTCGGTTTGGATTTTCTGCGGCGTCTATCCCAATGCGGTAGCCCTCTCTCCCGGATCGGCCAACCGGCTGGCCCAATACCTGAACGACGGCGGCCGCTGCTACTGGGAGGGCGGCGATGCGTGGGCCTATGACCCGGCCACGAATCTCCATCCGTTGTTTCACATCCGCGGGATCAACGACGGCACCTCCAATGCCGGCCCGACGGCGGGCGAATACGGCACGGCCTATGCCGAGTACCGCTTTGGATACGCGGGAGAAAACAGCTTCATTGACCAACTGGAGCCCGAGGCCGGGGCGCTGGTCATGCTGCGCAACGCGCGCTCGAATGCGACCTATCCCGTGTGCATCACCTATGCCGGCGCCAATTACCGCACGGTCGGAAGCTCCATTGAACTCGGCGCTCTGGCGGACAGCGCGTATCCCTCCACGCGCGTTCACCTCGTGCGCGACATTCTCGGTTGGTTCGGCATCGAATCGCGAGTGGACGTCTTTCCGCCCGAAGTGCAGCATGTGCCGCAAGCCGAATTCCCATATCAGAATCGCCCCATCGAAATCGCCGCCGACGTACAGGATGCCAGCGGTCTGGACAGCGTCACTCTGGAGTACCGCGTGGGCGGCGGACAGCCGCAGCGCAGTGCCATGACTCTGTCCGACGGCGCTTATCACGGCGCGCTTCCCGGCGCGCGCTTCGGTACGACCCTCCGCTACCGCATTCACGCCGTGGATGCGTCACCGCGGCACAATGCCGCCGCCAGCGCCGAGTTTGCCACCACTATCGTCGCCCGTCCCGATGTTCCTTTCGAACTCACCCTCGATCAGAGAGCGTTTGCCCGCCTGCGTCCACGCATCGGTTCCGGCGAAAACGGATCGTGGTCTATCACCTGCTATCCCGAGGATGTGCCCGTTCTGGAACTCCACGGCGGTGACAGTAGCACGACGTTTACCACCGAAGAATTCGACTGCGCGCGCCTGCAAACCGTGACTCTCTCTTTCTGGCAATACCTGCGTGAGGTCGAACCGCGTTCGACGACTCTGGCACGAGTGTTAGGCAGCACGGATGGAGGAGAGTCGTTCCCGCACGTGGCATGCTCCTACGTGGCGGAGCAAGCCGGAGTGCAGGAAGAAGGGCTTGCGGTCGTGCCCGATTTGGCTTGGGCGGCGGGACAAGCTCGCGTGGCGCTTCGCTTCGAGTTCTCCGGCAACTGGTACTGGCGGTTGCGGGATATTCGCGTGGCCGGTCGCACCGCCCCCGTCACAGGCCCGGTAGAACGCACCGTGATCGCGGTCGTCCCGGAAGGCGTGAAGCTTGCGTGGCCGGCGGTGCGGGGTGCGCTCTTCTATGACATTCTGGCCGCGACGTCCCTGAACGGCGAAAGCGGCTTCCAATCCATTGCTCAGGTGCGCGACACCACCTTCGTGGATACCGACCGCTCCTTCGCGCGCCGCTATTATGAGGTGCGGGCCGTGCTTGAAGAAGGCGTGGATCACGGTTCGTCCGAATCGGCGCAGGCGTTCACAGCAACCACAGCCCTTCGGATTCCCGATTTGCGATGGAATGTCAAACTTGGCTCGGGCACAACCCGCTGAGTTCACAGCTTCGGGGGCAAGTGGGGAATGAGTGGCCTTGACATTGAGTCGAGACATTCGTATGCTTACCTGCTGTGATCTTCCGTGTCCCGACCCTATGTTCTTGCGCGCGTTAGTCTTAACCTGTGCTATGGCGAGCGGCTTGTGGTCGGCACCGCGCCTTGTCTCGCCGTGGGATGCAGTGCTCGAACAAGAACCGTTGCGTCCGCGCTGCGGGCCGCCGCGTCATACCCTCGATGACGACAGCCTGCATCGCTTCGACGTTCTCAAGTATGAGCCTCGCCTCCAATTCGATCTCGACCGGCAGACTCTCTGGGGCCAGATCGAGATCACTCTGCGCGCCGACCAAATCCCTCTCGGTTGCATAGACCTTCGCCTCACAGCTTCGCTGACGGTGGATTCCGTCTGGGCGAGCGACGACTATATCGCCACTTTCTCCCGAAACGGTCTGGACAGTCTGCAGATCATGCTGGTGCCGCCGCTCGCTATGGGTGACACTCTTCGCGTGGGAGTCGCCTATCACGGCAGCCCCGCCATCGTGGATGCGTGGGGCGGGTTCCGCTGGGGACAGTCCGCCGGCTGGCAGCCGCAGATCGCCTTCAGCAACGGCGATGGCCTCGACCTCAATCCCCCGCCTGCCAACTTCACCTGGTTTCCATGCCACGCCGCTCTGGGTGACAAGGTTCTTTGGGAATGCTGGTTCCGCGCGCCGGCGAACCGAGTCGTATCGTCCTGCGGAGTGCGGGTGGACACGGTGCATCATGCGGACAGCACCATCACCTGGCATTATCGTCTCGATCAGCCCGTGTCCACCTACCTGCTGTATGTGGCCGTGTCCGACTATGTCATCATGGTGCAGCGCGAGTCGGGACCGCGCATCGAAAACTACGTCTATCCCAGCAGGCAGGCTCAGGCGCAGTCCCATTTCTCGAATGTTCCCGCCGTGCTGGACGGATTCGCCGCGCGGTTCGGACCTTATCCCTTCGACCGCTTCGGATACGCCATGACGCGCATCGGCGACATGGAGCACGCGACGTGCGTCTCTCACGATGACGGATGCGTCGAGTCCGGACACGCATGGGACTGGCTGCTGTTCCACGAAATGTCGCATCAATGGTGGGGAGACTGGGTGACGTGCGGCGAGTGGGCGGACCTGTGGCTGAACGAAGGGTTTGGCACCTACTGCGAGGCGTTGGGAAAAGAAATTCTCTACGGCTATGATTCCTACATTGGTTATATTACGCTGAAGATCTTCCCCGACGCCCGCTCGGCCAACGACAGCTACTCCATCTACGATCCCGACTACTACTGGGGAGACACGGTCTACGGCAAAGGGGCCGCGGTCATGCACATGCTGCGCATGCTGCTCGGTGATTCGGCCTTCTTTCAGGCGTGGCGTGAATTCGGTCAAGAGCACGCTTTCAGCACCGCGGTCACCGCTCAGTGGCAGGCCAAGCTCGAGCAACATTACGGAGAATCTCTCGATTGGTTCTTCCAGCCGTGGGTGTATGGGACGAGATACCCACAGTACTTCGTGACCTACGGGGCCATGCCTTGGTATCCCGTGATCATTGAGCAGCGGCAGTCTTGGGCAACGCTGTTCCGCATGCCGGTTGACCTGCGGGCATACTACCCCAGCGGCGATTCCCTGACCGTTCAGGTCTGGGTGGAAGCGCTAAGGTCGCAGTCGTGGGACATCGGGAGCCTCTTTCATCCATTTCTGCCGCTGGATAGCATAATACTGGATCCCGATGGCAAGATCCTCAAGACCGTTGGGTACGACGGTGGCCTCATTCCTGTCGGCCCGTCGCGTCCTGATTTGCCGCGCGAGTTCCGTCTCTCACGTATCTACCCCAATCCGTTCAATCCGTTTGCCACGATTGACTTCGAGCTTCCCAAACCCTCCCCCGTCTGTCTACGCGTGTTCAATCTTCTTGGTGAGGAACTTTTCCGCCGCGATGTGGGCACCTTGACGGCCGGGAGACATGCCCTGCACTGGGACGGCTCGCGCGACGCATCGGGCCTGTATCTCTTCCGCCTTGAGACCCCCTACGCTTCGGCGATCACCAAGGCAATTCTTCTCAAATGAGCCAACACTGGAGCAACATACATCCATGACTAAGTACGTTTACACCTTCGGCAGCAAAGCGGCCGAAGGCCGCGCCGACATGAAGGAACTGCTCGGCGGCAAAGGGGCCAATCTGGCGGAGATGAATCTGCTGGGCATGCCGGTCCCTCCCGGATTCACCATCACCACCGAGGTCTGCACCTACTACTATCAGAACGACCGCAATTATCCCCCGTTGCTCAAGGGCGAGGTGGATCAGGCTGTCCGCCACGTCGAGTCCATCACCGGCGCTAAGTTCGGAGATGCGTCCAATCCGCTGCTAATTTCCGTGCGCAGCGGTGCGCGCGCGTCCATGCCGGGCATGATGGACACCATTCTCAATCTGGGTCTCAACGACCGGACGGTGGAAGGACTCATCAAGCGCAGCGGTGACGCCCGCTTTGCCTATGACTCTTACCGGCGTTTCGTGGCCATGTACGGCGACGTTGTGCTCGACCTTAAACCGGAGACCAAGGAAGAAGAGGATCCCTTCGAGGTTCTCTTCGCCGCCAAGAAGCGCAAGGCCGGCGTCAAGCTCGATACCGAACTCAAGGCTGAACACTTGAGGCAACTGGTGGCCGAGTTCAAGGCTCTGATCCGCGAGCGCAAAGGCATCGTCTTCCCCGAGGACCCGCAGGATCAGCTCTGGGGTGCCATCGGCGCCGTGTTCGGCTCATGGATGAATGAGCGCGCCATCGTGTACCGCCGTCTCAACAAGATTCCCGAGGGATGGGGCACGGCGGTAAACGTGCAGGCGATGGTGTTCGGCAACCTCGGTGACAACTGCGCCACGGGCGTGGCCTTCACCCGCGATCCGGCCACCGGCGAAAAATCCTTCTACGGCGAGTTTCTCATCAACGCGCAGGGTGAAGACGTGGTGGCGGGAACGCGCACGCCGCAACAAGTGACACTCCAGAGTTCGCGAGCTTGGGCCGAGTCCCACAGGATTTCCGAAGACCAGCGCAAGACCCAATATCCGTCGCTGGAAGAAAAGATGCCCGAAGCGTGCCGCGAACTGCTGGCCATCGCCGACCGCCTCGAGACCCACTACCGCGACATGCAGGACATCGAGTTCACCATTCAAGACGGAACCTTGTGGATGCTGCAATGCCGAGTGGGAAAGCGTACCGGCTTGGCCGCCATCCGCATGGCGGTCGAGATGGTGCAGGAAGGTCTCATCTCCAGGGAAGAGGCCGTGATGCGGGTGGACCCGCTGATGCTCAACCAGCTTCTGCGGCCGGTATTCGATCCGGCGGCGCTCAAGGCGGCCAAGCCCATCGCGCGCGGCCTGAACGCCGGTCCCGGTGCGGCGGCGGGCCGCGTGGTCTTTCACGCTATGGACGCCGAAGAGTGGGCCGGCAAGGGTGAAAAGGTCATTCTCGTCCGCATCGAAACTTCGCCGGAAGACATCCGCGGGATGTCGGCGGCGCAGGGCATTCTCACGCAACGCGGCGGCATGACTTCGCACGCGGCGCTGGTGGGGCGGCAGATGGGCAAGGTCTGCGTCGTGGGCTGCAGTGACCTTGACATTGACTATGCCCGAGGCGACATGAACGTCGGCGGTCACGTCATTCAACGCGGTGACTGGATCTCCATCGACGGCTCCACCGGCGACATCTACGCCGATCGCATGGCCACCAAGCCGTCCGAAGTGCTGCAAGTGATGCTCGACAAGACGCTGCCTCCGGAGCAGGCGCCGTCCTATCAGCTCTACCAGAATCTCCTCGCTTGGGCGGATGAAATCCGCACGTTGCGCGTGCGCACCAACGCCGATCAACCGGATCAGTGCGCCAACGCGGTGGCGTTCGGAGCGGAAGGCATCGGCCTCTGCCGCACCGAGCACATGTTCTTCGAAGGCGACCGCATTGACACCGTCCGCGAGATGATTCTGGCCGATCACGTCGCCGACCGCAAGAAAGCTCTGGCCAAATTGCTGCCCATGCAGCGCGGCGATTTCGAGGGCATCTTCAAAGTTATGGACGGCAGGCCCGTGACCATTCGGCTGTTGGATCCGCCGCTGCATGAATTCCTGCCGCACGGAACGAAAGCGATGGAAGGTCTGTCCGAGAAGCTCGGTATTCCCTTCGAGCGCGTGCACGCCAAAGTGGTCGCGCTGGCCGAGTCCAATCCCATGCTCGGACTTCGTGGCTGCCGTCTGGGAATCGTGTTTCCGGAGATTACCGAGATGCAGGCCCGCGCCATCTTCGAAGCGGCCGCGGCGGTGAGCAGAAGCGGCACGGCCGTTCATCCCGAAGTGATGATTCCGCTGGTAATGACCCTCGAGGAGTTTCACGCGCAGGCTGAGATCATTCATCGCGTCGCCAAAGACGTGGCCGCCGAGACCGGGCAGAAGCTCGACTATCTGGTGGGCACCATGATTGAGCTTCCGCGGGCGGCCCTGGTGGCCGACGAGATCGCCAAGGAGGCCGAGTTCTTCAGCTTCGGCACCAACGATCTGACGCAGACCACGATGGGCCTGTCGCGCGACGATTCGGGCAAGTTCCTTCCGTACTACCTGAACGCCAAGATTCTCACCGACGATCCGTTCGATACGCTCGACACCGTGGGCGTCGGTCAACTCGTGAGTCTGGCAACGGAGCGCGGGCGCGCCACGCGGCCCAAGCTTAAGGTCGGCATCTGCGGTGAGCACGGTGGCGACCCGCATTCGGTGTACTTCTTCCACAATGTCGGTTTGGACTATGTGTCCTGCAGCCCGTTCCGCGTTCCCGTGGCGCGCCTCGCGGCGGCGCAGGCGGTGATTCGCGCGCAAAAGAGAAGGTGACGCGGACGAGCACCAGATGAGTACCGATGAGTACTGGACATTGGCGGGGCCCGGCAACGCGCAGACGCGCGTGCTGGGCTCGCGCTTTTTGGGACGGGCGCTCCCCGTGTCTGACTTTGATGAGGTCGCGGCCCGGCTGGAGGAAGCTCGAAAGCTTCATCACGACGCCACCCATTGGTGCTGGGCCGCACGTCTGGGCGCAGAGGCAGATGAGAAATCGAGCGACGCGGGCGAGCCGCGCGGCACCGCCGGAGCGCCGATCCTGAGCGCGATTCAGCAGCGAAATCTTAGCGACTGTGTGGTAGTTGTGACCCGCTATTTCGGCGGAACGAAGCTCGGCCGCGGCAATCTGGCCCGCGCTTACGGCGAATGCGCATCGCTGGCGCTGGAGGCCGCGCCGCGAGCGTTGCGCAAGATTCTCGCGGTGTGCCGCGTAAGGTGCTCGTTTGACGATCAATCCCTCGTGTACCACGTTGCACAACGTTTTCAGGCCACGGTCGAGCCGAAACCGGCGGCGGATCATGCGGAGTTCGTGCTTCGTGCGGCGCCAACGGCCATGACTGCCCTGCGCACGTCACTTTGCGAGGAAAGCCGCGGCCGTATTGCCGTCGCGACCGAGCCATGAGTATCCTCGCCCTCATCGTCGTCGCCTTTCTGGGGAGTGTGTACTTCTCGGCGCTGGAAACGGCGTACACGTCCTTCGACCGTATCCTGACCATGGGGTGGTTGCGCGGAGGCAAGTTCGGCGCGCGCACCGCCCAGTTCCTGAGCGCCGCGCCCGAGCGCTTCCTGGGAACTACGCTGATCGGCAACAACATCTGCAACGTGACCTATTCCTCGCTCATGGTGCTGCTGGCGCAGGGGGCGGGCATTCATGACGTGTGGCTGCTCACCGTTTCGCCGCTGGTAATTCTGGTGTTCGCCGAAATCCTGCCGAAGATGATAGGCCACTCGCTGGCCAATCTCACGGTGCGCTACGGCTCGCTTCCCCTCATGGCCTCCTACGTCCTCCTGTTTCCCTTGCGGTTGGTCCTCATGCCGCTGACTCGCCTGCTGGCGCGCCGAGACCTGCCGACCGAGGAGGCGGTCAGCGGAGAGTCGCTCACCATGCGCACGGAACTCGATCAGATTCTGGTGGGAGCGGAGGCGGAAGGCGCGGCCACGCCCGAGGAAGGTGAAATCCTCAGCCGCTACCTCGATGCGCGCGATCTCAAGGCCCGTCAGATCATGACGCCGCGCACCGGAATGGTGGCGGTGAGCGTGCAACGGTCTCCCGACGAGGTGAGAGACGTCTTCCGCAAATGCCGGCACAACATTCTGCCGGTCTATGAGCGCGATCTCGATCACGTGATCGGATTCGTCCACGTGCGCGATTTCCTGCTGCCGCGCCGGTCTGTGCGGGAAGTGCTGCGGCCCATCCACGCCGTGCCGGAGTCCAAACGCATCGCCGAACTGCTGAAGGAGTTCAAATCCGAGCGGCGGCAAGTGGCGTTAGTCATTGACGAGTACGGCGGCACCGACGGACTGGTCACGATCAAAGACATCTTCGAGGAACTGGTGGGGCCGGTGGCCGAGAGGTTTGATCCTGCCGAGCCGGTGATCAAGCGGCTCGCGCCCGGCAAGTTTCTGGTCAGCGGATCGGCATTCCTTGAGGACATCGCGGCGGAGACCGCATGGACTCCACCCGAAGGGGATTACAATACTCTGTCGGGGCTCCTTTCCGCACGTCTGGGGCGAATCGCGGAGTTAGGCGAAGATATTGTGTTTGATAAAGTTGTCGTACGCGTAATTCGACGCAGTCCGCGCCGCGTGGAGGGCTGCCTCGTCAAGGTTCCGGCGGCGAGGGAGACCGAATAGAGGGCAGGCTTGACAATGTGGGGCGATATTCGTATGTTATCAACATATTGCGGGGTGGAGCAGCCCGGTAGCTCGTTGGGCTCATAACCCAAAGGTCGTAGGTTCGAATCCTACCCCCGCTACAAGCCTAAGAAGAGTCCTCGCAGCCACTTGCTGCGAGGGTTCTTCATTTTGGACGGGCACTTGGGGGCTTCGTAAGTCCAATAGGATGGTGCCAGATTACGCTGGAACAAGCGCTGGAACAAATCCTGGAGCAAATGACTGTAAGGTCCAGTATTGGTCACGAGGGCGACGTCAACCAATAACCGTCGCGTGTTAGGGCATGAACCGTCGACACCGAGGACCGCACCGGCTTCCAAATGGTCGACTCCAGAATTAGCGTGGAATGTCAAGAACCCCGATTGCTTGCGCGGTCGGGGTTTTCTTCTACTGGCAAATTCCAACACCGACCAAAAGTCGAGGGCTGCTTCGCATCACGATGATGCATGAGCGACTGGGGACGGTTCAGGGACACTCCTGATCTTCTTGCGTGCTGAATCCCTGCTCGGTCCTTAGTTCCGATCATGGTGATGTAACGCTTCAGAGGATCTCCTCTACGTTCTTATTCCCCAATTCCTGGCATAAGAAGTTACCAAAGGGCTGGCTCTGCATTGTGCGGAGCCTTTCTGTTACTCAACCATGCCAGGAGACGTTCATGAAAGTCAAAGTTCTGTGTCTTGGTCGCGCGGCCAAGGAGATCGAAATCGGTGATGGCACGACCGTCGAGCAGGCGATTCAGCAGGCGGGGTTCCCCAAAGACTCGGCCTACACCCGTCACGTCAACGGATCGCCCGCGTTCGACAGCGATGTGCTGCAGGAAGGCAGCGTGCTGACGCTCGTTCCGCAAGTGAAAGGTGGAGGTCAGTAGGCAGCATTCCTGACTGTCTACTGCAATGAGGAGAGCCCTGATCCGTTTCGATTGGGGCTCTTCTCTCCTCCGGAGGAACCTAAGATGATCGAACTAATTCGGGATCTGGTGCAGTTCTACGCCCAGAAGTTTCATGTACCGCTCTCGCTGTTCACCAATTCGTGGGAGGTCGAGACTTGGAATCGCAACGGTATTGCTATCGTGGTGCCCAGCGATGCCGCGAATGCTCGAACAATTACGAAGCTGTTGCCTGGTGATCTGGTAGTTGTCGATGATGTGCCGGTCGCACGGATCAGCAAGCAGTGGCTCGTGCTGCTGTTCTGGCCGAAGAACACACCGGCGCTTGCGTTTGCAAGAAAGCTCGTGGATCAGCATTTGCCAAGGATCTGCAGGCAGTATCGCCGTGAGATGAGAGAGCAACTGGTCGAGAGTATCGGCCATTGTGTGCATGATCGGAAGCGGGAACTGCAGTCCAGCATACGTGAGGACTCCTACGAATTGGAACGGCTGTCACTGCAAATGATGCAGTTATCGCGCAAGCTCGAGACGGATCGCGCGGTGCTGAGGATGTTCGAGCGCAGTCCGGAGTGGATCAAGGCTCGTGCTACGCGGACCTTTGTGGACCTGATGAAACTCGTCCCCGGGACGTATACCGGCTTTAGCTTCAAGGATGAGAGTGTCACGGGCGTGACGCACGCGATTGACATTGAACACGACGGGTACACGTACAAGTTCGACGCGTACAGCGTTGAAGTCAATCTGCGTCAAGGAAAAGTGTTCATCAGCGGTGGTACCGACCACGGTGGATACGTTCATCCGCATGTGACAGACGAACCATCGAACATCTGTTGGGGCAATGTGGGACATCTCGTGTCGCGTCTTGCCGGCGAACTTGATCTCTTCGGACTGTTCCAGTTGGTGCATCAGTTTCTCAGTACGTACAACGAAAACGATCCGTATCAGAGAATCGAGAAGTGGAATCCCGACTGGGAGGATGAGTCCGACGATGATGAGCCCTACTGCTCGTGGTGTGATTCGTATGGCCATTCGGTTGAAGAGTGCGAGTCATGTTGGTGGTGCCCGTATTGCGATCAATATGACGATCACAGCGAAGAAGATTGCCCTAACCGTCCTAAAGAAGAAACCGAAGAGGAGGTTGCCGATGCAGTGGCAGAACAAGCCAGCGCGTGATCCCGTGCAACTCGGCATTCGCATTCAAATAGATGCTGTCGCTTGGCAGAAGTTCCTCTGCTGGGTCGAAATCGCGAAGGGTGAAGTCAGCGCGTTGGGACTCGTCGAAGAAATCCGCGATGTTGACGCCGGCTTGATCACAGCCTTGCTCGTCACCGACTTCTTCCTCGTGAAGCAGCATTGCTCTCTGGATGAGACGACGATGGATTCGGCGGCTGTGGCCCAGTTGATCGCAGATCTGGAAAACCAGAACGTAGATAGCCGGAAACTCCGGTGTTGGGCTCACAGTCACGGTTCCATGAGTGTGTTCTGGAGTGGAACTGACGACGACTGCGTCTCCGGGCTCGCGAACGGTGAGTGGCTCCTGTCTCTCGTCGTCAACAAGAAGCGTGACTCGATGTGCCGTCTCGATCAGTACCACCCGTGTCATCTGTATCTGTCGGATGTCGTCTGGGAAGTGTATTATCCACTGCGGGACGGTCTGGCGGAAGCATGCTTTGCCGAGTTCCAGGCCAAAGTGATCGAAGGTGGCCCCGCTGGCAATGGCAAGTTCACCACCTACGAGCGCGCACAAGATCTGAATGCAGCACATGAACGCGGTGCGTTGACAGACATCGAGCTTGAGAATGAACTCGACTGGCTGGGATGGGAGCGTGACGATCTTGAACAACCGTTTTGAGGAGCACCATGAACGACCAGTATTTTGTCCGTCAGCAGGATGCGGTGAACATGAAGCGCCTCACTTCCCTTGGCGTCACGATCATCGGCTTGGGTGCAATAGGGTCTACCTGTGCTGTCTGGCTCGGCAAAATGGGCTGTGTCGGTATCACCGCCTACGACCCGGACGTCATTCAGGATTTCAACTGGTCGAACCAGATGTACCGCGACGGTGACATCGGCAGTCTGAAGGCGTCAGCGCTGATTGATGTCATGGAGCAATTCGGTGGTCACGCACCCAACGCCATCCCACGGCAGTATGTGGATCAGCCGCTCACTGAAGTCGTGATCTCCGCCGTGGACTCGATGGAGAGCCGTAAGGTCATCTGGAAGTCGGTCCGCGACAAGGCAGACGTTCGTCTGCTTCTTGATGCCCGAATGGGACTCGAGACGCTGGTTGTCTGGACCGTCCGGCCACAGATTCGCGAGGAGAGAGTTGTCTACTCGCAGTCTCTCGTGCCCGATGATCAAGCGCTGCAAGAACCCTGCACAGCCAGGACTGTCTGTTACACGCCACTCATGGCTTCGAGCATCTTATGCTCGCTCGTCAAGCGGTTCGTGAACGACGAGGAAATGCCGAGGCGGATCGTGCTCGACCTCGCGACCTTCACACTCATGGTGGACCCGCGATGAGCAAACGAAAGCCCGTTGCCCGCATCGTCTTCGAGAATCATCGAGACGAATTCGTGATTACAGCAGACGCACCCGTTGAAGTTCTCGTTGTGGATCACACGTGGCCGGATCAACCGCGTCGCTCACTCCATCGGCCATCAGTTCGCAACCAAGAAGTCAGACAAGAGTTCGAGAATCTGCGCGAGAAACGTTGCCCGGCCTGCAAGCTCTCGATTCCACTCTGCGTCTGTCAGCGTGTGGACGAGGAGTAGCACTATGACCGAACACGACAAGAAACTGGCCGATGTTCTGCTGGATTCATTGATGCTGAACTGGCATGACAACGGGAATATCAATGCTGACGCTGTGCGCGATGCCTGTATCCAGGCATTGTCTGAGGTTCTCGACGAGAGCTTGGACGAGATCATCGCCATGGTTGATCAGCGGATACAACAGAAGCAGTAACCAAGGAGACTCATGGACAAGAAAGAAATATGCCTCATCGTCAAAGCGATTGCTGCCGGCATGATGGCTGCGTGCCAGACGATGGCGGAAGAGAAGGAGACTTCCGATGAGCAGTAACCGTGTGTGTCCGATCATCCGTGCCATCTGCAATGGTGCGAAGATCGCGTGTGATACGCTGTCGGGGAAGAAGTGAATGCCCTGATGGAAGAGAGAAGCCTCTGCGAATGTGGGGGCTTTTTCTTTAGCTGCTGTTGCGATGGTGCTCGATCGGCGAATGGTGCGTCGTTTCTTTCGCGCTTACTGAGACTTTGTCGCCGCAGTGATGAAGAAACCTAACAGCGGCCGGGAGCGCAAAGTCCCGAGAGGGAAAGGTCTCTCGGCTCCTAACATTGAAGTGGCGAGTGTACGTCGTTGCAAGCATCTCAACATGTTACGGACTGGTGGATAACGTTAGCGGCTGTCGAAGGTCTTGACATTCTGTGAACGCAGTAGTACCTTTGATCTGTGGCATCCACTGTGCTGCTTCCTCGGGAGGGGAATCATGGGCAGGTTTTGGGACGGGCAACTTGGTGGCGGTTTTCGGAATCGGTCGAACCAACGGATCCAATCTGGACCTTGTCGTCATGCAGGCGGCAGGGTTTTTTCTTTTTGGCAGGTCGTTAATCACTGATGAGACGGAGGGAACTTGTTGTGAAAGCGTTTCTTGCGGTGCTGATGGTTGCGTCGTTTTGCATAGCCGCCTATGCTCAGCCGCAGGCGCCGATTGAGTGGGGGGAGGCGAGATGGGCGCGTTTGGCGGGGTGGCCGGGATTGCCGCAGATCACAACGCTACGGGTGATTCCGATGGGGATACGCTGCTCTTCGCGGCATTGAACGTGGGCACAGAGGTCAGTGATACGATTCTCGTCTGTTCGAGCTTTGATAATGGGCAGACGTTTACACCGTGGATTCACGCTTCAGACGGGAGCAGTTTTGTTTCCGCTCAGTTTGCCGGTTCAGCGGGCCGATTCTATGCATGTTTCAGCGAAGGTACCATCTTGCCGCGCGAGACATGGCTGCGCATCAGCTTGGATGGGGGGCTCACCTGGAGTGCGATGCGGCAATATCGGACTAACACCTATGCGCTCCGCGGTTTTGCGTGTGGGAATCGGGTCTTTGCTGCGTATCGAGGCTATGTAAACAACGACCCGAGCACTTGTGGATTCGGCAGCAACAATGGAGGTCAAGATTGGTCAGCGCGGGTGACCATTGACACAGCCTATTTTTACCTTCTCTACTTCGACCAGAGCATCGCATTTACACAAGCTCACACCTTGCTGATTGAAGAGCCTGTTCCCTCGGTTAACCCCGATCTTCGGCTGTACGTGGCGCGGGGTGACAGCGTGGGGCAAAACTGGACGACGTTTCAGGTTCTTCCCTGCCAGCACTACGACGAGTATGGATGCCAGTACATAGCCACCATCGTAGGAGACACTGCGTCCGAGTCGGCGGGAGTGCTGGGGATCTTCGGGGATTGGGACGCATCGGCCCCGATGACACCACTCCACTATCGCACTCAAAACGTCGCGACAGGTTGGGAAGACTGTGTGCTGATGGGTCCTCCCCGGATTATTCCTGCGCTCGGGAGTACGCTGGTTCCGGCCAACGTCTGTGCTGGCAAACTCTGGTTAGTGGGCTGGGAGCACCTGTCCGGCAGTGGCTGGAACTACTTGGGGGCGCGTTTCAGCGCCAACCACGGCAAGAATTGGTACCCTCTTCAAGTGGCCGCTGATAGTCTGGTCGAGGCTTGGCAGTTCAGCGGTCAGATTCGGGGGAACCGCATTGATATCTACTGGGACCAGTATACGATTAGTCAAGACCGGCACGACTACCGCATGGTGAGGGGCGTGATCACACCCGACACGATGTTGCCGGTGCTTTCAACGGGCAGTGCTCCACCCGAGACAGTGCGGGTCGGGCGGCAGGTCGAGTTTTCTATCGTGGCAACTGATAATGATACGCTGTCGGAGGTGCGGCTCATGGTGGTTGCGCCTTCAGGAGACACGCTCCGTTTCGGAATGCCGAGGGGAGCGGATCATCTCTTTCAGTTCACCTGGGAGGTTCCTGACAGCGGCTTCTACCCGTATTGGTATGCGGCCGAGGACTTCTGGGAGAATGTCGCCACACTTCCCGACAGCGGGAGCTTTCATTTCGTGGCCGAAGGCTCGTCTGCTTCCGATGACTTCATCCTTCATCCTTCATCCTTCAGCCTTTCGGTCTTCCCGAACCCCTGCAATACGTGGCCGAGTCTCACGCTCTCGCCGGAGTGGTTTGTGCTGGGGCCGGTGGAGATCACAGTGTTCAATGCGCTGGGGCAGGAGGTGATCCATCAAGTCACTACGGGCACACCGGTTCCATTCTCGCCGGATGTTCCGGCCGCCTCCGGGACTTATCTGTTGCAGGTCTCCAATCGCGTTCATTCAGCCATGCAGAAATTCGTTGTCTTGAAATAGAGAATCCCTGCACCGTTTTGGCAGGGAGAGTGGTGAATGTTCGTTTCAACAAGGGGAGGTTGCCATGTCTGCGCATCGTTTGCTGATCGCGGCCCTGCTCACTCTTCTGCTGAGTTGCGGATGGGTGGTAGGCCAAACCAACTTGCTGGTTCCGGTGAACCACACGGCTACCGGGGCAGCTATCGGATCGAATACGTCGGGAATCAGCAGTTTCAATGTGCGGCTGTTTAATGCCAAAGACCAACCGGGTTTACCTGATGGCGAATTCCTGCAACCTGCGTTCTGGCATGCCGGCACAGTGTCTGCGGGCTTGACACAGGCGTTGATGCGAAACTCCCAGGGCGGCATTCTAACACTGCCGCTGTATCCGAGCGTGATTACGCGTGGCGGGATGTCCAGCCAGGCACCAACCTGGACAGAAGCTGCAGCGGCTTTGTATGCGCCGCAGAGATTCACGGGATGGCATTCACAGACCAACTGGTATTGGCAGGAAAGAACGCCACTCTGGGCGACGGAGCCGATCACGTGCGCGACGACGGGGCGGTGGGAGGAGAATGCCTCGTGGAACGTGGTGGTGGGCCTGGACCGGATTGCAGATGAAGCGGCGAGTCATTACTTCGAGCGCAGCCCAGACGGGGGACTGAACTGGGTGACAGTAGCCAACACCGGAGCGAACGTGATCCCGACTCATCTGGCGATGACGGACGTGGTGATTGAGGACGCCGAGGAACCGAACAAGTTGGTCGCCGTGGCGACGGAGGCTCTGAACCCCATGGAGAACGGAGAGCTGCCGCTGATCACCGGGCACGTGAAGTCCACGAAGGTGTGCTGGACGAATGACCTGCGAGATAATCAGCCGCGATGGACAACGTTCAATCCCGCGCCGGATGAGGTGTTGTGGAACATGCAGATTGCGATGAACGACCATCAGATCTATGGTCTTGCCTGCCATGAACGTGGCGACCAAGTGCTCTACAGCGCCAGTTTTGCCGGTGAGGAGCTTGTTGACTGGGCTGTGGTGGAGGTGAATGCGGAGCATCCGCTGCCCGACGGGATTCCCTACGATCTGGATTTCGGTCCGATGGTCGGTGATGACTACACGCTGCTGTCCACATCCGAGGCGGGAATATATTACTCACCCGACAACGGCGTGGACTGGTATCCGGCCACGGATTTCGCGGCGGATGTGATTCGCACGCCGGGACTGCGGCAGATGTGCATTCAGATCGTGGAGGGCGACGAGCCGAAGATCGCACTGGCGGGATGGTATGCAAGCTACGTGGGGGAGTTCGACCCGGAAACCTGGGAGTTCAACCTACAGGAGATCAGCTACGATCCGACCACTTTGGACCTCTATCAGAACCGGAATCGGGCCTGGTCGGGTGTCTCACTGCCTGTGCAGGGGGGGTACGCGGATTTTGCCCTCATTGACTACAGCAGCGATCCTTACTACCCGAATGACAGCGCGGTGGTGGTGCAGGTGGATGGGCCGAACATGACACCCAAGAACGTGTTCTTAGGGTATCAGGATCACGGGACGCGACCCTTCATGGGTCTAAATTATGGCAACGGAACTCCGTGGATCGTACTGAATCGCGAGGGGGTGGAAGATGGCCCTACGGTGTGCGATTTGGAGAGTCCACTGTCTCTAACTTTCGTCAGCACCGTTGTGGATACGGACCCTGTCGGACAAACGAGAAAGATCCTCGAAGCCAAGTCCTGTCCGGATGCGGACTATTTTGTGTGCAGTGTGGTCGGAAGCAACAATCCCACCCGTTTCTACTATCGAGATAGCGGCACAAACGCCTGGCATATTTCCTCCTCCGGCGAACTTGTGCCTAATCACTTTGCGGGAATGACACCAAGTACTGTGTACGGCGCTTGGCAGTCAACTCCCGGCGACAATATTCACCTGCTTTGGTCTGCGGATCACGGGGAAAACTTCGCCGATTTCGGCCAACATGATCCGCCTTACCCGTATCCCGAAGGCGAGTGGGACGGCAATCTCGCTCTAACATCCTTCTCGGCAGGAGAACATGATGGGATGCCCATGTACGTTGGAGGTTATGTCTGGCAGAACCAACCATTGAATACCGGACAGATTTGGCGTTTCGACCCACAAGGGCGTGCATGGATTCGCGGCGACTGGGAGAATATGCACATTCTCTTTCTTGGTGCGCATCCCTCGGCACCCGATGTGGTTTGGGCCGGGGTTAAGAAGGTGGGCAGCTATGCAGCGTTGCTGGAAATATACGTCCAACCCGATAGATCTTTCCAGTGGCTGCCACTGTGGATAGCTGACGACCCACTCCCTGAAGAATACAGGGTCGCTGACGTTCAGGTGGCGTCAACAGGTGTTCTCTCTACGGATATTGTGCTCACAGTCGAGACTCCCGATGTTAATGCAGCGGGGATAGATCACACGGTCGTGAGACGCTGGAGTCAGAGGATGCTATTCGCCGGTGTCGAAGTTCCGGCGACGCTTTCGGGAGAATGGACTATAGCTGGTGAGGTTGAAATTCCCGAAGGTCAGACCCTGACCATTGAATCAGGCGCAAGCCTTCTGTTTGGACCCGGGGCAAGACTTATCGTTAAGGGCACGCTGCTTGCCGAGAGCGCGGTTTTCCAGCAGAAGTCTCCCGATCAGTCAGCTCCCTGGAATGGCATCTATGTGGAAGGAACCTGTGAATTAAGCTATTGCACTATCGAGGAGGCAGTGACGGGCGTGAAGTCCGTGAAGGAGGCGGAGCTGGTCTTAGCGAATTGCACAATCCAGAACAACGAGATTGGTCTCGATCTCTACGCGCCGCCGGGGACGACAAAGCCCTTGATTGACGGTTGCACGATCATAGACAACGTGCAGTCCGGAATCGTGCTCACCGGATCGGAGTGCGCCGGGATCTTCCGCTCCCAGATTCACGGCAACGGTGAAGACGGTATCCTGATGATTGACTCCTATGCCCAACTGAGCGAGAACCAGATCCGCGATAACGGCCGCTATGGCCTGGAGTGCTTCGGCAGCTCGCCCATCCTCTACTGCAAC
>JAPKYT010000075.1 GCA_026394155.1 bacterium | reverse complement strand
TAAGCAGGTTGCGGAGGCAAATGGGGCTCGATCAACGCCCATTGCTCATCCGTCAAGTCGGTGGGGTAGGGTTTTCTGTCCATACCCCTAATCTAAGAAAAACCAATCCTCCCCGTCAAGTCCATTCTAAGATAGGCTCATTATTACACTTGCGGGGGGGGGCAGTGTGGAGCCGTTCACCATGCCGCCCTCGGCCTCTTATCTGGTGCGGCTCGATTCTCTGCGCGAACGGTTTCTGCATCCCGAACAGCCGGCAGCATGGAGCACTCTGACCGCGCAGCTGGTGGGCAGCTCCACCACGGTGTT
The DNA here is from genome assembly GCA_026394155.1 of bacterium. Classification (GTDB taxonomy): domain Bacteria; phylum Electryoneota; class RPQS01; order RPQS01; family RPQS01; genus RPQS01. Next base: position 15,614 of record JAPKYT010000075.1, on the reverse strand, counting down.
GCCGCATGCCACAGCGAGCCTCGTGGATTACTCCGGCAACGGCGGCAGCCGCCGGCTGTTTCTGTACATTGACCGGCGGACCAAGTCCACGCTGGAAAATGTGTGGGTGCGCGTCTACACCGATTACTATCCCCTGCCGGATTTCGAGGGACCGATCTCGACCGTGTTCGGAGCGGCGTTAGGTTGGAATCCTTATCGCTCGGCGTTTTCCGGCATGCTCGGGGACACACTCTATCTGAATTTGCCGCTGCCGTTTCGCACCCGCTTCCGGGTAGAGGTGGAGAACCGCACGGACACGGCGCGAACCGTCGGCGCGTGGACGGAGATCTGCCAGCCTTCCACACCGGAACGCGGACGCTTTAAGCTGCGCGGAGTGTTCCACGAAGAGAATCCCAACGTGAAGTGGCTGGGATACGAGCCGGCGATGCTGTCGGGACTGGGAACGTTTTTCGGACTGCTCCTCGACATGCAGGCCACCTCCAACAAAATCTATGAGGGCGATGAAACCATCTGGCGCAACGAGGAGACAACCGCCTCGTGGCACGGCACGGGAACCGAAGACTATTTCGATGCCGGCTACTACTGGCAGCCCAGCGGAGGTTCGGAGTGCTACGGCGCTCACGGCTGCATCCGCTTCACCGGCGTCACCTGCGCGGCCTATCGCTGGAACATAACCGATCCGGTGCCGTTCGAGAGTGGATACCGCATGCACTTTCAGGTCGGCCCTTTCAGCGACTACTCAGCACACTACCGCAGCCTTGCGCTTTTCGCCGTGCCTCGCGAGCGCTGGCAGGTGGCTGATGCGAGCGGAGACTTGGAGAGCTTCGTGGCCGAGACGTTGCAGGTGGTGGGACAGGGCCTGATGCCCGGCACATCTCTGCAACACATGCTGATGGGACAAGCGTCTTTGCCTATTGTGAGCGGCAACCCGGTGGCCGGTGCGGATTCCGTCTTGGACGTGCGGGTTCTCGCTTCCCAGGAATCCGTGGACGGGGACGTGCCCATCACCGCTGAGCTTTCGAGTGGAATCGAGACGGTGGCCGCGCACTGGATTCATCACGCGCAGCCCACGCTAAGATTTCATCTGCGGCGGCCCGACGTGGACAGCTTGCAGTTCAAGGGCGACACGCTGGATATTCTCATGCGCGGGATGGCTGCCGGAGGAGAGGCCACAGTTTCGGCGCGCGGATTTGAGTTTCCGTGGCTGAGCGCGATTCCGCAGGCAGACGACACCGGAGCGTTGAGCGGCTCGGTCACCATTCCTCCGGAGCTTTTTCCCGGCGATCATACTTTAGAAGCCTCATCAACAAGTCGGCGCAACAGCGCCTGCGGACAGACTCTGCGGGTTCGGCCCTTCATCCGCTATGAAGTGGAAGAACTGCCATACACAACGGGGCAGATGAGCACCAATCTGGTTCGCTATGCCGGGGACTACATACAAACGGGTGTGGAGGTCTGGGGCCGGGGTTTGGCGCGCTACATTCTGGGGCAAGGGGTTGGCTCGTACATCGAGTGCTGTTTCCGCCTGCCCGCGGCCGATTCTCTTCAGGCGCTCTACTTCTTCGGCCGCACCGGCGGCGGGGCCAAAGTGCGCGTGCTTATAGACAGTGCGACCGACGTGGATTCTTTTGACACTTGCTATCCCGCTGTCGGCTGGCGCTGGGCGCGCTCGGACACCGTATTTGGCTCGTGGCGCTATCTGGCGGCGGGCGAGCACCTGATGCGCTTCGAAATTGCGGGGCGCAATCCGTCTTCCTCCAGTTGGGAAGTGATTATTGATCAGATGCTGCTGAGGCACGACCCGGCCATGCCGGTGCGCATGCCGCGCAAGGTCACGAATCTGACGGCGTATCGTGTCGCCGAGGGAGTTCGACTGCGCTGGGCACACGTACGAGAAGATACGGCGGGCGCGCCGCTGGTGCCCGAGGCTTACGCCATCTACCGCGCGCAGGGGCCGGACTCTGTTTTCCGCCTGCTGGCCGAGGTTTCCGGCTCGGACTCGGTGTACACGGACATCGAGGCTCCATCAGTGAGCGGTACGGCGGTGTATTACGCGGTCACGGCTCGCGCCGGCAGGCCCGCAGCCACTGAACTTCGAGAGGCAGCCGTGGGTCGAGCTTTTGTACCGATCAGTGCAGTTTCTCCACCGAAAGCGCGAAAGAAAAACCCGTGATTGTCCCTGCATGAACATCTTGGTTGATAGCGATTTACATGGCCGTGCCGGGAGTCTCGTCGGATGATGGGGGCGAGCGCAGTTTGACGAGGTTCGGCCACCCAACTTGACTCTTGTGAAGAAGCGCAGTAGATTGCGGTAGAACTTCTGCGCAGGTTGCTTGGGGTTGAATCACGAGGAGGGAAGACCATGAAGGCATTCATCATGATAGGAACGAACGCTGTTACGGTGTTGGCATTCGTCGTTTTCATGGCGGGCGTTCCCGCCATGAGCCAGCCGTTCTTCGAAGACGTGGCGGCGCAGCTCGGCATCAGCGATAATGAAAACTGCGGCAACGCCTTCTGGTACGATTTCGATGGCGACGGCGATCTGGACTTGCTGCGCTCGGCGCACTACGGATCGGACACATATCTCTATCGCAACGACATCGGCAGCTTCACTCGGGTGAGCGGGATCGGCCTGCCGGCAAACTGGGACGCGGGCAAGTGCATCCCGATGGACTTTGATCACGACGGCGATCTCGATCTGATTACCGGCTGCTATCACACACGGCATCAATTGCTGGTAAACGAGGGCGGCCTATTCGCGGATCGCACCACCATGTTGGGTTTGCCTCTGATAGACGGCAACCGCGATCTGGAATGGCTCGACTGGAACCAAGACGGCTGGATGGACATTCTCTTGCAAACGATGTACGGATGGCATCTCTACCGCAATGACAACGGCACACACTTCACCGACATCACTTCGCAGGCACAGCTTCCGGCCGACGACGGCGCGGGATTCTGTCTGGCCGACATTGATCTGGACAGCGACCTTGATATGTTCGCCACGCGGCTCTCCGGCACGGGACGCTTCTGGCTGAACGTCGGTGACGGCGTGTTCTCCGACCGCACGGTGGAGGCGGGGCTTTTCGGCATTCCGGCCAGTTGCGGCTGCGTTTGGGTGGACATCAATCACGACAAGTATCCGGACTTGGTCACGCAGGACTATGGCACTCACGGCATCTGGCTGAACCAGCGCAACGGCACTTTCGTACGCATGAACGTGCACGGCATGGAGGCGGATTTCAGCGACTGGCCGCACGGGGCTTGGTATTCGGTGGCCGACTATGACATGGACGGGCTGGACGACATTTACTGCGCGCGACCCGGAAGCTGCGGCGGTCTGGAGCCGAATCAGCTCTTCCATCAGGACCGTCAGGAAGGACTCAATATCTGGTTCACGGACGTCGCGCCGCTGTACGGGATGGATGTCATGGCCGGCGGCAATTCACGATGGGCGGATTTCGATGGCGACGGGGACATGGACCTCACGCTCATCTCGGTTCTGGGCGAGCCCATTCACTTGTGGCGGAACAACCTCATCAACCACTCCAACCGCTTGCAGGTGCGCGTGCTGGGACCGAACGGCGAGCAGGATCGTTGGTTCTCGCGGGTGGAAGTCTATCCACACGACAGCAGCGAGGTTCTGCGGGCAGCCGAACTCAGCTACATGACGGTGGGCTGCAACGGTCTCAATCACTACTTTGTGCTCGATCCGAATGCGGCCTACGACTTGCGGATTTACTCCGCCAGCGGCGAGACGATGACTCCCGAAGAATATCCGCAGCTTTCGGCGGTCATACCCTCACAGATTGCGCACTTCCTTACCGTTCGCATGGGAGCTGCGACTGCGCGCGGTGACGAACCCGTTGTCCGGGAGTTCCGGTTTGACGGAGCGTATCCCAATCCATTCAATGCGTCCACGGTGATCCGTTACGCAACTCCTCGCGACGGGCATGTCTTGCTGTCCGTCTATGATGTGTTAGGGCGGCACGTCACCGATCTGGTCAACACTTCCCTCACTGGCGGCCCGCACGAAACTGCGTGGAATGCCTCCGGGTTGGCTTCCGGCGTTTACCTCTTGCGCTTGCGCGCCGAGAATGACGTGGCCGTGCAGAAGGCCATGCTACTCAAATAAGCACCCGCCACAACGGGAAACATCAAGCGGGCCTGCACAGGATGCAGGCCCGCTTTGCGTTTGACCGAGAGTTGCGCTCCAGAACCGCAAGCATGCCCGGAGGCGGCGGCCGGGACGCGCAACATTTTGCCGGACAGCTGACCGCGCGCCACAGCCATCTACAACTGCTACACAACTACGCCGGGAGTTCCTCGCTTGCCTCAGGCAAGAGGGAGGTCACGGCCGAGCGAAACTCCTGTTCGATGTCTTGCCCAAATCGCGGGAGCTGCACGGTGAAGCCGGCCTCTGACAGCGACATCACGAAATCCCGGTGCGAACGGCCGGCGCGATAGGCGGGAACGCGCGGCGGATGCTTGAGGTAGCGCTCCATGACCTCGGCGCGGCCCGCAAGGTTGATGATCGCGTGATAGAAAACCAGTTCGCGGTTGCGGTAGATGGCTGTGCCCGCAATTTTGCAGCCGTTGAGAGCGATATCCGAGGTGCCGGCGTGCTCCAAATGGCGCACGCCGTTTTTTTCCAGCGCGCCGATGATGAGCGCATTGAAAAGACGGAAATACTCGGAAGACCTAAGCTGCGGTGTGTGCTGAACGGCGAAGGACACGGCCAGCATCTGAGGCGTCAGCACCACCGCGCAGCCGCCTGTCCCCCGCCGCAGCACCGGCACGCCGTCCGCCGCGATGTTCTCTTGGCGCAGTTCGAGGGCGGGATCGCTGCCTTTGCCGATCACCACCATCGTTCGCGCCGGAACAAACACGCAGCATCGCGCCGCCTCGGCGGAGGGCTTCGTCAGTTCCGCGTCGGGAAGATCGTAGGAGACTATGTGCAAATCACTGGTCATCGTTCATCATTCATCGTTTCTAAAGACCCCCCTTTTGTCCCCCCTTATTCTAAGGGGGGACAACTTGAGTCGCAGCACCTTCCCCCCTTTGCAAAAGGGGGGAATTGAAGGGGGGTTCTAATGTGCCGATCCGGAAATCCGAGGGATTCTGGACGCCCGCACGCAAGTCCGAAGAGCGTGCGGTGTCCAGAATGACAAATGAAGAGACCCCCCTTTTGTCCCCCCGTGAACGGGGGGAAACTTGTCAGATGTGAAGCGGCTTGCCCATTGCCCTGTAAACCGCTTCGAGGCTGTCGCTGTGCAGTTCGAGCGCGCGCACACCGCCGCCGTTGGGAAAACGCACCACCACCGGCATGGGCCGCGTGCCGCGGGTGCGGTAGCGGTAGCGGGCCAGATGCGATACGATCTGGTTGAAGGCGGGATGCACGAATCCGTCGAATTGAATTTCCGCCACCGGACGCAAACCGGCCAGCGCCATGCCCACCGCCGCTCCGACAATCGAAGACTCGGCCAGTGGCGTGTCGAAGACACGCTTTTCGCCATACTTATTTTGCAGTCCCTCGGTGGCGCGGAAAACTCCGCCTTCCACGCCCACGTCCTCGCCGAAAACGAGCACCGTCGGATCATCCGCGAGTTTGAGGTCGAGCGCCGAGGTCACGGCTTGAAGGAGAGTCATCACCGCCACGTCAACGGCCCTCCTTCCACGCAAGCTAGCGTTTCAGCGATTCGGCCTGTCCCTTCATCTCCGGAGGTTGCTGCGCAAAAACGTGCGTGAGGATTTCGTCAGGCGAATTCGGCAAACAGGTTGTTTGCCCCTGAAGGTGGTTGGACCCTGCGGTCGGACAATGTACTCTCCCTTTTCTACGGGAAGGCGCCAGGCTCTAATTCGGCGATCTGGCGGTGTTCAGTTGTAATACGCCTAAAAGGGGATATTTCTCCAGAATGCAGCCACGAATATGCACAATTTGCGGCAAACGACAAGGCACATGAGTGGCGGATGAGCTTCCGTCATCCGACCTAATCTATTGTATAAAAATAAAATAACAGAAACGGCCGGATGGTTTTGGGATGGGTAGTAGAAAAAGCACACGAGGTCCTTGCTTCTCGGCACTTACGCGACAGGAGCGGCAAATTCCTGACCCAGAATTCCGGGAATCAGAGACTTTTCGACGCGGCGAGGTAGGCTTGATGGGTGGCCGCATCGAAGCAGACGAAAATGACTTTCACGATGGTCTTGTTGCCCGCGAGGAAATCGGCGGCTTCGGAGAGGGCAATGCGGCAGGCTTCTTCGACCGGATAGTGGTACGCGCCAGTGCTGATGGAGGGAAAGGCAATGGTGTGGAGGTCGTGCGCCACGGCCCAACGGAAGCAACTCCGATAGCAGCTTCTCAAGAGTTCCGGCTCGCCCCGGTCTCCGCCGTGCCAGATCGGGCCAACCGTGTGAATCACATACTGGGCAGGCAGGCGGTAGCCCTTCGTGATCTGGGCTTGTCCGGGGAGGCAGCCGCCGTGTGAGCGGCACTCATCCAAGAGTTCGGGACCGGCGGCACGATGAATGGCCCCGTCCACTCCGCCCCCGCCCAAGAGCGAGCTGTTGGCCGCATTGACGATGGCATCCACCTTTTGCGTGGTGATGTCGCCTTGGATGATTTTGATGCGAGAATCCATGAGCCTCACCTCATTGTTCGCCGCGAGTGGGTGCCCGCACCCCTTGCGTTTCCGCCCGATTCCGGCAGGGTCAGCGATCCCGCTCGCCGGAAGGCCATGTCGCCTTGAAATACTGCACTGTGGAAGTATAGCCAAGTGGTCTGCACGTAGCTCATCATTCGACCTCCCAAGTTGTTCTCTTCCTGTGCACCCACACCCCGGAGGGTGTGGGCTAGTAATTGCCTAAGCGCCATTGCCGGTCGGGAGACCGACAACGGCGGACTCTATTCTCCCAGCACTTGCACAAATACTTTACGCGTGCGCGGGCGGTTGTCGTGATCTATGAGCACAATCTGCTGCCACGTGCCGAGCACCAGATCGCCGTCGTGCACGGGAACCGTCACGCCCGGCCCCATGAACGTGGCGCGAATGTGCGAGAAGCCGTTGTCATCGCCCCACGTTTCGCTGTGCCGCGTGCGCATGGTGTGCGGCGCGAATTTCTCCAACTGATCGCGGAAATCCTCGGACAATGCAGGCTCGTATTCGATGGTCGAAACCGAAGCGGTTGAGCCCACCGCAAACACGCACACGATGCCGTTCTGGATTCCCGACTTGGCCACCACCTGCTCCACGCGCGCGGTGAGGTCGTGTATATCCGAGAAGCCTTTGGTCGAGAGAGAAATCTGTTCGCCGTGAACCATTCGATGCTCCTTTCATCTCATCGCTTGGCCGCCGTGCCGCCATAGAGGCCGATGTCGCTGCGGATCGCTGATGAGGAACGCTGTGGAATCCCATCCTTGTGCATTGTGCGCGTTCTTGTGCGCGGCGACGTTGCGACATCGCAACACCCTGCATTTTCTCAGTCAGCGAACCTTACGCCAGGGTCATCTGGAAAGATTATTGCTCCGGGTCTCCATAGGTGCGATAGTGGTACACTGTTGTCAAACGGCCACCGCGCTGAAACGGTTCCAGCAGAGCGCAAGTCCGTGTACGCTTGAGTTTCCCACGTTTCTATAGGGAGTGTGTCTCTTTTTTTGTGGTTATCCATTGACTCTGAAGAGACGCAACGGTGACATTCGAAAACATCATTAGGAGTCGGGCGGTTTTGAACCATAAGACGATCGTTCAGAAAACGTGTCGCGTCGGTGCTGTGCTCGCGTCAGTCATGTGTCTATTCATTTCTGCCGGCAAATCCAGCGCCGCCAGCCGGTATTGGGTGCCAAACAATGCCAACTGGAATAACGCTGCCAACTGGTCAACCGTGTCCGGCGGAGCAGGAGGCGCGAGCGTCCCCGGCTCATCTGACGTTGCGTTTTTTGATGCACAGGGCACAGGAAACTGCTCTATTAACGCCGCGGCAGACGTGGCAGGCATCAATATCACCGGATACACTGCAACAATCACCCAGCATGCCGGCAACACCGTTACCGTAGGGGCCAGTGGTTACAGCCAAACGAGCGGCACCTTCACCGGCGGCAATTCCAGCATTACCTTGAATGGGAGTTTTAGTCTTTCGGGGGGAACATTCAGAGCCACCAGCGGCAACATGAACTCCAACGCAAACTGGACAGTATCCGGAGGCACTTTTCAGCATAATTCCGGCACGGTCATTTTCGGAAATACGCTGACCATAACCGGTTCCCGCACGCTGAACCATGTGACTATTTCGGGTTCGGGAACGAAGACTCTGGCAGGAACATTGAGTGTTGCGGGAAACTTGCGAGTTTCAGCAGGGACGTTCGACTTGGGGAGTTTCACTGCCAATCGGACTTCAGGGGGTGGCACGCTGACGGTATCTGACGGCGCAACGTTGAGCATTGGCGGGACCAACACCGTTCCTTCCAACTATTCGACGCACTCGATCGGCGCCACCAGCACGATCCGCTACTCCGGTACCAACCAGAGCGTCGTCGTATTGAACAGCGCCCAGCGCTATGGACATTTGACACTTTCGGGTTCAGGAACGAAGACCCTCGCCGGCAGCATAACCGTGCGCGGAACTTTGAGCATTTCCGGGGCCAACCTTGCCGATGGCGGGTACACGCTCTCGGCCAACGGGGACATCAACCATGCTACGACCCACACGGGATCGGGCAAGATCTCGTTGACGGGCGACACAGTTGCGCATAGCCTCTCCGGCGGTGGATCGTATACGAACCTCGAAATGAATGATGCCAACGGTGCAACGCTGTCATCGAACCTAACCGTGAACGGGACTCTGACACTGACCAGTGGGAACATTAGCGCCGGGGCTTTCACGTTTTCGATCAGTTCCAGCGGCGGTGTTTCGCGCGCGAGTGGACATGTGGTCGGGAATCTGCAGAAATATGTCGGAACGGGGGCACCCTCAACGACATTTCAGATCGGTGACGCGAGCAACTACACGCCGGTTGACGTGTCGTTTTCCGCTGTGAGCACCGGCGGCAATCTCATCGCACGGACCACGTCGGGGGATCATCCCAATATCAGCAGCGCCAACATCAACGCGGCCAAAAGCATAAATCGGTACTGGACGCTGACCAACAGCGGAATCGTGTTCACGACCTGCACCGCAACCTTCAACTTCGCAGCGGGGGACGTTGATCCGGGAACGAACACGAATGCCGTGATTGTCGGTAAGTGGTCTGGTGGAGCGTGGGCCTATCCGAGCGTTGGAGCGAAAACTGCCGCCAGTACGCAAGCCACCAGCCTGACAACCTTCGGTGATTTCCAGATTGGCGAAGCTCCCAATTTAAGTGTGTCCCTCAGCAATTCGGCATTTGGTTTTGGGACCAGCGTGCTCAATACTTGGCTGACTCCCCAGACAAGCGTCATCCTTAACGATGGAAACGTAGCCGAGAGTTTGGTCGGGCGAATCAGTCAGTTTACTGCCGGGTCGAGCAATTGGGGAATTGACAGTGGCTCCAACGGCAGCGACGTCGTCTGCGTCATCGTTGGAGTTGGATCCGCCGGAGATCCACTGGAGCAGCGCACGCCTTCAACCGGGCCATCACGAAGCAGTCACTGAACATCGCACCGTCACCGTAAGGAATACCGGCGAGCGCGATCAGCTTGTTCATTTGGAGGGCCGGGCTGTGAGCAACTCGTACTCTTCGCTGACGCCGGGTTTCGAGGACTGTCCGGATCCGACGATCGTATCGTTCAGTGAAAACGACATAAAAGTGCTTGCGCACAGCAGCAAGAAAGTTGATGTGCGACTCGCTCTACCCGCCGCGGGTCTGAACCGCGGCAAGAGCTACATGATGATCATCGGCGCAAGCGGCGAAAGCGGAGCCGTCCGGTCGCAGGTTTACTCTCGCTTGTACCTAACCCTCAATTGAGGAGTGCCCTGAACGGCATGAGTAGTGCAGTATTAAGGCCGCTCGCGGTCTTGGCAATCCTATGCGCGGTCGCGACAGGGGCGCTGGCGGCGCCCGGCATAAAAACGCGTGGGCGGACGATCATCAAACCGACGAGCCATCTGTCGGCCACGCTCGCAGTGCAGGTTCGGGTGGTCAGCACGCCGGAGCCGCCATACCCACGCGAGTTTGCGTTGCTGCAGAACTATCCGAATCCGTTTAATGCCTTCACACAGATCCGATATGAGCTGGCATCTCGCGAACATGCCCGTCTGGATGTCTACAATATGCTTGGAAGACACGTTGACACGATCGTAGATGAAGATCAGGATGCCGGGTATTACACCTATGGATGGTCGAGACCAAATCTCGCTTCCGGCATCTACTATTACCGTCTGCAAGCGGGAGCCTATGGCCGAACGCGTTCGATGCTGTTACTGAAGTAGTTCGGATACAGCTCCCACATCCAGTACGGGTCAACCTGATGGCTGACCCGTTTCTCATTTCGCAAGCCCGGGCGACGTAATCACTACACAACGGCTCCGGCCGACTGCCCAAGCCATGCGCTGGCGGCAATGATGCCGACCACCGCATCGTCGTGGTCTCCCAGCCCGCCGTGATCCCCGCCTTCAAGAATCGCGAAGGTGGACGGGAAATCCTCGTGGTTCTCGGTCCACGCTGCCTCGACGTCAATGCACCAGTATCCCGCGCACCCCCGCCCGAAAGTGGGATGATAAGCCCACGCGTATTGCGCGTCAATCCCCAACGGAGCGGGATCGAGATAGTCCTGATCGGCTTCCCAATTGGGAGTGGCGGGTGCGACATCGGTGCAGGCCAGAGCCCGCTTGGGAACGTACCACGCAGTCTCGACGATGTCCCATTCGAGCACTTCCTTGATGAGGCCCAGCGGATCGGGATTCTCGGGGACGCAGAACTCGTAGAAGTTGTTCAGATTGGCCAGATCCTGCCCGGTGTTGCGCTCGCCGTTGGCTTCCCAGTAATCAAAGAGCTCCTCGGGATGGAATGGATCATTGCGGTCCATGACCATGCCCGGATGCCGCGCGAGGAAATCGAAGATCGGTTTGACGTTCGCGCCGGACCTCGGCGGCGCGAGCGTTGTCGCCTTGCTCCTCCGCCTGCTCCAAGAGGATGGTCAGCCGGCGAATCTCATACTGAAATTTCAGATCGGCGACCCGCTCTTCTATGACCTCGGCATCTTGCGCGCCGGCCGTGCCGCGTTGCTCTTCCAGCGCGCGCATCTGAAGTTGTGTTTCCTGCTCCAGAGACTGAAGCTGCGCAGAGTCGTCGTTCGCCCGGGCGGCAGGCGCCGCCTCCTGTGCGAAAACCGCGGCGCTGAAAAGCAGCGCCAAACACACCGATAGGACCGTACGTAGCATGATTGAACCTCCTCGCTTCTCATCAGGACTTCAATTGCCTATTGAATATATGGCCGATTGCTAAGCGTGTCAAGAAAATTATGGGAGGTTCACGAACATCTTCGGCTTTGTTTATTCTGGATATATGGGTCAGGAATGGTTATTCGGGCTGCACAACTCCAATTTGGGGAGCCTCGTCCTCTGCACTGGCAGACGCCTCGCCTGCCCGGAATCGGGAATCCCTCGTCGCCAGTTGTTTCTCGCAAGGTCGTTTTTTCAGATTCCGGGCAGACGGCTCGACGAAGCAATCGGCGGGGAGCATACCGGGCGATCTGCATCTGCCAGCAGATCTTTCGCCGGGTTTGCTTTTTCTCTTGTAAATCGAGGACATCTTGGCTAAATTGTATGACTTCGCCCTGAGTCATACGCGTCCCGCGCACGCGCACGGAACGGGGTCACCTACGTTCACGCACATCAGGCGGCCGCGCTTGCGGAGTCGAGGAGAGATCGCATGAGGTGGTTCAGGCTTTGGATAACGATGTTGGTGGCATTGCCCTCGGTGGCTGGTGCAGCCGGGCGGATGGAGCTGGCCGCCGGCAAGGCAGACGTGACCGTGACCGTGCTGGAATCCAGCCAACAGCGAATGGTGGTGCGGTTTGACGTGAATGCTTTCGAGCGGGACAGCGTGTCCATCAGCGGCCAGACCTATTTCGCCCTCTCCTGCCACAGGGAAGGTGTGCTGCTGAACGCGGGCGAACCCGCGTTGCCGCGCATTTGCCGCAGCGTGATTATTCCCGATGACGCGGAAATGGAGCTGGAGATTCTGGCCGAGTCCTACCGCGACTTTCCCGCCACGCGCGTGGCTCCTTCCAAGGGCAACCTGCTGCGCACCGTGAATCCCGCCGACGTGCCTTACACGTTCGGATCGGTCTATAAGGGCAAGGAGTGGTATCCCGAGCGGCTGGCCGACCTGCGCGAGCCCTACATTCTGCGCGATCTGCGCGGCGCGGTGATCGAACTCAACGCCTTTCGCTATTTGCCTTCCGAAGAACTCCTGCGGGTTTACACCTCGGTCACGGTGGCGGTGAAGCCGGCCGGGCCGGGTCGCGTCAACGTGCTGCACCGGCAGAGACCGCTGACCACGGTGGATCCGGCCTTCGCCACGCTTTATAAGCGGCACTTCGTGAACTACGGGCTGGACGAGACCACGCGCTACTCCCCCGTTCTTGAAGACGGCGAGATGCTCATCATCACCGCCGATTCCTTCCGCACGGCCATGCAGCCCTTCGTGAGTTGGAAGATTCAGAAGGGAATCAAGACGACGATGGTGAACGTGTCCACCGTCAGCAACAACTCCACTTCCATCAGGAATTACATTCAGAATTTCTTCACGGCGAGCGGCGGCAATCTGACTTATGTGCTGTTAGTGGGAGACGCCGCGCAGGTGGCCACGCCGATGTCGCCCGACAGCGCCGCCGATCCGACTTATGCGAAGGTCGCGGGAGGCGATAACTATCCGGACATCTTTGTCGGCCGCTTTTCGGCACAAACCATTGCGCATGTGAACACGCAGGTCGAGCGCTCGGTGGAATATGAACGGGACGCCGCCGCCGCCGCATGGCATTCGCGCGCGACGGGCATCGCCTCCAATCAGGGCCCCGGGCACTTCAATGAGTACGACAATCAGCACATGAATCTGATCCGCACCGACCTGCTGACTTATGGCTACACTCCGGTGGATCAGATCTACGATCCGACCGCGACGGCCGCGCAGGTCAGCGCGGCCCTCAACGCCGGGCGCGGCATCGTCAATTACACCGGCCACGGCAGCGCCATCAGTTGGGGAACCACGAACTTCAACAACAGCAACGTCGCGGCGCTGACCAACGACAACCTGCTGCCGTTCATTTTCAGCGTGGCCTGCGTAAACGGTCAGTTTGCCCATCCAACTATCATCTGCTTTGCCGAAACGTGGCTGCGCTCTACGCGTTCCGGCCAGCCCATCGGCGCTCTGGCCACCTATATGGCATCCATCAATCAGTCCTGGGACTCGCCGATGGACGCTCAGGACGAGTTCAACGACCTCTTGTGCGCGGAGAGCAAGACATCTTTCGGCGGTCTGTGCTACAATGCGTCCTGCAGGATGATTGATCTGAACGGCAGCGACGGCGCGCACATGTTTGACTACTGGGTCATCTTCGGCGATCCTTCGCTGCAAGTGCGCACCAAGTCGCCGGTGGCCATGTCGGTGAGTCACTCCAGCACCATCATGGTCAACGCCACGTCTTTCGCCGTCACCGTGTCCGGGGTGCAAGGCGCGTTGTGCGCGTTGTCTCGCAATGACACGCTCTACGGTTTTGCTTACACGAATTCCAGCGGTCAAGCGACGATTCCCGTGAGCGGAACGCTGCCGGCGGGCCAAACGATCAAGCTGACCGTGAGCGCGCTCAACAAGGTCACCTACCTTGCCAATATTACGGTGACGAACACTTCCATCACGGTCACGGCGCCGAATGGCGGCGACATTTGGCTGGTGGGCGACACCGACACCATTCGCTGGACGTCCACGAATCTGTCGGAAAACGTGATGATCCAGCTCAACCGCAGTTTTCCGTCCGCGTCATGGGATACGATTGTTGCGAGCACTCCGAACGACGGTTTGCATCCGTGGCTGGTGACCGCAAGCACGACCGACAGCGCGAGGATTCGCATCCGGGGAACTGTACAAACGACCGTCGCCGACACCTCCGACGCGAACTTCGCCATTGTTCGGGGGTCTTTGGCCGTGACCTTTCCCGACGGCGGAGAGTTTTTGCGTACCGACGACGAGCAGATGGTCGAATGGACGTCGTCCAATGTCTCGGGAAACGTGACGATCGAGCTGAATCGCGGCTACCCGGGAGTATCGTGGGAGAACATCGCCGCTTCCGCGCCCAACAGCGGTTCGTGCCCGTGGACGGTTACGGAGCCGGTGACGGAGAATGCGCGGGTGCGCATCGTCAGTCTTTCGCATCCCTTCGTGGGCGACACATCCGACGGCGATTTCGAGATTGCTCCACCCAATGTACCGCCCGTAATTCTCCATGATCCATTGTACGATCAGGTGCCGGGGTCGTTCACGGTGACGGCCATCGTCACCGACGACCAGCCCGGCTTTACGGTGCAGATGATCTGTTACGCGGGCGGCGGCACGGTGCATTCCTTTTCGCTTTCGGCCACCGGCAATCCCGACGAGTATGCGGCCACGGCCGGCCCGCTGCCGGACGGCGTCTACAGCTATTATTTGCGGGGAATAGACTCGGACGGAGATTCCACGCTGACGAGCAATCACGTTTTCGAAGTCCGCCCGGCGTTGGGGACGGAGATCGCCTACGACGACGGCTCGGCGGAAGCGGGTCACTGGTCCGAACAAACGGGCTATCGCTGGGCGGTGAAATTCGAGCCGCCGGAGCTTCCCTTTTTGCTCTATGCGGCAAGGATCGGGATTTCCGCCGAAAATCCCGACGGCGAGCACACGCCGATAGAAGTGCAGGTGCTGCTCGCGGACGGGCCGTCGGGTTTGCCGGGCAGCCTGATGTTGAGCAAGACCGTGGGAAGCATCGGCAATGTCATCGGCGGCGTGCCGCCTGAAGAAGACGGCTGGACGCACGCGGCAACTTGCGATGCGAGCGGCAATCCTTTGGTGATGACGGGTCCCTTCTATATCGCCGTTTCGAATCCGGTGTCGGGAGACTACGAAGCCTTTCTGCACGACACCAGCAGCGCGTTCGCGGCCCGCTCGTTCGTCTATGATCCCTGCGACGGCACGTGGTACGGTGAAGGTGAAGGCGACTCGTCCGCGCGGCGCGGCAATCGCATGATTCGCGCCGTAGGCGCGGCCTTGACGGCTCCGACGGTGGTGGCGTGGGAGGACGGCGGTTATGTGCGGCTGCACTGGACAAATACCGGCGCGCCGCTCTACAAGATCATGTGGGCGACGTCCATCGGCGGACCTTATTCGATCGCGCTGACCACGGATGATACGACCGCCACCGTGGCGCGCACCGACACCGCCGCCACCCGCCGTTTCTATCAGGTGATTTCCACCAGAGAGTGATCGCCGGGCGACCGTTCGCACCGCGGTGTTCGCAAGAGGCTGCGGTTATGAAAACATTTGTGTGTATCTGCCTATTCCTTCTCGTATTCGCCTCCTCTGCCGTGGCTGACGCATGGACTCACCGGGCGGCGATTACGGTCAACAATGCGGGGGGCATGGTGACGGATTACACTCTGCGCGTGAG
>JAPKYT010000128.1 GCA_026394155.1 bacterium | reverse complement strand
GGCACGCGCCGCTCGGCGATGTCGAGATTCGCCATGATCTTGGCGCGCGAAATCAGGCCGTTCTTCATGTGATAGGGCGGCGACATGAGTTCGGTGAGCATGCCGTCTATGCGCAGGCGGATGCGGAGCTGGTGTTCATAGGGCTCGATGTGAACGTCGGAGGCGCCCTTCTGCACCGCCTCGCCGATGATGCCGTCCAGCAGTTTGACCACCGGAGCGGCCTCGATCTCCTCGCGCAGCTTGTCCGCTTCCGCATCGCCGGTGTCCGTGATGATCTCGGCGCCGACATCGTCCCCCAAGTCCTTGAGGATCTTGTCCAGCGTCCCGCCCATGTGGTAGTAGAGCTCGATGGCCCGCAAAAACTGGGTCTCGGTGACCACCGTGGCCTGAACGTTGAACCCGGTGATAAACTTGATGTCCTCGAGAACGAAATCAATGCTGGGATCCACCAGCGCCACTTGCAGGATTTTGCCGGTGCGCTTGACCGGCAGCACTTGATACTTCTGAATGAACTCCGGCGAGAGCAGTTTGCGCACCGCCTCGGGAATCTCGACGCGCTCGAGGTCCATCTTCTCGAGGCCGTAGTAGCCGGCCAGAAACTCGGCAACCTGATCTTCGGTGACCACCCCCAGCTTGCAGAGGTCGGTCACCACCGAATTGCCCGAATCCTTTTGCCGGGACTTGAAAAGCAGGTACTGCTCCTGAGAGATCAGGCTGCTGTTGAGGAGCAGGTTGGGGATCCGAGAACTCATAGGGCGGATTCGATGTTTCCGATTCGCATCTTCGGTGGCAGCATGCAAGACATCGGCGTTTCATTCTGCAAATCGCATGCCTTGCAGCCGTCCGCCAATTGAAACTGCAAGATTGACGAGCAACTGCGACAAACGATGCGGACGCGGACCCGGCGCGTCTCCCCGGACTCAGCGAGAGGTGTGCAACTTGTTGCGGCGGGACGCCTTTCGGCTGCATACGAGGATTCGTCGCCGCCGTGCCGACTGTGGCACCCGTTTCCTTCGCGCAACGCGCCGCGCGCCGAGGGAAAAAAAGAAAGCGCCCGGACCTTGAGCCGGGCGCAAAAGAAAGCGCGGACGAGCTTTCGATATCATCCGCTGTGGCGGATGAGCAGAATATCTCCCTCTTTCACCACATACTCCTTGCCTTCGAGGCGCAGCAGACCTTTCGCCTTGCAGCCGGGATAGCCGCCCTCACGCACGAAGTCCGCGTACGGCACCACTTCGGCGCGAATGAACCCGCGGGCCAGATCGGTGTGAACGATAGCCGCCGCATCCAGCGCCGTGCCGCCCTTCTCGATGGGCCAAGCCCGCGATTCCTTTTCGTTGGTCGTGAGAAAACTCTGCAGGCCGAGAAGTTCGAAACTTGCCTGCAGAACTCGCTCGCGGGCCGGTTCGCTCACTCCGATGTCGCTCATGAAGGCGGCCCGCTCCTCGGGAGGGAGCGCGGCGATTTCGCCCTCTAACTTGGCCGACAGCGCAATGGCGTGAATGCGGTGCGGCTGCAATCGGTCGTTCAGCTCGTGAAGCGTGCCCTCGAAGTGAGACAGCATCTCTTCCGAGGTATTGATGAGAGCCAAGAGCGGCTTCTCGGAGAGAAACTGAAAGCCGCGCAGCATCCGCTTTTCGCCCGCCTCCAAAGCCATCGTCCGCAGCGGTTGGCCCGCCGAAAGATGCTGCGAACCCCGCGCCAGAATCTCCTGTTCGCTCTTCTCTTCCAAAGTGAGCGGCTTGACGCGATGCTGCTTGTCGAGCCGTTCCATCCGCTTCTCGAGAACGATGAGGTCCGCCAACACCAGCTCTTCCTGCATCATCAGAATGTCGCGCACCGGATCCACCGGCGCGGTCATTTCCTCCTGACCGAATGCGCGAGCCACGAGCAGCAGCGCGTCGGTGGTCTTGATGCCGCCTTCCACGGCGGCCGAAAACCAGTCGGACTTGGAGCCTCCCGCCTCGAGCGGCGGCGTGTCCACATATTCCACGGTCACGCAGGTGGCCTTTTTCGACCGCATGATCTCCGCCAACTTGTCCACACGCGGATCGGGCACGTGCGTAACACCTTGCTGCACTTCCCGCTTGAACTCTTCGTGGGCGCGCAGCGGAGTGCCCGTCAGCAAGTGAAAGGTGGTGGTTTTGCCCGAGCGGGCAGGGCCGATCAGTCCGATGTTCATTTGGGTTGAGGGACGGTTGCCGGCGGCGCAGCCGGCCAAATCCGATTCACCGAAAAAGGCCCGTCTGAATCAAGACGGGCCTGCCGCAACCTGAGAGCGTGGGCGTCAATCACAGAGATTGGCCAGCCGAATGAAGTCTTCCTCGACCTGTTTCATCTGATCGTACACGGCGTCATTGGTGCCGCCGAAGCTGATGTCGCGCAGGCGGTCGCAGCTCTTGGTCAGGTCTTTGGCCGCCCGCTTGAACTGCTTCATGTTCATGTCGCCGCAGCAGGCTTTGGCGTTCTTCACGTCGCGCACCTCACGATAGAGCCTCTCGGCCCGCTCGCGGATGTAGGCCGATTCGTGGCTCTTGCGCGCTTCCATCATCGGAATCATGGCTTCATGAAACCGCTTGAGGGAAGCCGGAGCGCATTCGGGAATGTAATGCGCATCCTGAGAGGAGTAGGCCCAGTCGGCTCGGGGTGTACAACCGCCGCATCGGCCTTGGCACTTTCCACCGGCCAGAACCGCGGTGGCGGCCAGAAGGAGCAAACTCAGAAAAACGAACTTGCGCATGAGATGAGCCCTCGAAAAACCTTTGACAACGCATAAGATAATCACCGCGACGGGAAAAGGCAAGCGACCCCAGCCAAAGTCGTGCAAGCGGCGCGCCAGTCGGCCCCCCCCTGACGACCTACCCGGCCGGGAACGCCTCTCGGTCGGGCATGGCGGCCTCCGCTGAAGCTTTGTCCCCGACTTCGAGGGCCGCTCTGAGGGCGGTTACCGCAACTTCGCACATGCTCAAGTCCGGCTCTTGGGTGGTGATCCTCTGAAGCCAAAGTCCGGGCTGAATCAGAGCTTTAACTATCCGATTGTCGGTATGTTTTGCCGAGAACCTTAAGAACTCGTAGGAGATTCCGGCGAGGAACGGCAGGAGCAGCAGATGAACGAGGAAGCGGGCCGGAACGCTTGGATAATCCCCGACATAGGCTACGACGGCACTGTCCACCACGGAGAAGAAGACAATTGCAGTCAATGCAACCACAAACAGGAAGCTCGTGCCGCAGCGAGGGTGAAAGCGCGTTTGCCGAAGAGCACTGTCCGGGGTTAGATCGGACCCTACTTCAAACGCGAATATAGACTTATGCTCCGATCCATGATATTGGAAAACACGGTGGATGTCCTTCCACAGGGAGATCAGCCACAGGTAACCCAGCAGCATAGTGATGCGGACGCCTCCAGCCACCAGATTGATCGTCACCTGCCGCGCAGAACTTGCCGCCATCTCGCCGGCCGCCAGCTTCCCCAGCCACAAGGGTAGATATAGGAACAGCCCCAACCCCAAAGCCAGCGCAAACAGCATCGAAACGGCGAAGGCGGCCCTCTCTTTCCATCTTGAACGCGGCTCATCCTCTTTGGCCGTCTCGGTGGCCTGCTCGGCGGACCAGTTCAGAGCTTCGAGGCCGATCTTCAGCGATTCCACCAGCCCGACGGCCCCTCGAATGATTGGCAAGCCAAGAAGCTTAATCCGCCGTGTTATGGGAACATATCCATATGAACGCAAGGCGATTTCTCCGTCGGGAGTGCGCACCGCCATAGCCACACGGTAGGGGCTGCGCATGAGCACACCCTCGATGACCGCCTGTCCGCCCATGGCCAGCTCGGTCGAGAGATTCCGCTTGTCCGCCACGCCCGTCGGCTTCTGGTTGCCAGTCTTGGCTTCAGTTTGTGTCATGTGATCTCAAAAAAGAGGCGGCACCTTCGGCGGCACCGCCCACACTTTTCCCGCATCCCCGGGCGAGGATCAGGCCTGGGGCCGTTTGTACCTCTTGAGGAACTTATCCACGCGGCCGGCCGTGTCAACCAACTTCTGTTGCCCGGTGAAGAACGGGTGGCAGGCGGAGCAGATTTCGACCTTCAGCGTGTCGCCTTGGGTCGTGGAGCGCGTCTTGAAGGTGCTGCCGCAGGCGCACACCACATCAATCAAGTGATAAGCAGGATGGAATTTTTCTTTCATGGCTCGATGGTACTTTTGTCCTTTGCGCCTGCAAATATACCAAATCCGCATCTTCCATGCAAGCCGGGCCGCTTTCCGGCGACAATACTCGCTTCCTTGTCGGCACGCTGTGTGTTGTTTTTGCTTTGCTTCGATGCTTGCACCGAGCATTTGGACACAAGCGCCGTGAACACTGCTCGCGCCAAGATTTCATCACTGGAACCTTGCAGCCCTTGCCAAGTTCCATCATTACTGACCATTTCCATCCGAGCCGTTCCATCCCCTGCTCGTGTCCGGAATCCCTGACTGATACAGCACATTCGAGGAGGTCCTATGAAGAAGCGCTTTTCTTTCATCGCCATTGCGATTTCCGTGGCCGCACTGTTTTTCGTCGGTTGCGCAGACGAGGAGACCAATGCGACCGACGTTCCGCCCGCAACGCCCAGCAATCTGACCGTGCAGCAAACGCTCCGGACGCAGGTCAGCGTTTCATGGTCCAATGTGGCCGACGAGGACAGCTTCATCGTTCAGCGCTCGATGGACAGCGCGTCATGGCCGGTCATTGCGAACGTAACTCACGACAACTTGACGGTCGTTGATCCCGGAATTCTCGCCAACAAGACTCATTGGTATCGCGTTGCCTCCAAGAATGTTGCTGGTGCAAGCCCGTTCAGTGCTCCGGTCAGCATTTGGACATGGCCGGGGGTGTTCGCGTTCGCCGAGGATCAAACGGATGAATTCTACGCCCAGAGCGTGGATGGCCCGCCTGACTATCATGAATGGACATGGGATGCGGCGGCTGGCGCAGGCAAACTCGTCGTGTCTATAGTTGACCCGAGCCAGCACTGGGTAGATATCGCGTCATGGGACACGATGCCAAATCAAGGTTGGTTCGAGACGAAAGTGAAGATCCATGCGTGGGCGGGAACAGATACATTGGCTTTCTTCGTCTCGAGAGATATCAGCGTCGCTCAGAACTTCGTTGGCATGAAGTTCACCCAAACCGGTACGTGGCTTCGTTATTGGACAGCTTCTGGGCCTCAGGAGGTAACAACCAATATGCCGCTGCTAACCGCCGATCAGTTCCACACAATCCGGTTCTTCCATCGCGGAACACAGTGGATCGTTTACTTCGACGGTATTCAGGTATGGAACCAAGCCATTCCTGATCAAGGCGTCAACACCTGGGGAATGGTTCAGGAGTGGTGGTATGATCGTGGATCCAGCCCTGAAGGTGATCACACGATTTGGCTTGATGACGTAGCGAACTCCAGTGCCGATCCATCATTGCTACTCACGAGCGGCGAGCACGGCCCGCATCGCGCCACTCTGGATCACGCGCGCCCGCCTGTAAAAAAGTAGCCGCATCGCTCATCGTCCGCGCGGCGAAGAGGTGGTCTCGCAGAGGCCACCTCTTCGTTTCTCTTGCCGCCATGCCGTCTCGCCGAGGGGTGACTCTGGAGAGTCACCACCGGGATGACGCGTATTCCGCGCATGCGCCGCACCTGTATGCCTCTCCACAACGGACTCGCAACTCCAGAATGGCGCCTTGGCATAGTGCTGCACTGAATTATCAATTACTAAACAGAAAGCGCCCCCCGACAACATTTTGTGCCTGTCCTCTCAGACACCTTGACTCTTGGACATGACCGCAGTAGTTTAACAACATAGACCGTCGGTGAGTAATCTTTGCCTTCGTTTCATTTCAGGAGGACGCATGAAACGAGTGATGGCTCTCTTTGCAGTTCTGGTTGTGCTGGCCGCTCTGGGAATCCGTGAGGTTCTTCCGTCCGCAACTCAGAGCGATCGAGGCGTTGCGAAGACAAGCCTCGAAGCACAAATAGCGGCGCTCAAAGCTCGGGGCGAATATCGCGCCGAACTCTGGAGCGCCTTTTTTGCGAACCGCGAGCCCGCATCCCGCGCGCGCGGCAGTCTTGACCAAGGCGGGGAGAACATTGGCAGCGCCGTCCCGATTCTCGCCCTGCCGTTCAGCGATTTCGGAACCACCACCGGCTACACGGACGACTACTACGAAGCCTGTGGCAAGCCCGATCCCGGCGGTTCGAGCGACGTCGTTTACTCGTACTCTACCACGCAACACGAGATCGTGGACATCTCGCTTTGCACCGGATCCAATTTCGACACCAAGCTCTACATCTACCAGAACAGCTACACGCCGGGTAGCCCCTATGCCTGCGATGACGACTACTGCCCGGGGTTCATGTCGCAGCTCAACGGGATCATGTTCTCTGGTCTCGACAAGTCCCATCACAGTGACCTTCGAGGGCAATGCCGGACGGCTCCCCTGCCCGGGCGGACTGGGTCTCCATCCATGCGCGCAAATTCTCTCGGAAGACGGCAAGGTGATTGCCAACATCGGTGACACCACCAATCAGGCCACCGTGTGGACGAGCGACTTCCCGTTGGGACCGTTCAACTATGTCATCAAGATCGCCGGCGCCAACAATACGATGGGGCCGTGGATTCTGCGCGTGGACACCGCCGTCACGCCGACGATGGCACCTCCGGAGCCGCAAGTGACCATCCGGGCGGACAGCAACCACGCGTGCCTCCACTGGAACGGCAGTTACCTGCCGGGAGAGCAGATCATCATCGAGCGATCCACGGATTTCCAAACTTGGTCACCGTACACCACGGTTCCTGCCGGGGTGTGCTCTCTGAACGTGTCCACCACTCCCTCGACGCCCCGCGCATATTTCCGGCTCAAGGCAAACGGCACGCGGCCCAGAGATCCCTTCCTTGGCTCCGTTCTCACTCTCTCCGAACCGGGCGATTCATCCTACGAGGACACCGAGGTCGGCTACTATGTAGTGGATGCCATCGAATGGGGTGCGTCCCTCACCAACGAGGTGGGAATCGCGCGGCTGCGCGCCTACGGTGTGGGCCCGAGCACGGGGGAATGGATTGATCAGGACAATCGCGCACTCTTCAATCAAGGCCTGTTGACACCGGTCACCAACTTCACGGGCCGAATCTTGAACATAGCGGGGCGTAACGTGATTGTCCAGCACGTCGCCTTCGCGAAAGACCCGCTCACGCAAGTCGTGCGCATCGTGGACGGCCGCGGATTGAATCCGGGCGGAGACAGCACGATGTTCTTTCATGACGCTACGGTTGACTTGACCCCCAACATGGGCGTCGTGGCGGCGTGGAGAGGGTTTCCGTGGTTCAAGCTCTGTCCGGGAAAGTGCTGCCAACTCAAAGTGGTCTCTCTGTGCCGGTCAACGGGCCTGGGGTGGGCGCCGGGTTGCAGCGGATGGCTGTGCCCAGGCGATCCGAGTTGCTGGCTGGGATGCCCGTGCCAGCCCGTTGGACCCGCGACGTGTCTGCCGAACTGCGCGCCCTGCGAGCTTGTTCCCGATCCGAGATGGCCCCTGATGCGATGGTGCATGTGCTCTTCCCAGGTCCCACCCCCCAACCCCCCGAGGTGTTTCTTTCAGATCTGGGTGAAGTGCAAGTACTACCCGTGCCCGGAGCCGTGGTGCTACTGCCCGGGCGCCCCTCCGTGTCCAACCTTCCCGAGGTGGACGCAAGTGCCGTTTACCACCCGGGCGATGCACGTTGACTGCGAGGTGGACTGCGAGCCGTACTGATCCTTGGGCCATCACTCGCACTCGGTACTTCCTGATTCAGCCCCCCGCTTCACGCGGGGGGCTGCTGTTTGGCCTGACCACGGCACGAATTCCGGGTGGAACTTTCAGGCGCCCATGCAAAGCAAAAACCGAGACCTAAGCCTCAGTTTTACATGGTCGGGGCGGCGGGATTTGAACCCACGACCCTCTGCTCCCAAAGCAGATGCGCTACCGGACTGCGCCACGCCCCGTTCAAATCCAATTTAGGCACTTGGAACGACTGAAGCAAGAGCAAGCCGGGAGCGGCCGCGCCCAAGAAGCAAAAGCCCGTTCGGGCAAGCTGCGCCGAACGGGCACTACGATGCTGCTCTTGCCGGTGTTATCAGGTGGTCGGGGGCATGGCCTGACGAACAGCCCCGCTCAGCGTCACGCTGCGCCGAACGTGCAAATCCACCAGATCGCGCAGCGGAGTCGTGTTCCCGCCGATCACGCCCCGCTCCTGCAGGAAGTGCTCGACAGTGGGCATGTCTTTTCTGGCCAGCCGCAGATATCGCTTCACGGTGTTCTTGGAAAGCCCGTTAAGGCGTGCCGTGGCCCGGATGCCGTTGCCTTCGAGAAGCGTGCGATAGATCTTTTCGATGGTTTCCCAGTCAAGCCGGCTGTCCCAGAAGGGTGATCCCTTAAGTTCGCTGAAGGTCTTGCCGCACGTGCTGCAAATCAGCAGCCGCACCTGCTTGCGGCCGTAGCGTGTGTACAGTGCGATGTTGCCGGCTCCGACCTTGCTGTAGTCGGGGCACAGGCGGTTTTGGCAGAAGAAGCGCTCGAGTTCCATGGCATCCGATTCCCGTTTGGACCGTTTCTGCCCTTATTATCGGCGCTGGGTACGTTATCTTTAACTCGGCTAAGATGTTGCGAAAGCGAAACAGAGGCCGCACGGCCAAGTCTTGTGCCGGTCGCCGCTTGACTATTTTATTATGAATCGGTAACTTTGCGGGTTACTCTCAGGCCCTGTCAGGGCCTCTGGCTCACCCGGAACAGCAGCATGCAAGCCATCCAAAAACAGACTCCAGACAAGGGCCTGACCTACGTCGCCGATGTGCCCTCGCCACAGATCACCCGCCCTGATGAAGTTCTGATCCGCGTCAAGGCCGCCGGTATCTGCGGCACCGACGTGGACATCTACCGTTCCGACCCACAATTGATGACCCGCATGAAGGAGCATCTGCCCCTGATCACCGGTCACGAGTTCTGCGGGATCGTGGAAGAAGCCGGGAAGAGCGTCCATGGCTTGACGGTGGGCGATTATGTTTCCGCCGAAATGCACATCATCTGCGGCGTGTGCCACAACTGCCGCACCGGCAACGGACAGTGGTGTTTGAACACGATCATTCGCGGCATCACCGGACCGGGAATTTTCGCCGATCATGTGGTTCTCCCCGCCGCCGCCGTGATTCCGCTGCCGCCTGATCTGCCGGAAGAAGTCGGAGCTTTCCTTGATGCCGTCGGCAACGCGGTTCACACCGTGCGCTCGGTGGACATGGTCGGAAAAGACGTGGCGATTCTGGGCGCTGGCCCGATGGGCATCATGGCCACCGCGCTCTGCCGGCTGATGGGTGCGCGGCGCGTTTACGTGACCGACGTGCAGGAGGCCCTGCTGAAAACCGCCAAAGATGAAGGTGCGGACGCGGTGTTCAACGTCAGCGACGAAAAGCAACGGCAGGAGTTCCTGTCCCTGTGCAAGGCCGATCCTCGCAAGCGCGGCGTGGACGCGGTGCTCGAACTTTCCGGCCACGCCTCCGCTTACCGCGACGCCTTCGCGGCGGTGCGCATGGGCGGGGAAATCTCGCTTCTCGGATTGCCGCGAGGAGAAATCGGCGTGAATTTCTCGTCCGACGTGGTCTTCAAGGGCGTGACCATTCGTGGCATCATCGGACGCAAGATTTTCTCCACGTGGATTGAAATGTTGGCGCTCCTGCAAGGGCCCTTCCTGCAAACGGCCCGGCGGGTGGTGACTCATAAGTTCGCCCTGAAGGATTTCGAGAAAGGCTTCGCCGTCAAGCTCGGCGGGCAGGGTCTGAAGGTTGTTCTCTATCCGGCAGGCGTGTAGGAAGACGCATGCGGTCGTGAGCGGCCGCTCTCTATGAACGACAAGTCAAGCGCCGCCAACGGCGGCACGGAAGACGTTTCCACTCTCACTCGATTTCGTCGCACGCTTCTCGGCGGGCGGCGGAATCCGTTTGACCCCAAGGTGTTTCAGCGCATCTCGCTGATCGCCTTTTTTGCATGGGTCGGCATGGGCGCGGACGGGATCACGTCGGCCAACTATGGACCTGAAGAAGCTTACCATGCGCTTCACAGCATGGCATTCTTGGGGCCGGTACTGGGAATCGTCATCGCCCTCACGGTGCTGATCATCTCCGCCAGTTACACGCAGATTATCGAACAGTTCCCGTCCGGGGGCGGCGGCTATCTGGTGGCGTCCAAGCTCCTTCACCCTGTTGCCGGTGTAGTCTCCGGTTCAGCGCTGGTCGTGGATTACGTTCTTACGATTGCGGTTTCGGTGGTCTCCGGCGTGGCCTCGATTTACAGCTTGGCCGCCGCCCCCGTGTCGCAGGAATTGAAAGTCGTTACGGCTATCGGAGTCATCCTTCTCCTGGCGCTGATGAACCTGCGCGGAGTGAAGGAGTCCGTGATTACCCTTCTGCCGGTGTTCATGATTTTCGTGGTCAGTCACGTCGTAATCCTTGCTTACGGCCTGATCGTTCATGTTGATGATCTCCCGGCTCGTGCCGTCCAGGGTTTCGGTCAGGCCACAGCGACCTTGAACAAGGACGGACTCGGCATAATGATCGTCGTCTTCCTCGGCGCCTTCAGCATGGGCGCGGGGACGTTCACCGGGATTGAAGCCGTTTCCAACGGGATGCCCGTCTTACGGGAGCCGCGGGTACAAACCGGGAAGAAGACGATGGCCTACATGGCGGCGTCGCTGGCTTTCTTGTCCGCCGCACTCTTTGCCAACTACTACCTGTTCAACACCCAGCCCATGCCGGGCAAGACGTTGAACGCGGCGCTGTTCTCGCAGATCTTGCACAGCTGGCGGCTCGGCGCCTGGCATCTCGGTGATTCCGTGCTCTGGGTGACCCTGATCTCGGCCGCTTTGCTCCTCTTCGTGGCCGCACAGACCGGTTTCATTGATGGGCCGCGCGTGCTGGCCAACATGGCGCAGGATTCATGGGTCCCCCACCGCTTCAGCCACCTTTCGGAGCGGCTCGTCACTCAGAACGGAGTCTTGCTGATGGGTGCCGCCGCCGTGTTTTTCATCATCTATTCGCGGGGGAATATCACCGTTCTGATCACACTCTACGCGATCAACGTGTTCATTACATTCTCTCTTTCTCAACTCGGCATGCTGCGGCTCTGGCTGTCACGGCGCAAGACACACGAGAAGTGGCTGAGCCGTTTTGTCATAAACGGAATAGGTCTCTTGGTCTGCGCCAGTCTCCTCGTTCTGATGGTTTTCATGAAATTCTTCAAAGGAGGGTGGCTGACGCTGCTCTTGACTTCCGGAGTGGTCGCGCTTTGCTTCCTCATCCGGCGGCATTACCGCGAAATCAGCGGCAAGGTCGAGAAGATAGACGAGATCCTGATGACCCTGTCCTTCGGCGACGCGTCCGTCACGCCGCAGCCCCTCGATCCGAACGAACCGACCGCCGTCATTCTCGTCGAAAAGTACAGCGGCACCGGAATCCACGTGATGCTGAATGTCCAGCGTCTCTTCGGCACGCGCTTCAAGCAGTACGTTTTCGTTTCGGTCGGCGCCATTGACTCCGGTCATTTTAAGGGCGTGGACGAGCTGGGGGAGCTCGAGAAGGAAGTGCACAAGCAGGCCGAGAAATACGTCACGCTGGCCCGCTCTTACGGGCTGAAGGCCATGTCCCGCACCGCCTGTGCCATTGACTATCTGGGCACGATCGAACAGATCTGTCTCGATCTGCATCGCGAGTTCTCCAATTCCGTGTTCTTTGCGGCGCGACTCCTCTTCTGGAAAGACACCTTGTGGTCGCGGCTGCTGCACAACGAGACTCCGTTGTCGCTGCAACGGCGTCTGATGTTCCACGGGCTTCAATTCGTCGTGCTGCCCGTCCGACTCCAGTAACGCGGGCGGGTCATCATGCTCTATGAAGCGCGGCTGGCGCAGGAAACGGCGGCGCGTCTGCTCGACGAAGGCATCTTCCGCCGAGGCATGCGTCCCCGCGTGCCCGGAATCTGAATCCGTATTCGGGCTTCATCCCTCATCCCTCATCCCTCCGCCCTCATCCCTGTAAACAGAGCGGGCCAGACCCTCGCCTGACATTCCGTAGCAGCCCCCACCACTCTAAAACAAACCCCGCCAGTAATGACGGGGTTTGTGAGCAATCCGAGAGCCCGGGAACAAGTCCCGGGCTTTTCGTGTTTCGTGAAAACAGTCTCTACAGCGGCAGCGGCAACGTCTCATCGCGGCGGGCGCGAATGCGCTTGGTGCGCATGGCCGGCCGCTGCTTGTGCGGCTCCTGTCGCACGAGCTTTTCCGTGGTCATCAGCATCTCCTGCCGAGCCAGTCCGCCGGCGCGGGCCTTGCTCACGAACTCGGGGTTGATTTCCATCAGCAGGTAGCGCCGCTCGTGACGATCACCATGCGCTTGATGACGGTCGAGACAGGCCAGCCCCGTGCTGCCTACGCCGGCAAACGGATCGAGGACAATCTCATCCGGCTCGGTGCTCTTCTCGATCAGTTGCCGAAGCAACTCCACCGGTTTCTGCGTGGCATGTCGGCGGTGCGCCGACGGCACGCTGTCGCAGGTCAGCACGTCCGATTCGCGCGACCCGTTGAGCAGCCGCTTGCCCTTCACGGCGAAGACGATCATCTCCGCTTGCGGCGCATAGGAGCCATTCAGGTCGCCGCTGCCATGATTGTTCTTCACCCACGTGAGACAGTTCTTGACCTTGAAGAGCCGGCTGATCGAGTTGTAGAACACCGGATACGTGTCATAGCGCGTGAAGCAGTAGAAGTGGCTGTCCGGCTTGAGCACGCGATGAATCTGCTCCACCCACGAATCCACCCAGCTCAGATCCACGTCGTTCTCGAACTTGGGCAGCTTGGGCCGCGCCACGCGCCGGTTCGACTGATAGTCAATGCCGTAGGGCGGATCGGTGAGCACCAGATGCACGCACTCATCGGGCAGCTTGGCCAGCTCCACGAAACAGTCGCCCAACATGCTCTTGAACACATAACCGGCGATTTGCGGATTTTCCTTGAGACGCCGCGTCGAATATCCGTACCACGCATCGCCGTAAGGCACGTAGATGCGCAACCGGTGACCGCGGGCGAGAATCCCGTCGCGCAGCACGCGGCGCACGCCTAACAGCATCTGAAACTCGTAGCGGTCGCGGCTCAATCCGTACTTGCGCACCAGCTTCTCCGCCTCGTCCACCAGTACTTCATCATGAGTGGCAATCCCCACGTATGCGCCGCCGGCGAACATCCGGTCGAGCAGCGCGGTGAAGTTGCGCCGGATTTCTTCCCGTTCCTTGTAGGCGACGCTTTCAGGCTCGACATAAATGCCCTTGCAGAGGCGGAAGTTCGCCGCTCCTCCGGTCATCAACCGCTTCACGTCATCGGCCGAACGGCGCATGTAAGCCTGAATCGCCACTCCCACCTCAAACTCGCGCCGCAGCTCGTCGTAGATGGCCAAAGTCTCGGTGGTGTGCGGGGAGTCTTCCATGTCTATGCGCACGAACATGCCGTGTTGCGCCGCCGCCGCGATCACCTTCCGCACGTTCTGCCGCACGTACTGCGGGTCAATGTCCATCCCCACGGCCGTGAGCTTCACCGACACATTGGCGTCGAGCTTTTCACGCGCGATGCGCTCGACCAGCCGTTGATACTCGGCGACGCTGGCCTCCGCCTTCTCACGCTCGGCAACGAATTCACCGAGCACGTCCACCGTGGCCATGAAACCTCTGCCGTTGAGGTCGCGCACGACCCGCACGGCATCATCCAACTTCTCGCCTGCAATGTAACTTGCCGCCACCATGCCGACAATCGCCTTCGGAACCAACGGCAAGGTGATCACCACCATCCGATCCAGCAAACCCATGTTGTCCGCTCACATCAGAAGTTGCACGAAACGGTGACGCCCACCGTGCCGTTTTTCAGAGACAAATCGGGAGACACATCCAAACCGTAGAGCTGCGCATCCACGTACGCGTCCCCCATGGACAGCAGCGCCGTGCCCGCCAGCCACCAGATCAGCCGGTTGCGGCTGCTGCGGTAGAACCGTTCACGGGAAAAATCCCCCGCCTTTTCAAAGCGTTTCATCTGATCGTGCTGATGGGACGCGCTGAAAATCAGCGAGCCTTCAATGCCCGCGAACGCCACCGCCTTGACATAACTCTCGTTGTAGAACTGCCCCCAGCCGGGAACGACCAGCGAGCGCAAGACCGCCCCGGTGGAGCTCTTTCGAGGCTTCGGTGCAGTCTCTTCGGCGCGCGCCTCAGTCGCCATCAGCAGCAAGGCAACCAGAACCGGCGCCGCCGCTCTTAAGATTCCACCAGAGCGAGACACTCGATTTCCACCAGCACGTCCTTGGGAAGCCGCGCCACCTCGACCGCGCTGCGCGCCGGCGGCGCTTGCGGAAAATAGCGGCCGTACACTTCATTCATTTCGGCAAAATCGGCCATATTCTTGAGAAACACGGTGACCTTCACGACGGTCGCCGGCGAAGCCCCCGCCGCCTTTAGAACCGCAGTAAGATTCCGCAGCGCCTGCTCGGTTTGCTCGCCCACGGTCGTTCCCACCACCTGTCCGGTCGCCGGCTCAATGGGAATCTGCCCCGCCGTGTAAACCAACGCGCCGCTGAAGCGCACCGCCTGACTGTAAGGCCCGATGGCTTGCGGCGCGCGCGAGGTGGTGACGATCTCTCGTTTCATTTCTTGGAAATGTCCTTGAAACTGGCGTCGCTGATGCGTTCCTCGTCAATGCGGCTGCGGCGTCGTCGCGGCGCCCCTTGCACGTCTTTCCCGCTGCGCGCGGGAAAAAGCAGGCGGATCAGGTAGCGAATCACCAGATACAAGGCCGCTCCGATCAGCAGCAGACGGAGCAGAACTCTCACCGCTCCACCGGATTGTAGTAACGAGTTCCCATCTGCTCGCGGCGAATCTCCGCGATCAGAGTCATCAGATGATCCGCATTGCCCACGTAGTCAATGGCGGTCGCGTTGACGATCAGCAGCGGCGTCTCGCCGTAATGGAAGAAAAAGTGATTGTACGCCTCATTCAGCGTGCGCAGATAATCCTCCGAGATTTCTTTCTCGTAGGGACGGTTGCGCTGGCGGATGTTGCGCATCAGGCGGTCGGTGGAGCTCTGCAAATACACCACCAGATCGGGCTTCTTGATGCGCACTTCCATCAGCGCCATCACCTTCTCATAGAGCGTGATTTCCGCCTCGCTGAGGTTGATGTAGGCGAAGATGCGGTCTTTGGCGAACAGGTAATCGGCCACCACCAGCTGATGAAAAAAATCAGGCTCCGGAAACTCCTGCTGCTGTTTGAAGCGCGAAAGGAGGAAGAAGAGCTGCGTTTGGAACGCGTAGTGCCGAGGATCCTTGTAGAACTGGTCGAGGAACGGATTGTCCTCGGGCTTCTCCAGCACCAGCCGGCCGTTCAGTTTCTCGGACAGCAACTGCGCCAGCGACGTCTTGCCGACGCCGATCACGCCTTCGATTGCGATGTAGCGCAGTTCGCTCATGCCGTCACGAAAAGTTCGGCGCCCCGATGCGGCGGACGCGCAAGGAATCGGGGCACACTCTTAGAAGCTCGCGAAAGGTTCTGTTGAAACGCGGATGAACGCCGTCGGGGATCAGATCGCACAGAGGCAGCAGCACGAAACGCCGCTCGCCGAGCCGCGGATGCGGCACCACCAGCTCCGGCGAGTCCATCGTGTCCGATCCCCACAACAGCAAATCCAGATCGCAGGTGCGCGGCGCGTTAGGTTCGCGACGCGTGCGTCCCAGCGCGACCTCCACACTCTGCAGCACGCGCAGGAACTCACGCACCTCGCCGGCGCGTTCCACCTCGAGGACGGCGTTTGTGTAATCGCCGCCCGGTGCGCCGCCCCACGGCTGCGTTTCATAGAGAGCGGAGCAGCGTAAAACGCGCAACCCGCGGCCGGTCAGTTCGCTCAGCGCCGCCGCGAAAAGCTCCCGTCCGTCTCCAAGATTCGAGCCGAAGCCGACGTAGGCATGTTCAACCGGCTGGCCGACGGCGCGTGACCTCCACTTCCACACTCTTGAGCACGCCGCCCATAGGCACGTGCGGTTTGCGAACGCGCACGGTGACTTCTTCCACCTTGTCAAAGCGCTTCAAGAGGCCGTCAGCCACCACCCCCGCGCAGGTTTCCAGAAGGTGGAAGTTCTCGCTCGAAAAAATCTCCGACACCGCGCGATAAAGCAGCGTGTAATCCACCGTCCAGTGCAAATCGTCGCTGCCTTCATGGCGCGAGAAGTCGCCGCACACCTCCACGTCCACTTCGAACTGCTGCCCCAGCGCGCGTTCTTCGGCCAGCGCACCGTGGTGCGCATAGAAGAGCATCGAATTCAGACGGATTCGGTCGCTGCGTCTCACGGTTTGCCCAAGTCGTCGGAGAGAACGGCCATCGAGGACGAGATACCTACCGCTTCCGCGATTCGCACCAGGCGGCTCACCAGACCTTCGAGACGATCCAGCGGCAGCATGCTCGTCCGGTCGGAAAGAGCTTCGTTCACTCGCGGATGAGTCTCGATGAACACCGCCGCGACCGCACCGGTGGCCACTGCCGCGCGCGCCAGAGGCTCGACATATTCGGACGCGCCGCCGGAAACACCTTCCGCGCCCCCCATGCGCTGCACCGAGTGCGTGGCG
Source organism: bacterium (assembly GCA_026394155.1). GTDB lineage: Bacteria > Electryoneota > RPQS01 > RPQS01 > RPQS01 > RPQS01. The sequence continues at coordinate 37,557 of JAPKYT010000128.1, read as the reverse complement.
TCGAAAACCACCGGATAGCCGAGCTCGGCGAGCTGCACCAGCGAACGCATGTCCACCACCAAATCGCGATAGCCGAAAAACGTGCCGCGCTCGGTGAGCATCAAACGACGGTTGCCGGTGGATTCCACTTTCGCCGCCGCATGCCGCATGTCATCCGGCGAGAGAAACTGCCCCTTCTTGATGTTGACCGGTTTTCCGGTCTTGCCCGCCGCCAACAGCAGATCCGTCTGCCGGCAAAGGAAGGCGGGAATTTGCAGAATGTCCACCACCTCCGCCGCCGGCGCCGCCTGATCGGGCAGGTGAATGTCGGTGAGCACCGGCAGTCCCGCTTCGCGCCGCACCTTGGCCAGCACCTTCAGTCCCTCGTCCATGCCGATGCCGCGGAAGCTCTCCACCGAGGTGCGGTTCGCTTTGTCGAAACTCGCCTTGAAGATCGGGAGAACGCCCGTGCGCACCGCGATCTTGAAGAACGCTTCGGCCACTTCGAGGCACAGAGCCTCGGACTCGATGACGCAGGGACCGGCGATGATCGCCAGCGGAAAGAAGGAGCGCTCAGGCACGAAGTGTTGACGGTTGGTGTGAGGTGAGAATCAAAGGGCGGCCGCTTGCCCCATGGAGCGCGAGGGGCTTTCCTGCGCGCCGGCGGCGTGCTGCAAACACGCGCCCACGAAATCGCGGAAGAGGGGATGCGGACGCATCAGACGGCTCTTGAGTTCGGGGTGAAATTGAACGGCGAGAAACCACGGATGGTTTTCCAGCTCGATGATCTCGACCAGATTGCCTTCCGGCCACACACCGCTCACCTTCAGCCCGCCGTTTTCCAGCGTCTCCCGGTAAACGTTGTTCACTTCATAGCGGTGACGGTGCCGCTCGGTAATGGCATCGGTGCCGAAGACCTTGTGCGCGAGGGAGCCGCGGGCCAGAAAACACGGATAGCTGCCGAGACGCATGGTCGCGCCCTTGTGGCGGAGGCCGCGCTGCTCGGGCATGTAATCAATGACCAGATGCTTGCCTTCCGGCGCGTATTCGCGCGACATCGCTTTCTTGATCCCGCACACGTTTCGCGCATACTCAACAACCGCCATTTGCAGGCCGAGGCACAATCCGAGAAACGGCAGATTGTTGACGCGCGCGTGATGCACCGCCGCAATCTTCCCCTCGAAGCCGCGCGCGCCGAATCCGCCGGGCACCAAAAGCCCCGAACAGTCGGCCAGCAGCTCGGCGGTGGACTGCTTCTCGAAGTCCTCCGCTTCAATCCACTTCAGCTCCACGCGCGCATCGTGATGCGCTCCGGCATGGACGAACGCCTCAGTGATGGATTTGTACGAGTCACGCACTTCCACGTACTTGCCGCAGACGGCGATGCGCACCGTGCGGCGCGGCTGCTTGATGCGCTGCACCACGCTCTGCCAGCCGGCCAGATCCGGTTCCTTGGCGCGCATGCCGAGTTTCTTGAGCACGCGCACGCCCAAGCCTTCACGTTCGAGTACCAGCGGCAACTCGTAGACGGTCTCCACGTCGCGCACTTCAAACACGTCGTCCTTGCCGACGTTGCAGAAGAGCGCAATCTTGGCGCAAACCTTGTCCTCCAGCGGGTACTGCGTGCGGCAGAGCAGAATGTTGGGTTGAATTCCGATTTCGCGCAGCTCTTTCACGCTGTGCTGCGTCGGCTTGGTCTTGACTTCGCCGATGGTGGGAATGAAAGGAATGAGAGTGACGTGCAGGAAGAGACAGTTCTGCGGTCCGCTCTTCAGCGCGATCTGGCGAATCGCCTCGAGAAAGGGAAGGCTCTCGATGTCTCCCACCGTGCCCCCCACCTCGACGATGAGCACGTCGTAGGCTTCCTTGCCGGCCGCCAGCATCTGAATCCGGCAGATGATCTCGCCGGTGATGTGCGGGATCACCTGCACCGTCGCTCCCAGAAACTCGCCTTTGCGCTCCTTGGTGATGACCGTCTGATAAATCTGTCCGGTGGTGGTGTTGTTCAGACGACTCATGTCCACGTCAATGAAGCGCTCGTAGTGCCCCAAGTCGAGATCGGTCTCGGCGCCGTCCTCGGTCACGTACACTTCGCCGTGCTGATACGGGTTCATGGTGCCCGCATCCACGTTGAGGTAGGGATCGAGTTTCATGATGGTCACCCGCAGACCGCGGGCTTTCAGCAACTGACCCAGCGAAGCGGCGGCGATTCCCTTGCCCAGAGAAGACACCACGCCGCCGGTGACGAAGATGTACTTCGTCTTCTTGCGCGCGGAATGGGAGGTCTTCTTCACCATGGAACTACCGGGATGTGTCACGCCAGAATTTCTCGAGAATCTTCAAGTCTTCGGGTGTGTCCACGCCGGCGGAGAATGTTTTCACCGCCACGCAGCGAATCACAAAACCCGCTTGCAGCCAGCGAAGCTGCTCCAGCGATTCGGCAACTTCCAGAGGCGAGGGCGAAAGCTGTGCGACCTTCAGAAGTGCTTCGCGGCGAAATCCGTAGAGTCCGATGTGCCGCAGATACTCGGGCCGGGTGGACGGCAGTCCGTCGCGGTGATGGGGAATGGGTGCGCGGCTGAAATAGAGCGCATCGCCCGCCAGCGACAAGACCACCTTGACCACGTTGGGATTGGACACGTCTTGAAGTTGCGCGGGTGCCACTGGAGTGGCTATCATGCATCCGCCTTCGCGCAGCGCCGCCACCACCGCGGCAATCGTCTCGGCCGCAATTGCCGGCTCATCCCCCTGCACATTCAGGACGATTTCGTACTCCGCATGTCGCCGCGCCACTTCGGCCACGCGATCCGTCCCTGAGCGGTGACCGGCGGAGGTCATCTCGCACGGCGCACCGAAAGCCGAGCACGCAGCGCGAATCCGCTCGTCTTCGGTGGCGATGATCACTTGATCCACGCCCGCAGCGCTGCAACACCGCTCCCACACGTGCTGCACCATCGGTTTTCCGGCCAGCAGGGCCAGCGGCTTTCCGGGAAAGCGCGTGGAAGAGTAGCGCGCCGGAATGACGGCCAGAGATTTCACGTCAATTCACAACCCGCGGCAGCCGGAAATATTCTTCCGTGCGATCGGGCGCGTTGGCCAGCGCTTCCTCCCGCGTGAAGCCCGCGCGCGGCACATCCGGATCCATCACATTGGACATCTCCAGAACATGATGCAGCGGCTCGACGCCCGTGGTATCCACTTCATGAAGCTGGTCAATATATTGAAAAACCTTACCTAAAGTGCTCGTCATGTCGTCGAGTTCGGCAGGCGAGAGACGCAGCCGGGCAAGTTCCGCTGTGCGCTGGATATCTTCTTTGGTAACAGGCATTTTGCTTTCTGAACCGCAAGGTCTTGTGATGGCAGAAGACCGACCGCAATCTATAGGAAAAATCCCCCAATGTCAAGCCTCTTCACCAGCTTGCATAGCTGCAGTGACGCCTCCGTACTGAAGTTGCCACAGCCGGTGGAAAATGCCGCGCTGCGCCAGAAGCTCCTCCTGCGTTCCCTGCTCGCGGAGCCGGCCGTGATGAAAGACCAGAATCCGGTCGCAACGCTGAATGGTGGACAACCGATGCGCAATGATGATAGACGTGCGCCCCACCAACAGCCGTCCGATGGCATCCTGAATCAGCCGCTCGGTCTCGGTATCAATCGAGGCCGTGGCTTCGTCGAGCACGATCACCGGCGGCTCGCACATCAGCGCCCGCGCAAACGCCAGCAACTGGCGCTGGCCGGTGGAGAGCGTCGCTCCGCGCTCCATAACCGGTTCGTCGTAGCTCTTCGGCAGGCGTGAAATGAAATGATCGGCATGCACCAGCGCCGCCGCGCGCCGCACGGTTTCCGCTCCCGAGTCGGGACAGCCGTAACGGATGTTGTCGGTCACCGTTCCGGCAAAGACGAAAACGTCCTGCAGCACAATTCCCATGAGCCGCCGCAGCTTGGCCAAATCCCATTGACGAACGTCAAGCCCGTTCACGAGGATGTCGCCCTGTTGCACGTCATAGAAGCGCGACAAGAGCGAGATCAGCGTGGTCTTCCCCGCTCCGGTGGCTCCCACCACCGCCACGGATTCGCCCGGCGCCACGCGGAAGCTCACGTCCTTGAGCACCCAATCTTCATGGTGGTAAGCGAACCACACGTGACGAAATTCGATGGCCACACCCTCCATCTTTTCGTCGCCCGCCGGAGTTGCGGTGCTCAATTCCCGCAGCGGAACCTCAATCGGATGATCTATCACCTTGAACACGCGTTCGGCGGCGGCCATTGCGCCCTGCAAAATGTTGTACTTCTCGGCCAGATCGCGCACCGGCCGCCAGAACCGCTCCACATATTGAATGAAGGCCACCAGCGTGCCCATCGTCACCGCTCCGGCCAGCAGCATTCCACCGCCGCCATAGATGATAAAGGCCACCGCCACCGCCGAGATCAGCTCCACCGCCGGATAGAACAACGCGTAATAGAAGATCGTCCGGAGGTAAGTGCCTTTGAGATCGCGGCCGATCTCATCGAAAGCGGCGAAGTTGCGCGGCTCGCGATTGAAGAGTTGCACCACCCGCATACCCACGAGATTCTCGTGCAGGTAGCTGTTGAGCCGCGCAATCTTCAATCTCGTGAGCCGGTAGAGATCGCGTACGTGACGCCGGAACATGAAGGTGATCAGAATCAGAAATGGAATCACCGAGAGCGTGATGAGCGCCAACTTCCAACTGATAACGAACATCACCACCATGATGCCGACCAAGGTCACGACGTCGCCGACGATCGCCACCACGCCCGCGCTGAAGAGCTCGTAGAGCGCCTGCACGTCGGAGGTCAGCCGCGACATGAGCCGTCCCACCGGATTGCGGTCAAAGTACGGAATCGAGAGCCGCTGCAGCTTCTCGAAAAGCTGCATGCGCAGGCGATAGACGATGTACTGCCCGGCCGCTCCGGTCAAGTAGGTCTCACTCCACCGCAGCACGGTTGCACTCACAGCGAGACCCGCGAACAGCAGCACGATGATGACAAGTCCGTGCCAGTCGCGGGTGGCGATGCAGCGGTCAATCGCCACCTTGACCAGCAGCGGACCAGCCAGCTCGGCCAGCGCGCCCAAAACGAGCAACACCGCCGCCAGAGCAATTTTGCGTTTCTGGTCGCCGATGTAGCTCCACAGCCGCCGCGCCAGCCGGGCGTCATACGCCTTGCCGAGCACCTCGTCTTCGCGGCTCCAATCGTCAGCGGCGCTCATGAGGCCGCGTCCTCGTCCATTTCTTCGAGCTCCGCTTCTAACTTCTGCATGCGGTCCAGTTCCGCGTAATACCCGCCCCGCGCGATCAACTCATCGTGAGTGCCGCGCTCCACGATGCGGCCTTCATCCAAAACGAATATCTCATCGGCGTCTTTGACCGTGGACACGCGATGAGAAATGATGATCGAGGTGCGGCCGGCCATGAAGCGGCGCAATCCGTGCAGTATTTCCTCCTCGGTCTGCGTGTCCACCGCGGAGAGCGCGTCATCAAGAATCAGAATCTTGGGATCGCAAAGCAACGCGCGCGCCAGCGCCGTGCGTCCCTTCTGCCCACCCGAGAGCGTGATGCCGCGCTCGCCCACCACCGTCTCGTATCCACTGCGGAAAGCGGCCACGTCCTTCGCGATCTGCGAAATCTCCGCCGCCCGCATCAGGTTTTCCTGCGGCGCATCCGGCGCGCCGAAGCGCAAATTCGCACTCACCATGTCGGAAAAGAGCTGCGCGTCCTGCGGCACCACCGCGATTGTCCGGCGAAGCACACGCAGGTCCCAGTCGGTCGTGGGAATGCCGTCTATGAGAACTCGACCTTCGGTGGGATCGAAGAGCCGCGGAATCAGTGAGACCAGCGTGCTCTTGCCGCTGCCCGTGCGACCGACAATCGCCACCGTTCGTCCGGGCGGAATGACAAACGAAAGCTCCGACAGCGCCGGCCGGTCTCCATCGTAGCTGAAGCCGACGTTGGCAAACTCGATCTCGCCGCGGATTACCGAGGGACGGTGCGGCACGGGCGGCGGAGCAATCTCGGGAGTGACATCGAGAATCTCCGTCAGACGTTTCATGGATGCCGCGCCGCGCTGAAAGAGATTCGCCACCCAACCCACGGCAATAATCGGCCAAGCCAGCATTCCGAGATAACCCACAAAGGCCACGAATCCGCCCAGCGTGAGCCGGTCGGCGATAATGGCGCGGCCGCCCAAGAGCAGCACCATCGCCGTCACCAACTCGAAAAGCAAGAACATGAGCGGCATGAACAGCGCCTGCACGCGCGTCATGGCCAGATTGCGCTGCACGTACTCGCGGTTCAGCTCATCGAACTTCCGGTACTCGCGTTCCTCCTGCGCAAACGCTCGCACCACGCGTACACCCGCCAGATTCTCCTCGGCGCAATCGGAAAGAGCCGAAAACTGCTGCTGAATGCGCGTGTGCAGCCGGAACGTCACCCGGCCCAGATAGAACACCGCCAAGGAAACCAGCGGCGCCGCGATGAGGACCGCGATGGTCAGCTTGACGGAGAGCAGCAGCATCATGGTGAGCACGAAAGCCGCCATGGAAATCGTATCCAGCGGATACATCACGCCGGGGCCGAGAACCGAGCGCACGCTTTCAAGATCGCTGGTCAATCGCGCCATGATGTCGCCCGTGCGCCGCCGATTGTAGAAGGAAGCGGGCAGCTTTTGCAGATGCGCGAAAAACGCGTTGCGCAAATCGAGCTCGGCGTGACGCGACACACCGATGAGAATCTGCCGCATGTAGAAGCGCAGCACGCCCGCCGCCACCGCCACCGCCACCATCAGCGCCGCGTATTGAGCCAGCAGCGCCACCGTCCCACCGCTCTGCAGCGCGTCCACGGCCAGCTTCAAGAGCCACGGACCGAGAATTCCCACCGCATTGTTCAACACGGCGATCACGGCCCCGAGGATGATCGCTCCTCGATAGGGCCGCAGAAAGGGCAGTAGTCTCAGAAGGGCCGTCATGGCTTAGGGAATCGGAGTCCCGTGTTCAGCGTTTGTGCCGGCGCACAAAACCCAGAGCGACGCGCTCTGGGTCGAAGGTGATGCGGGGCACTGGTTCTCATCACGACCGATTTCATCCGTGAGCGTCACGGCCGGGTCAGCATTTCGCGCAGCCGCTGCGCGCGATCGGCGGGCGGATTCAGCCCGAAATACACCTCGGCCGCGTGCTGAGCTTGCGAACGATCGCCCGCTTTCAAGCTCGCCTTGGCCAGCGATTCCCACGCCTGTGCAAGGGCCGGAGCCTGCTGCACGGCCGTTTCATAGGCACGCACGGCCTCACCCAAGCGGCCGACATTCTCCAGCGCCAGACCGAAATTGGCGTACGCCTGCGGCCACGACGGCGCGAGCGAAATCACCGCTTCGTAGGCTTCGACCGCGGACCGGTTGTCGCCCGCGCAGATCAACGCCATGCCGTAATCGAAAAGCGTGGCCACGGTCGGATAATCCAGTCTCAGCGAGCGTCGAAACGTCTCCACGGCCAAATCGCAACGGCCCATCTCGTAATAGTACCGTGCGATCAGCGCCTGCGCTTGCGCCGAGTACCGGCCGCGCACCGCCAGCGTGTCCACGAAAGCGGCCGCCTTGTTTGTATTGCCTGCTTCCATATAATGGCGGGCGCTGATCGTCCACGGTCTTAAGTCATCAGGCCGGGCGGCTATCGCCTTGCGCATCCACTGGTCGGCCGCGGAGTCCTGTCCCTGATAGAAGTACTCTTCGGCCAGAGCCATCATGGCCTTGGCCGACCGTGATTCGCGCCGAACACTGTTCTGAACCAGCGACATGGATGATTGCAGAACCGGCAGACGCGAGAAGGTGAGAACGGCAAAGACGATGGTCACGGCACCGATGAGAAGCGCGGCGCGCTTGCCCTCTACAAACCGCGCCGGTCCCAGACGCCCGGCGAGCGCCCGGCCGCCGTCCAACACAAACAGCCACAGACCGGGCAAGCCGGTGTACATGTAGAAATCGGAAATGGGCGCCCACGATTGACCGGAGATGTACACGGGAATGAGCACCAGCCCGAACCACGCTCCCCCCGCCGCCCAGAGCTGCCGTCGCGCCAGTCCTATCACGATCAAAGCGATCAGCGCCAGAAAAGCGATCCAACCAAGAATGAACAACAAATTCCGCTGCCCGGGTTCGCTCCAGATGAGTTCCGAGAAGTAGTTGTAGTGCAGCGGCACGATGGCATGAAACGCCGAACGCAGAATCTGCTCCGGCAGCTTGGGTATGAAGGTCAGCAGTGAAAAATGGGCGGTGGGGCCCGCGCGCGTTCCGAGCGCACCGAGCACCGCCCAGCGCGCGGCCAGATAGGCGGCCAAAGGAATCAGCAGAGCAACGTAAGGCCGGATGGTGCGCCGCGCACGCGCCTCATCGCTTCCAGCCGGCCTCCGGCATCGCCCGAGCATCCAGGCGATGACCGGTGCGATGACGGCCGTCTCCTTGGATGTCAGCGCGAAGAAAAAGCTGATCAGCGCGCCGGCCAGATGCCACCGCGACGCGCCTCGCCGCACGCGTTCGAACAAGATCAGGAAGGCAAGCATGAAAAGCGCCGCCCAAAGATCCGTGCGTCCCGCGGCCCATCCCACCGACGTCACCGCCACCGGCCCGGCGCCCGTCAGCGCGGCCGCGGCTAAAGCGAGACCGCGGCCGGCTATCGGCGACAGCGCCACAAAAATCAGCACCGTTACCGCGAGGTGAACGAGGAGATTCGACAGATGGTAGGCCCACGGCGACAGACCGCCGATCTGATAGTCGAACCACCACGTGGCGGAAATGAACGGCCGGTACAAGTCATGGCGGGCTTCCACATCGGCGGATCCCCACCAGTACGGATTCGTGACGAGTTGCAGCAGCCCTTGGGGCGTCTTGAGGATGCTGTCGCGACGGCCGACGAGCGCGAAGTCATCACTCACGTATCCGTTGCGCAGCGACGGCAGGAAGGCCGCCGCCACCAGCAAGACAACGGCCAAAACGGCAACGGGTTTCTGACGGAGTTGTTGGAGCAACATGTCGGGACCGAGCTTCTGTGAATCAGGCGCGCGCAGGAGCGAAAAAGGCCGGACTACCGGGGTGACGCCGCGGCAATCCGGCCTCTCGGGTGCAATGACCTCAGCTCACCCGCGCCGATCGCGCCGCCTTAGCGGGAAGGTCTTCCTCATCGCCGGCCTGCGGCTTGAAATCCTCGGCCTTCTTCATGAGAGCGTTGGCGGTGCTCTTGTAAATCACATAGTCCGCCGTGGCTCCGGCCTTGCGCAGGTAGTATTGATTGGCCTCGGGGTCTTTGGCGATCAGCTTGATGTCCACCGTCTGTCCCGCCGCGAGTTCCACTTCGAGCTGGAAGACCGGTTGATCGAAAGCGTTGGCCGCCAGCGTGTCGGCGAAATCCACTCCCGACATGCGCGAAAGCAGGTTGGTCACGCGTTCCACCAAATCCTTTGCGCCGTCAAACTGCTCGCGGCCCGCGTCCACTTTCCACACCGTGTCCACCAACGAGAGAGTAAGCGTTTGGTCGGGATAACGCAGAGTGATCTTGCGAAAATCACCCGCATTGAACTCGGTAATGGTCTTGTCGCGCCAGTCCTTGGCTTTGCGATTGAAGGTGGTCGCCTGATTGCCGCCGATTTCCCAGACCTCGCCGGAGTTGGCCATGCGGGCGTAGGTCGTCTGTCCCGTGGGTCCCGTCCTGCCGATGTAGAAGACGGTTCGCTGGTTGCCCTGACCGATGGTGACTTTCACACCCACGGTGTCCTTGACCTGAAACTCAGCATGCCGGTCGGTGTTCTTGGTGATGAGCGTCAGCTTCTCCATTTCGCGGAGCCGGCTGATTGTTTGCTGCACCGTGTTCTGAGCGGCCAGGAATTTCAAGGGCGCCACCAGATTCCACAGATCGCCCTCTTTGCGCAGCTCGATCGTATCGGTAGCGGTCTCCACACGAATGAGGTTGACGGCCGCGCTGTCGTATTCAACAAAAGGCCGATCAGCCGAGACTACGGGGCGACGCGACTGCACCAGCCAATAGATGCCTAACAGCACCGCCAAGGCGAGGATCAGAGTGATGGAGCGTTTCATACCGTTACCCCCTTGAGGCGATTGCGCCGCATCGTCCAGCGCACCAAGCCCAGCAGCAGCACGAGCACCGCCGGGCCGAACATGTTCGCATATTTGACCGTGCGTTTGGTGCCGTCGCTGATATCCGGCTTCAGCGGGCGAATGGCCGCCTCGCGCGAGCGGATGCTCATGAGGTCGGTGTCCTGACTCAACCAGTCCACCGCATTCATGAAGAGAATCAGGTTGGGGCCGCCCTGCGCAAACTGGCCCTGCACGAAGTTGCCGTCGCCGATGACCACCATGCGCGTTTCGGAGCTGTGTTCCAGCACCTGCACTTGCGGCGGCATCGCGGTTGAATCGGTGGGCCGCGGCGCGGATTTCCCTTGGAAGACCGAGGCAAAATCGCCGATCATCGCCACACCCAAGAGCTTGCGGCCGCCGGTGAAGTCTTCCTTGCGCGTGGGAGCCATGGGGTTGATGTCATAGCGGCCTTGCTGCACCCGCGTGTACTCGCTGGTCTGAAAGAGCGGCGTGTAGGTCACGTTGCTCCGGCCCGAACGCAGAGTGTCCACCGAGCTGGGAAAGAACAGCGTGAGTTCCTGCAAGTCCTTCACCATCGGCATCTGGCGATTGATGTCCACGATGCGCGGAAACGCCGGATAGCGCACCATGTTGGTGATCGTGAAGAAGCCCTGCTGCTGCTGAACGTTGATCATCGAAGCGTTCAGGTCGGTGACCAGATTGTTGCCCACCACAAAGCCGTACGACCGTGTCAGGTCGTCCAGATTAAGCTGGAGGCCGGTGGCTTGAGACGTCTGGATGTCGGCCTTGACCTTGTTGATGAACCAGCCCACCTTGCCGCCGCGCACGACGTACTGATCTATGCAGAATTTCGTCCACTCGTCCAGCGCTTCCTTGGGCTGCACGATGCAGAGCACGTCCACGTCTTCTTCGATCAGACGGTTGCCCTGAGCCGTGCTCACCGGCACCACCTGATAGTGCTTGGAGAGACCGGCCGCGAGCTGCCGCATGTCCTGTCCCAGATCGGGCGCGCCGAAGCCGGTCAGGAAGCCGACCTTGGGCAGCCGGTCGGCGATCACGCGCTTGATGGCCGACGTCATTTCGTACTCGAAGTTCTCCACGTCCTGCACCAGCGGTAAGGTCTCGTGCTTGTCGCCGTAGATAAGCACCAGACCCATGTACACCTTCTTGAGCTGAACGTTGTCCTTCTCCATCACGTTCACCTGCGCGGGCTGAACGCGATAGCGCTGGGCCTCCTCCTCCAACTTCTTCTCGTCCGCCGGGTCCACGAACTCGAAGACGAACTTGCCGCGACTGTACGAGCGATAATCTTCGAGCGCGTCGTTCACGTAGCGCGAGTTGGCGTTATAGGGCGGCGGCAGGTCCTTGGTGAAATAGGCCTTGACGGTCAGGCGGTCGTCCAAACCGGCCACCGCGCTGCGCGAGGCGCGGCTCAGCGTGTAAATGTGGTTCTCCGTCAGGTCCGCCCGAGTGAAAATCCGCAGGCCGATGAGATTGACCACCACCACCATGGCCACAATGACCAGCAGGTTTGACAGCGATGACACTGACCACGCTTTGTGTTTCATATTTCCATGATCCCTGTTTTGCGTGTGTGGATTTCCGCGGCCGTCAGTCGCCCTTGCGCCGCGACAGCGCATGGCTGGCCAGCAGCAGGCCGACAAAGATCATCGAAAAGAAGTAGATCACATTGCGGGAGTCAATCACTCCGCGTGCGATGTTCTGAAAATGATACTCGATGGCCAGATACTCGAGGATGTTGGCCAGCGACGTCGGCACGAAGAAGAGGATCTTGTCGAGGATAAAGAAGAAGAGCGAAATCGCCCACGCCACCATGAAGGCGACAATCTGGTTCTCGGTGATGGACGAGGCGAAGATGCCGATGGCCAGATAGGCCGCGCCCAAGAGAAAGAGTCCGATGTAGCCCGAAATCACCTGACCGGCGTCAAGGTTGCCGAGGGTGCTCACCGTCAACGGATAGAGGAACGTGAAAATGAGCAGCACGGCGATCAGGCCGAGGGCGGCCAGATACTTGCCGACCACGATCTCGGCGTCGCGGATGGGATAGGTAAACAGCAACTCGATGGTGCCCGACTTTTTCTCCTCGGCCAGCAGCCGCATCGAAATGGCGGGAACAAAGAAGACAAAAAGGAGCGGGATGATGCCGAAGATCGTCCGCAGATTCGCCTGATTGACCAGAAAGAGGTTGGTGGTGAAGAAATACCCCGCAATCAGCAGGAAGAACATGAGCACGATGTAGGCGATAGGCGCATCGAAGTAGGAACGGAACTCGCGGCGGAAAATGCAGAGAATGTTGTCCATGTTACTGATCCTCGCGGGTCAGATTGCGGAACACTTCTTCGAGGCTGCGCGACTCCTGCGCCATTTCGAGGATCACCCAGTTCTCGCGCACGGCCAGACGGAAGAAATCCTCGCGCACGTCGCGGCCGGCACCGCTCTCAATCCGCAGCTTCTGCACGCCCTGCGTGGAGGAAATCGGCCGCGCCTCTTCCACCCCCGCGATTTGCCGCGTCTTGGCCGCCACGTCGCCCGCGGCTGTCTTCACCGCCGTGATGAACACGCCGCGGCCCTCGGCATTGGCCTGCAATCCCTCGGGCGTGTCGTCGGCTACGATGCGGCCTTGATTGATAATCACGATGCGCGAACAGGTGGCCTGCACTTCCGACAGAATGTGCGTCGAGAGAATCACCGTCTTTTCACGGCCCAGTTCCTTGATGAGCGCGCGAATCTCGGCGATCTGGTTCGGATCCAAACCGGCGGTCGGCTCGTCGAGGACCACGATGTCGGGATCGTGAACCATCGCCTGCGCCAGACCCACGCGCTGACGGTAGCCCTTGGAGAGTTGCCCCACGTCCTTGTGCAGCACCTCTTCCAGACCGCAGCGCTCGATGATCCTGCGAATGCGCTGCTGCCGCTTGTCGGCCGCGATTCTCCGCAGATCGCACACGTAGTTCAGATAGTCCAGCACATTGATGTCCTGATAGACCGGCGCCATTTCCGGAAGGTAGCCGATCTTCCGCCGCACTTCCAGCGATTGCTCGATCGTGTCCAGACCGTCCACTTGGATTTTCCCCGCGGTGGGCGGCATATAGCAGGTGATCATGCGCATGGTGGTCGTCTTCCCGGCCGCGTTAGGCCCGAGGAATCCAAGAATCTGACCACTGGGGATGGACAACGTGACGTCGTCCACGGCTTTGACCCCGCTATAGGATTTGGTAACCTTCGCCAGTTGAATCATAGGCTCTTTCCGTGCACTCTTCCGCTTGTTAAGACCTTCGCTAACTCAAAGTGAACGCGGCAGAACGAAGCGAGGTTCCAATCCGCGCCGTTTTTCGCTTTGTTCTCTTGCCTCCAGAGCATTGTTCTCGTAAATCAATGACTAACAAATAGTTATCTACTCGAATCGGCGAGGACATCACGAGCCCGGCGACTTTCTGGTGCCTCTGGTCGAGATTCAGAAGGTGTCCTGAAACAACGAACGGGCTTGGGCAATTCGTGTCTCCCCCCACTCTGTGGGGGGATCAAGGGGGGGCTGGCGACGGACAATGAGTTCACGCATCAAAGGTCTTTACGGCCGCGAGAGGTCCACGCGAATCTCGCGGACAGGGTCGCCCTCGCGGAGCGTTACCGTCTCGGTGTACTCCGCAAAGTCAGGGTTGCGCAGGGTAATCCGGTAGGTGCCCGGCGGTTTGAAAATGATCTTCGAGGATGGCGTCCGCAGAACGAACTCGCCGTTCACGTACACGTCCGCCCACGGTTTCACTGATGCAATGCGGATGCGCGCCACGTGGTCGTAAAGATTGACCGAGAGTTCCGTCGTTTCGTTGGGACGGATTTCCACCTCGCGCTGAAGCGGTATGCCGATTTCGGGATTGAGCAGCAGAACGCGCTGTCGTCCGGCCCGCAGACTCAGCCGCCCGGGCAGCGGCGTAGTTCCCACCAAAGAATCGCCGATGTACACGCTCGCCCACGGACGCGTGGACAAAGTCAGATACCCGTTGGCGGCCACCGCCACCTGTGGAACGGACACGCCGGTATCCACTCGTCCCCGCGAGCTGACGAGGGGCGGTGCGCCGGAGGGAACCTCTGGAGATGTTGTCGGCGGCGCGGCCTCACCCGGCGTCAAGGCACCGGTCGGCGGCCTTTCGGAAGGCAGACCGCTCTCAAACGGCCCCACCGGCGGACCTTGGATCTCGGGTGATTCACGGGTGAGCGTGGCAAAGTGGAACACCACCGCGGCTCCCGCCGCCAACAGCATCAAGGTCGTGGCGGCGCGCAGCGGCCATGACCACGAGCGGGCACGGACCACGCTGGGAATGGTGGCGCGGCGGATCGGCTTCCCCGAAAGGAAATCTGCTAACAGAGCGCGCGGCAGCAGCCCTTCCGGCTGAGTCTGCACCAGCGCCTCGCGCACTTCCGCCGCCTTGCGGAACCGCTTGGCCGGCGCACGCTCGAGCATCTGCGCGATCACGGGAAGCAGACCGGAGGGCACCGCCTCGCCGAGGTCCTCAGCCTGAAGCTGCTTGTAGTTTTGCACGGCTTGCAGTGTCGCCTGAAGCGTGCTGCGCTCGAACAACCGGCGGCCGGTCAGCATCTCGAGCAGGATCAGACCCAGCGCAAAAATGTCCGTGGCCGGTGAGAGTTCTGTGCCTTCCACCTGCTCGGGAGCCATGTAGGAAGGCGTGCCCACCAACATGCCTTCCTGCGTCAACGTCGGCTGATCGCGCAGCGTCACCAGACCGAAGTCGGTGATCTTGACCTCGGCACCGCCGGAGACCATCACGTTTTCCGGCTTGAGATCGCGATGAATGATACCGGCTGCGTGCGCACTTTCCAGACCGGCGGCGATGTGCGCGGCCATGGTCACCGCCACGTGCGGCGGAAACGGCCCGCGTTCCTTGAGCAGCCGCCGCAAGCTCTGGCCTTCGACGAATTCGAGAATGAGCGACAGCTTCTCTTCGTCGGATCGCAGATCGTAGATTTGAACGACGTTGGGATGCGAGAGTTTCGCTATCGCCCGCGCCTCGCGCAGAAAACGCGCCCGAATCTCCTCGTCACGCGAATACTGCGGGGCGATGTACTTGACCAGCACCTTGCGGTCAAGCTCCGAGTCATACGCTTCCCACACCGTGGCGATGTTGCTGCGCGAAATCTGATGGAGCAGCGTCAGCCGTCGGTCGCCGAGCGTCTGCGCCCGCTGTTCTTCCGTCGTGAGGATCTCGGCTATCGCCTCATAGAACGCGTCGGGATTGTCGTCGGTGAAGAAATGCCCGCTGCCGGGAACGGTGCGAACCGGAATCCCTAATTCCTCACACAGCTTCAGCGTCTCGACTTCCGAGGCCGGCTGCTCTCCGCGCAGAAAGAATACCGGCACCGACTTCTGCTCAAAGAACGCGCGAAAATTCTCGCGATCCGGCGTTTCCTGCAGGCTGCGCGCCGAGCGCACGAACGTCGGCAGAGTCGTCTGCCGCATCGAAGGAAAACGGCCGGAGTTCAGCAGTTCTTGAAACTCGGAAGCGAAACCTTCTTCTCCCGCGGCGGCAATCCTCGCCGACCACGCTTCCGGCTCGCGCGCGAGGTTCCCTTCGGCCACGATCAGACAATTCACCGCCTGCGGCCTTTGAACCGCCATGCAGGCGGCCACCGTTCCGCCCATCGAGTGACCGACCAGAGAAATCTCGCGGACGCGAAACTCATCCAGCGCGTCCCACACCGCGGCGGCCTGCGACGCAAGCTCGAAATCAAATTCCGAAGAAGGCGCACCGGTTTGACCGAAGCCCACCAAATCGGGCACAAAGAGACCGCGTCCGGCGAGCGCGGGATACTCGAACGCGCCGCGATAGAACTCGCCCGACAGCCCCAGCCCGTGGATCAGGACCACGGTTCCGCGGCCGTCACGTTTGCGGCAGAAAAGCCGCCAGCGGCCACAAACTGAATCCGTCAGCGGCGCGAGAGGCGCATCATCCATGACGACACCTTAGAATGCATCTCGCGCGCGGATCATTCAGTCGGAGGGGATGCAAGGGGTTCCGGAGGAACAAAATCAATCGTGCGGCCAAAGGCCATTCTACGCTGGTCCGCCGCCGCCCGCCACTTCTCTTTGAAATCCCCCGCCTGAATGAGTTCGATCCGAGTGATGTAGTATCTCTGGTAGTCGTATCGCACTGAAACGCCCTCCAAAGGGGAAGTGTCAAACGGCTTGGCCCAGATAGCGACAAGCGTCTCCGTTGTATCCTCACCGATGAAATAGCGTCCCGCGACTACAATAGATTCATCATCATTCTTAATAGACCATGGAGTGTGCATCAGCAAGTCTGCCGAGGCTACACCAGCACGGGCAAGCAGTAGGAGACCAGCAGTCGCCTCGCGTGGATTCCACACTTTCATGACCCATTTTTCGAAAGCTGTCCAAAACTCTTCGGAGCCATCAAAATATGACGCTCCGGTATGGCGACGCTTTGCATCTCCGTAGGCCTGTGTTTCACGAAACTCCGCGCGGGCTTCCCTTAACACGTCTTCTTTTCTTGGTTCTCCAGCACGCTTTCGGCGGAGCGTCCTCGGCGCCTCGTAGTAGGCGTAGTCAAACGTGATCGGGTATCGCTGCCCCGGGCCAGAGAATTCTCTCCCCACTACCCACGACCGCCAAAATCCCTCGAAATCCTCTTCTCTGAGCACGGGCACCTGCACAGGTGGATAGTCATAAGACGGTAGTTGCCACAGGAGTTCGCGGATCATCAAGCCACTCGCGAGCCGAACATCGTCGTTGCCCAGTCTCATGCGCGCATCCCCGCGCCAAATCTGCTTGTTGCTGCCACTTTCCGTGAACTCAACCGTAATGCTCCCCTCGTAGTAGATAATTGTCCGATCAGTCTTGGACCAGAACCGTGAAGTAGCCGCCAGTTGCGATGCATTCCACATGAGACCGCCGATCAAACCGTACCCGGTCAGATAGGATGATGATGCCACGGATGACCCGTAGACCAATGTACTGCTGCTTGTTTCGCTTCTCTCACCCACTCCAAAAAACACTCGCACTGTCACATCAGAGTTATCCTCAACTCGGACCCAACCCTTGCGGCAAAGGCATTTCACTATTTGATTCGCAAGGTACTTCTCCAGAATCTGATTCGTGACGGTGTCTGTTCGACCTGTCTCACGCAATTCGAGTTTGTAGCGGTTCTTTCCAGCCCAATCATAATCGTCGGCACTGTACACCTTCGTAGGCAACTCGGGCATTGGCTTGACCGGAACCTTCACGACCTGTTTAGGCGCTGTGCAGGACACGGCCAGAAGTGCAGTGAAGAGGAGCGTCGAGCCGCACAACAGACCGCGATTTGAGCATTGAGTCATAACTCGCAACCTCCCTTCAATACCTTCTGCTTGCTGTCCCGGAACCGAGCTCGACCTTCACAATTAACTCACGCCGACACGCCGATCTTCCACTCGGCCAGCTTGTAGTGCAGCCAGCGCAGGGAGACGCCCAGAGCCTCGGCGGTGTGCGTCTTGTTGCCCTTCATCTCTTCGAGCGTCTTGAGCACCAGCTCGCGCTCGTATTCCTTGAGCGTTTTGGCCGCACCCATCGGTTTGGCCACGCGTGGAATGATGAGCTCACTGGGCGAAATGTCACGATCCTCGGCCAGCACCATGGCGCGCTCGATGGCGTTCTCTAACTCGCGCACGTTGCCCGGCCAGTGATAGCCATCGAGAATCTTCATGGCTTCGGGCGTCACCTTCTTCACCCGCTGGCCGCTCTTAGCCGCGTGCTTGTTCAGAAAGTGCTGCACTAAGAGCGGAGTGTCGCCGGTGCGGTCGCGCAGCGCGGGTATCTGAATGGTGATGACGTTCAGGCGGTAGAAGAGATCTTCGCGAAAAACCCCCTTCTCCACTTCGCGCGCCAGCGACTTGTTGGTGGCGGAAATGATGCGCACGTCCACCTTGCGGGTCTCGGTGTCGCCCACCCGGCGGAATTCGCCGTCCTGCAAGACGCGCAGCAGCTTGCTCTGGATGGAAATCGGAATCTCGGCCACCTCGTCGAGGAAGAAGGTGCCGCCGTTGGCCACTTCCAAAAGGCCCTTCTTGTCGGAGATCGCGCCGGTGAACGCGCCGCGCTTGTGCCCGAAGAGTTCGCTTTCTAACAACGTCTCGGAAAGATTGCCGCAGAACTGCGCGATGAACGACTTGTCGCGCCGCGGGCCGCTGTAGTGCAGCGCGCGCGCCACCAGTTCCTTTCCGGTGCCCGACTCGCCTTCAAGCAACACCGAGATGTCGGAGTTCATAATCTTGGTCAGCATCTCGAAGACCTGCAGCATGCGCGGCGAGTTGCCCATGATCTCCTTGAAGTGATAGGCGCGCTGCACCTCGCTGCGCAGCAGGTAGTTCTCGTCGCGCAAACTGCCCATCAAGCGCGCGTTCTCGATGGCAATGGCCGCCAAGTGCGAGAAAGCCTTGAGAAAGGCCAGCGAGTCATCGGTGAAGCCCGCCCGCCGTGTTTTGCCATCCAGATAAATGGCTCCTAACAATTTGCCGCGCACCACGAAGGGCACCGACATCACCGCGCGAATCTGCTTGAAGATAACCGACTCGCTGCCGGCAAAACGCGGATCGGCCTGCGCATCCACGGTCAGCACTCCGCTCTGCCGGTCAATCACTTCCTGCACGATGGAGTGGCTGATATCCGAAATGGACATGGCCGCTTCGGGAGCGATGTTGCGCGCCGTCCGCACGGTGAGTTTGGCGGCGTCGGTGTCCTCGCTCAGCACCAGAAAACCACGCTCCGCATCCACCGTCTGAATGGCGATGTCCATCACCCGATCCAGCAGGCGGTCTATGTCGGTGATCGAATTGAGCACCTGCGCGATCTCGTAAAGCGCATGCAGTTGCTCCTGCGGTAGCATGCCGGGCGGCGGCACCGGCGCCGGCCGCGCGGCGGCGTTGGAAACGGCGTTCTCAGACATAGCCTACTCCGGCTTAATCATGGCTGCGGCGGGTTCGACGGCCTCGGATGCGCCGAGGGGCGCCGCCAGATGAAATTGAAATACGGCCTGTTCACCGGTGATGCGATTCCCGGAGTTGTCCACCACCGTCAAATACCAGGCGTAGAAAACCCAGGGGTTCACACCATCCCAGTCGTCGTAGGGGACGGTGAGAACCGTGTCCGTGCCGGCCAGCCCGGATGTGTCCCAGATGGTATACACATTCTGTTTCAGAATCGAGATGGAATACGTGTGAATCCGTAGCCCGTTCCAGTCATTCCACGCCAGCCGCAGCTCGCGCGTGTTCAGGGTGTCGCCGAGAGGATACCTCACCGCCGGCCACGGGCTCAAAAGCGCGTTGAACAGAGTGTCGGCGCTGTCGCGCGCCCCCGCGCTGTCCACCGCCTGCACCCGAATGACGCTGTGGAACAGATCGAGAAAATTGATGCCCGGAAGGCTTTCCGGAGTGCAGCGGAGGTAGAAGCGGTCGGCATCGGGATTGTACGTCACCTGGCCCACAAAGATGGTGTCGGCAAAGGCGCGCAGCGAGTCCGGCACCAGATTGTAGTCCGGGTCCGTGATCTTACAAGAGATCTCGAACATGTACAAGATCTGACCGAAGGGATAGGCGCGGGTATCGGTCAGCGCTCTCACGTCCTCCACGTGCGGGGGTCCCCCCGGCACATAATACGGGGACCTCTCGTCCACCGTGTTGTCACGCACCGGAGTCCAATCGCACCCCCCCGCCAGGCACGCCGTCATCAAAAGGGAGATGAGCAATCGCATGGTTCACCTCTGCACATAGTGCAGTGTAAATATACGCAACTGTGCATGCAAATCAAGTGGCAGAATGTGCACGGGCACCACTCGAGCCGCCCTGAGATGCAAGAAGCCGTGGCCAAATGTTGACCACGGCTTCCACGTATACTATTGAAAAATATCGGACTATCTGACCAGAAGCAGTTTCTGCGTTCCGCTGCGCACGCCCTCAAAGTCCATTACCACGAAATAGACCCCCGTGGCCCAGCCTCGCGCCTGAAAACTGACTGTGTGGTCACCCGCCGCGTAGCGGCCGGTCGCCAACTCGGCTACCGGCCGACCGAGGATGTCAAAGGCCGTCACACGCACCTCGCCGGCATGCTGCAACGTAAAAGAGATGGCCGCCGAGGAGTTGAACGGATTCGGGTAGGGCGCCAGCAGAACGCTGACCGGAGCCGGCAGCGCGGGACGTTCAGGCGCCGAACTCGCCTGCGAGAAATAGAAACAGCCCACGTCAGGACGGGTGTTGTCGGGATCAGGACCCAGCGCCATGTCTCCGCGATCAATACATGGAGAGGTTGGCAACAACGAATAGTAGGCCCGCACCGCCTCGTAATTCACCCATTTCCCCCACTGGCAACCGCGGACAAACTGCGGGTCTTCGCGGAAGATTCCCGCGCCGTACACCACACCGGACTCGTCATCAAGCTTGCTCTCGAAGGGAGGCAGGTCGCCGGGACTGGCAAGGGTCGGCGCGGTCAGCCAGAGATTGGTGAATATGACCGTGACATTCGCGCCCAACTCCGCCAGACAGAAACGCCCACCCACCGTCAGTCCGATGTAGCAACTGTTGACGTACGATTGCGCTCGATTGGACGCGCTCACTCCGATGGGAGCGTACAGACCCCCGCCCACATCAATGTCGCAGCGACGAATATCCAGATCGCCTTCATGCGCGTTGACCACGCCGCGCGCCTGCACGTTGTAGGAGCGAACGGTCACCACGCAGTGCTCGATCTTCGCTCCCACCGGACTCGTGCCCTCGGCCTCGCCATAAAAGACACCGCAGGCGTATCCCGGCGCCAGAACCGAGAAGATGTTGTCGCTCACCACCGTCTCGTTGGATGACTCCACATCCAGGGCCGTGGTGAACCGCCAGTCGAAGGGCGACACGTCGGAGATCGGAACCTCCGCCATCACGATGGAATTCGTCAGGCAGTTCTGAGGCGCGGTCCCCGGCGGAAAATCAGACACGGGCACCAGCGACTCCAGTTTCACGGTCCGCGAAAACAGACCGGTGGTCAGGAACTGATTACTGTCCGCCCACAGATGCGCGTTCGACACTTCAAGGCAGGACTGAGCGGCCTTGAATTCGCACGACGAGACGACCAGACTGTGCCACTGCGAGCGAATTACGTAGCGGGGCAGCCCCCCATCCTGCCCGACCATGACGTAGCGCAGGGTATCGGTCCGGTCATCGCGATCTCCGGCAAAATAGAAACCGCCCCAGTTGTCGGGAGCGGTGACGATGATCGGTCGGTCCGAAGTGCCAATGGCGTCGAAGATCCCGTAAATGTCAAATGACGCGTCCGTCAGAAAAATGATCTCCACTCCCTCTTCAACTAACAGAGATTTGCCGGCCGGAACGTAGGCGTAGTCCGACACGGTGCACACGGAACCGGCCGGCCAGACCCCGTCAACCGGACCACTGATCAAGTCCGAGCCGGCAAATCCGGTGCCGACCGTGAGCAACAAGAGTAAGGCTAATGAAAGACCGATCCGCCGCATGGATCACTCTCTGGACGGAGACAATACTGTAAAATCGGTAGATACAACAGTACTAATATAAGCCGCGACGCCCCCAAAGTCAAGGGTCGCCGGAAAGTCGCCGCAAACAATGCGCCGTCTCAATTCGTCGCTTTCCTAATTAATTCAAGCACTTCCGAATGCTCTGGAAACCGTCCCGCCCGCAGCTTGGAGAAGAGGAGGTCTTTCCCCATGCGGACTTCAAAGGCCCCGCCGGACGAGGCAATCAGTGCCGGCCGCTCAAGCCCGTGCTGTTCCAGATAGTCGGCCAGACCGGCCGCCTTCGGTTCGTAACTTCACACCACGCAGTACTCAATACTGACCCGTTTCACGTCGTTCTCCCTTCTCCTGTGCATCTCTTATTCCGCCATGCCGGACAGCTGGCCCACCAGATAGCGGTCGGGACGATGATCCACGACGTGCAGCAATCCGGCCGCAATCTCTTCGGGCCGCAGGTCGCGCGCGCCTCCCCGTTCGCTCACCCGGCCGAGAAGCAATTCGCAGATGAAAATGTTCTCCGGCAGAAGTTCTTTGCGCAGCGCGACCGCGTAGATTCGCAGCGCCGCCCTGCTGACTTCCTGTGCCACGCCGGATTCCGTCGGCGGCACCGTCGGCCCGCCCGTCACGATGATGGCCGTGCCTCCACCGTTGCGCTTCAGCATGGGATGGGCAAACTGAAAACAATTGACGAAGCCGAACAGGTTCACCCCCATCACGCGGTGCAATTCCGATTCCGTGAGTTGAACGGCCTGCTCCGAACTTATGGCAGCCTTGTTGTAGATCAGCCGGTCGAGCCGCGGCGACCATTGCGAGAGTTTCGTGAAGGCCTTCAGCACCGAATCCGGTTCGGTCACGTCGGCCGCAAAGCTCTGGCAGGGGATGCCTTCGCCTTCCATTTGCGTGCGCAGTTGCTGCAGTCGGATCTCGGAACGCGACATCAACGCCACCTGCTCTCCGCGGCGGCTGAGAGTGCGGGCCACACTGAGAAACTCCAGCCACGGACCCACCACCAGAGTCGTGGGGCGATGGCCGCTCACAGATTCCATGCGAACCCGCCGCGCCACTCGAGGCGATTATCCGAGCCTGTTCTCTCGCAGTGATTTCCCTCGATGCGCAGACGCAAATTCGGCAGCACTTCCCACTCCACGCTGCCACCGATGCGGGTGACGTGGACCACATCTCCGGCGAGGAAGGGATACAGGTCATCCTTCACCGCATCCTTCAGCGGTTCGTAAATGCTCCCGCCCACGCTGCCGTGATTCTGCCGCGATGCGCAGAGCCTCACCTGAAGCGGATAGAACGTGCCCCGCAGCTCCGCCGTCATGAACTCACTGTTGGGTTCCAGCGTGTAGCCGAGGGGAGACGTCCAGTGAGTGTAAGTGTTGACCCCGAAGACGTGCGAATAGACAAAAGGGCGGATTTTGCTGTACTCGATTCCGCCGTCAAAGCGGCTCGCAAATCCCCGGACTCCCGCCAGATGAATGCCCGCGGTGTAGGCCGACTTGTTGCTCCCCGAGGAAGTCGTCAGCGCCGAGACCACGATATCGTCGAAGAACGCTTCGCCATAGAGCCGCACGCCGCGCACCGGCCGCCAATTCGCGTCGAAACCTAACACCATGTTGTCCTTGTCGTCGTTCGAGTGCTGAACGCTGTAAAGGAAATTCAGCGGCGTCAGATAGCCAAGCTGCACACCGCGGTCGCCGTAGATCACGCCCTGCGAGAAGCCCAAGAGCAGATTGGCGCGCGGCCGCACCTCCAGCCGCTGCGCGCTCAAAAACTTCTGCGGATTCAACGTTCGCGGCCGGCCGCCGGGTGTGATGTACAGCGAATGGGAAGCGAGGCTCTTCGCCAGCGAATCCGGTTCCAGCCAGCCATGCAGGAACGTGTAGAACACTCCCTGAGCACGATCATTCTCCAGCATGGCATCAAAGCGCAGATAGTCAAACGGCGGCATTTGCGAATTGAGAAAGAGCGATCCCTGCCGCGCCGGGCCCCAACGAAAGCGCCCGCGTCCGGCCGCAATAGAGAGATCCCGGCCATAGTATTGCAGGAACGACTCCGAGATGTCATAGCTGGTCGAGCTTCCGCCTTGCAGGTCCACCGATGCCCAGCGGTCTTCTATCAGGCGTGAACGCGAGTCATACGGCCCGTTGCCGCTTTCGGTGTGGTCGCGAAAATCCACCAGAAAGCGCAGCCTGCGCGCGTAGCCACCTTCGATGCGCGCCCCGCCCGTAAACCGGGTGATCGTCCCGCGCGCATCGTCCGTCTCCACCACTTCCAGACCGTACACCGGCTGCACGCTCACCGAAAACGTCGTGTCATAGCGCCATGACGCCAGATGAAACCCGTCGCTGTAGAACCACGGCCAGCGGCCGTCCGCCAGTCCCACGCTTTGCCGCAGCCGTGTCCAGCCGGATTCATACTCCGATACATAATCGTGGCCGATGATCCGCATGGCCGCCGCGCTTTCGGCCAGATAGCGGTGATCTTCGCGGCCCAAGCGGACGTCATCCCGCAGACGAACCGGGTGGCGAAGGTGGCCAAGGTAGGGTCGCGACGACGAGAGCAAGGGCAGGTTCCCTGCGGTCTGCATCCGCTCCAGATAGGAGTATGCCGGATGATCCACCAGCGGAAACTGCAAGAAAAGCACAGGAGACGGCTGCGCTCCGGCGCAGGCCGCAAAGGAGATCGCCGCCATCAGCAGAAATGATCGCCGGTGTGTCACGAAACGACCTGATTGTTCCACTTGCCTTGTTCTGTCAAGATACGCAACCGCAATTCAAAACTCAAGCCGCCCGCCCGCGCACGAGAAGAAGCCGGAGAACATGGCGAGGGGCGGCAGCGAAGCGGCGGGCAATGGAATTCGTCACGTTTTCAACGCTCGGCGAGCAGGGGCACGCTCTGTCCGCCACCACTCGAAGAAGGCCACGGCGGCGCAACTGGCGACGAGCAGCAATAACAGCACGGGGATAACTCGGTAGCGCGGAGCGCTGAGAACCGGCACATAGAACAGCAGGTAGAGCAGATACGTCAGGGGCAGCACCGAGTCAAGCCGGCGGCGGCGCACGCTCAAAAGTATCCCCGCCGCGGCCACGGCCAGCAGGAGGACATAGGACACCCGATAGACGCTGTTCCGCGCCAGGGGATGATTCGGATCAAACCACAAGAAATACGCAAGCCGGTTGACACAGAGCCGCGCGTATTCCCACGGGTGATGCTCAATGAATGAGAGGGCGTGGCGCAGATAGTAGTCGTCGCGATCCTGCTCGTCATCAGGCATGTGAGAGTGAAAGTCACTCTCCGCCAGCAGGGCGAAACGCACCTTCCGGCCGTCGGCGGTCCAGAGGGATCCCTCGGAGACCGCGTTGTTGCCGATCCACAAGCTCTGGCCGATGCCCGTTCGCAAAGGAATCCAGCGGTGCTGCACGCGCCAGTTGCGCACCACCCAAGGGGCGAGAATCACCAGCATCGTGAGCGCGACCGGCCACGTCTGCCGCACCAGAACCGCCAGCCGCCGGCGCATGAGTAGGAGCAGGGCAAGAAAAACCGCCACCGCCTGCAGCAGAACCGTGGCCTTCACCAACATGCCCAGCCCGGCCACAATTCCGAAGACCGCGGCGAGTCCGAACGGAATGCCCGCAGCGGGCAGCTTGAACTTGAAGGATAGATACAAGACCAGCAGCCACAGAAATACCACCACGTAGAGCCACTCCGGCACGGGCCGCGCGGTCAGGACAATCATCTCCGGAAACACCGCGTAGGCCGCCGCAAATCCGAGACCTGCGGGCCTTCCGAAGAAGCCGTTCCCCGCCAGGTACGCCGGAAACACACCCGACGCTCCAACCGCCGCCTGCGCCAGGTAGAGCGGCAGGTAGTTGTGCGGCGACAATCGCATGAACGCGGCGCACCAGTAAACATAGAGCGGCGGCTGAAACGAGGTGGGCTGCATGGGCATGCCGCCGTCGTCGTCAAACGAGTACCCCAGACCGCTCAAGAGATTGCGAGCGATCAGCATGTACTCGTAGTAGGCGGTGTGCCGGTCCGCCAGTATCACCACCGCCGCGACGCGCGCCAGGAGCGCCAGAACGGCCAGCGCGATCACCCACGGCCACTGCGACGGAGGCTTGGTGTCCGGCAGGCGGTCAGGATCTTGCTGCAAGATTCCCTTTCACGCCGAAATAACGGGATCGCATTCGCTCGGCCGCATAGGACGCAAGCAGGAGGAGCATCAGGACGGGAATGATGCGGTAGCGCGGCAGCACGATCACCGGCACATAGAAAGCCAGATATCCCAGATAGATCAAGGGCACAATCGGATCAAGCATGCGCCGGCGATAAGCCGTAACAAACCCCGGCACGGCGAAAGCCAAGAGAAAGAGATAGCTCAATCGGTAGACTTTGCTGCGCGCAATGGAGTGAGTGCGATCAAACCAGAGAAAGCGCGTAAGATCGTTCAGGCATGGATGTGGGTACCGCCGCCTCGGGTTGACCGGACTGCAATCGGCGTTCTATTGCGGCTTCAGATATGGATCAGGCGGCTCGATGAGGACGGAGTGGCCGAACCGGTCGTGGAGCCGGTTGGCGCGATCGAGGAGGAAGTCGAAGTCGCGGAGACTGTCGGGAAGACAGGGGCTGTGATCAATGATGTACACTTCGGCTCGATAGCTTGGCTTGTGATATCTCTCCCGCATGCCGATGGTGGCGTCACCCGGAATACACATCCACAGTGGTCGTGCACTGCTCGAATAGCCGTGGTAGGTCCGTTCGGCCACAAAGACGAGTTTTCGGTCAGGCGGGCTCGGCATCAGACGTTGAACTTGGTCTCGGAAATCGCGGGCCTGCCGGCTAACCCGAACCACACCACTCACTTTGGCGTAGGTCGCCGCAACGTGAAGCGAGGCGATTGCAAGGAGCAGAATCGAGAGGGCATACCGGCCTCTTCTCGACGCGCTGCCCCACGTGTCAACGAGGGGAATCGCGACCAATAAGAGACCAAAGGGCAATGAGCGCGAGAAGTTCACCTCGGTTGTACGCGCCATCAGCAGCGTGGGCCCCTGGACAACTACAAACAGCAGAGCAGCCAGCAGAATCACTCTCCATGCTCGCCGGCGCGAGCGCCACAATCCTGCTAACGTCAGAAATCCGAGGGTGGCCGCGAAGGCGACGGCGAGAACACGAATATCCTTTACCATTACGATGTCCACGACGTTGATCGGTTGGACCAACGCGAAAGCCATCATGAGAATGTTGGAGACAACATTGGTGCCGAACGTCAAAGCGTAGTACGGGTCTCGCGAGCCGAAGGTCAGACCATGCTGAAATCGCAGCGCCAGGTACAGCGCTGCTACCAAGAGAGCGACGCCTGCCGCAATGAACTGTCCACGCCTCCCTTCGGCATCCGTGGATCTAACGAATCCGACGGCCAGCGGAATGGCCAACACGACGATTCCGCTTTCCTTGCTGAACATCGCCGCAAACGCCAACAGCCCGATCGCGATCGCGTATGTCAGCATCGCGAATGGAATTCGACTGAAGCGAAGCGAGAGGGAGAAAATCCCCAGTAGCGCCCCGTTGCACAACACGTCACCCCAACGATCAATCTCCTGCCCAAGCACCATGCCTTGATGCACCAGCAACGCGCACCCTATCAGCCACGACGCCGTTCGCGAGAAGCCCAATTGACGTGCTATGGCCACCATGAGCGCCGCCATGCCAACAATCGCCAGCAGCTTGAGCGCTTGAGGAAGGAACGCCGATTCCCCGTTGACCAGCGCGAACGCGAAGTTCGTGAGGGGACGCCAGAAGTCACCGGTCGTTCCCTGAAACACTGACATCAGGACATTCAACCCCGAGGCATGGCGCACAGCGTCGCGCCAAATGGCGATCACTGCCCAATCGTCGAACGACGGTGCGACATAGAGCGCACGCCAGTGCACGAGCACGAACACGGCCGCTGCAGCCGCAAACACGAGGGGCGGCAAAGGCGACGAACGTTGTTGACTTGGAGAAGGGGGTGGCACCGGCGATCAGAGGGTAGGGGTGATGGCCAAGATCGGAAAAGCGCACGAACAAAGCAAGAGCCCCTGAACGATGGATCAGGGACTCCGAGGAAATTCCCGCTAACGTCCTACTCTCCCAGCCAGTTGCCCGGCAAGTGCCATCGGCGATTCAGGGCCCAACTTCTCTCATGTGAGCATAGATTGAACCCTATCTTCTTCCCCGGCTCTGGGGGAATGCATACATCCGGCAGAATAGGACTGTGAGCACTGGTTCCTGACCTGACTATTTCCCCTTCTTGAGGAACTTGGCTACCTGTTTGGCAACGTTCTTGGACATCATCTCTTGGTCAGAAGCCCCTCCAAACAGCCCCCCGGCAATTTCCGCGATGAAAGTGCCCTCAGCGATCACGCGCTGCGTTTCCTTGTCAACGAACTTACATTCCACATCCAAATGTGCCTTCCCTGCACCGAAACCAACAAGATATCGCGCTGTCCGGCTTCCCCTATCAAACTGGACAATTCTAGGCTGTATTTGCAGAGTAGCCTCGCTCATGTCAACTTCTGGCGCGACTTTCCCATACATTGCCTCCTTCTGAATGGCCGCGATAATCGCAGACCGCAACTCCGTCGCTGTTGCCGGGTCCAACTCATCTTCGGTGATGCCGGTTGAAACGCTGGCGACCTCAACACTCCCAAAGCGCTTGACATCGGTCGTCGGTGGATTCTTCATCACATACTTGCCCGGGGCAGCACAACCAACCACCAACGCCGATACGACGAAAACGAGTCCGAGAACACAGTTTCTCCTGCTAAGAAAGCGCTGCATGATACTCTCCTACAGACTTAGTGAAGTGAAAACTGTACTTGCAGTCCGACGGCCGGAGCCCGATGGACATTGCAGAGTGACAGCCCAAGGTGGTTTATGATTGATGCATTCTCGTTCGCATAGATCGTCTTCCATTTCTCCTGAGTGGCTCCAACGATCGCACCAATCACTACACCGGCTGCCGTCCATCCCGCAATCCACGGACCGACAGGAAAATCCTCATATGTGGGATTGGATTCCATTCCTATCGTACCGATGGCAGCCGACGCGCCAAAGGCAACGCCTCCGATCAGAGCGTATTCCCCTGCCTTGCTGCCCATGCTCGCTTTGATAAGAAAAATATTTCCGAGATCGAATTCGCCCTCCTGCGAAGTGGCTCGATTCACGAAAGTCAGATGGTCGTCTCTGATATGGAGATTGCTTACTTCGATTCTGGTGTTGTTCTTGAAGAATATCTTGGCTCTATGATAGCGATGATCTCCGGGAAACTGGTAGGCGGGTTGGGCAAATGAACGGGCGGCGAAAACGACAAGAAAGACAGCCACACTTGGTACTGTTTTCATCTCTTCCTCCTCATCCTCCAGTTCACTTGCTTTGCGAGAAATTTCAACTTTTCAGAATACATCGGTTCTGACCTATAATCAAGTGAACAAATGTATAATACTCTTTCTTAAAGATGTGACATTTTTGCTTTTCATAATACATGTGTTCGTACAGCTTAAAGAATAGAGGCACATTGCTTACTAAGGCGAAGATGATGATAAACGAAGAGCCCCTGAACAATCATTCAGGGGCTCTTGGCAGATAATTCCCGCTAACGTCCTACTCTCCCAGCCAGTTGCCCGGCAAGTACCATCGGCGATTCAGGGCTTAGCTTCTCTGTTCGGAATGGGAAGAGGCGTTTCCCCTGCTCCATGGTTAGCGGAAAAGCGGGAGGCCGCGCCACGAAAGCGCGGCCAAAAACCTGACAATTGGAAGCGGCGGGAGTTTTTGCGCTCCCGCGAGCGTCACGAGTGAGATGATGAAAGCTTTCCGGGCTGACCTGACCGTTTGGAAAGAGGAAAAAAATCGGTCAAGCCGAACGACCTATTAGTACCACTTGGCTAAGTGCCTCTCAGCACGTACACCTGTGGCCTATCAACCTCGTCATCTACGAGGGGTCTTCAGGGTCTCCTAATCTTGGGGTCGGTTTCACACTTAGATGCTTTCAGCGTTTATCCGATCCGGACGTAGCTACCCAGCGGTGCCGCTGGCGCGACAACTGGTACACCAGAGGTCCGTCCATACCGGTCCTCTCGTACTAAGCACAGCTCCCCTCAAGAGACCTACGCCCACGGCGGATAGGGACCGAACTGTCTCACGACGTTCTGAACCCAGCTCGCGTGCCACTTTAATTGGCGAACAGCCAAACCCTTGGGACCTTCTTCAGCCCCAGGATGTGACGAGCCGACATCGAGGTGCCAAACCGCCGCGTCGATGTGAACTCTTGGCGGCGATAAGCCTGTTATCCCCGGGGTACCTTTTATCCGATGAGCGACGGCAATTCCATACTCTACCGCCGGATCACTAAGCCCTGGTTTCCCACCTGCTCGGCTTGTTTGCCTTACAGTCAAGCTCCCTTATGCCTTTGCACTCAACGCACGATTGCCGACCGTGCTGAGGGAACCTTTGGGCGCCTCCGTTATCTTTTGGGAGGCGACCGCCCCAGTCAAACTACCCGCCTGGCAGTGTTCCAGCTTGCGCTTGGTTAGACATTCAACAGCGGAAGGGTGGTATTTCAACGTTGGCTCCACCGATGCTAGCGCACCGGCTTCAAAGCCTCCCACCTATCCTACACATCCGAAGCTAAACATCAGTGCCAGGGTATAGTAAAGGTCCACGGGGTCTTTCCGTCCTGCCGCGGGTACCCAGTATCTTCACTGAGATTGCAATTTCGTCGAGTCCATGGTCGAGACAGCGCCCAGATCGTTACACCATTCGTGCAGGTCGGAACTTACCCGACAAGGAATTTCGCTACCTTAGGACCGTTATAGTTACGGCCGCCGTTTACTGGGGCTTCGGTTCACTGCTTCCGGCTTGCGCCATGACAGATCCCCTTAACCTTCCAGCACCGGGCAGGTGTCAGACCCTATACGTCGTCTTAGCGACTTCGCAGAGTCCTGTGTTTTTGGTAAACAGTCGCCTGGGCCTCTTCACTGCGGCCGGCTTACGCCGGCACCCCTTCTTCCGAAGTTACGGGGTTAGTTGGCCGAGTTCCTTAACCATGGTTCTCTCGAGCACCTGAGGATACTCTCCTCACCTACCTGAGTTGGTTTGCGGTACGGTCGCCTCAGCTCTCCGTCCCGGGGTTTTTCCTGGCAGCATGATTAGGGTCAGTTTGTGGGCTCAGCCCTCCTATTCGGCTTTCAGCCTTAGCCCCGCGGATTTGCCTACGGGACCAGCCTACGGCCTTAAACCGGGATATCCAGCACCCGGCTGACCTTTCACTCCTGCGTCACCCCAACGTCCAAACGAGCTTGCAGCGGCTCGGGAATATTGACCCGATTCCCATCACCTACGCCATTCGGCTTCGGCTTAGGGGCCGGCTCACCCTGAGAAGATTAACTTTACTCAGGAAACCTTAGGTTTTCGGTGAACGGGTTTCTCACCCGTTTTAACACTACTCATTCTGGCATAATCTCTTCCAGAACCTCCACCGGGGCTCGCGCCACGGCTTCATCGGCGACTGGAATGCTCCCCTACCGATCGCTTACGCGATCCCGCAATTTCGGTGGCTGCTTTAGTCCCGCGAATTTTCAGCGCGGATCGACTTGACCAGTGAGCTATTACGCACTCTTTAAATGGTGGCTGCCTCTAAGCCAACATCCTGGTTGTCTGTGCTGATCCACCTCTTTAGTCACTTAAGCAGCACTTGGGGACCTTAATTGGCGGTCCGGGTTCTCCCCCTCTCGTCCACGCAACTTATCTCACGTGGGCTGGCTCCCGGGGTACGACTGGCCGGCATTCGGAGTTAGGTAGGGGACGGTACCGTTGTGACGGCCCTAACCCTTCCTGTGCTCTACCTCCGGCAGTTAACCCCCGAGGTCATACCTCAATATGTTTCGGGGAGTACGAGCTATCTCCGAGTTTGATTAGCCTTTCACCCCTACCCACAGCTCATCCAATCGGTTTTCAACCCGAACTAGTTCGGCCCTCCATTGAATGTTACTTCAACTTCAGCCTGGCCATGGGTAGATCACTCGGCTTCGCGTCTGCCGCCACTGACTTAGCGCCCTATTCAGACTCGCTTTCGCTTCGGCTCCGTGTCAGCGACACTTAACCTTGCCAGTGACGAGCAACTCGCCAGACCATTATGCAAAATGTACGCGGTCACTCCTTGCGGAGCTCCCACAGCTTGTAAGCGTCAGGTTTCAGGTACTATTTCACTCCCCTTCCGGGGTGCTTTTCACCTTTCCCTCACGGTACTGGTTCACTATCGGTCACAGGAGAGTATTTAGCCTTGGATGATGGTCCACCCAACTTCAAGCAGGGTTTCACGTGCCCCGCTCTACTCGGGACTGGGACAGGAGATCTGTTCGTTTCACCTACGGGGGTATCACCTTCTGCGCCGGATCTTTCCAGATCCTTCGGCTACTCACAGACTTTTTGACTCCAGTGGGCCGTCTGAGCGACCCGTGTCGGTCCCATGACTCCCGCGTTGCAACGCCCCAGAGCTATCACACAACGCAGGTTTAGGCTGTTCCCCGTTCGCTCGCCGCTACTAGGGGAATCTCGGTTGATTTCTCTTCCTCGAGGTACTAAGATGTTTCAGTTCCCTCGGTTGGCTCCCTTGCGGGTGCTACGGCATGACCCGTAGCGGGTTTCCCCATTCGGACATCGCCGGATCTATGGTTGTTTGCACCTCTCCGGCGCTTCTCGCAGCTTACCACGTCCTTCATCGCCTTCCTGTGCCAAGGCATCCACCTGACGCCCTTAGTAGCTTGACCGAAAATCCTGCTTGCCAAACAGGCAAGTCATCCCGAAAAGCTTTCGATCTCAGCCCTACTGGGCTTGGCGCCGACTTTTGGCCCGGCACCGATAGCCATTTTTTCTCGAGAGACGCTCCCGTTCTGTCTCGTCAACAGAACGGTCGCTTCCAATTGTCAAAGAGCGTTGCCGGTTGCCCGGCCTTCACATCGCCGCATCACGCGTGACGACGGCGAGGAATGTGCGTTTCAAAAGATCAGTATTGCGTCGGCGGGATCAGCGATCCCGCACAACGGCAGAAATATTTTTTGACCAAACGAACTTCGTTATCGGCGAAGTTTCAAGAAGATAGGCGCGATTCTGATGCCCCGATTCCGGCCGGGTTGCCCACGATCCCACCCCCCTTTCGTCCCCCCGTCCACGGGGGGAAAACAGAAACGGAGATTCTCGAATCGCTTGGAAAAATCCAGAAACTCGATTTCGACGACTTTGTCGTTCTTATCGTAGTGAAGAATGATGCCCGGAGCCACTTCGCTGCCGACTACCGGTTTTCCTCGCGACAGATCGAAACTGACAGCATCGGCTTCAGGATCCCAATACGCTTTCATCGTTCTCACTCCGCTCCTCGAGACCAATCGCGATCAAAGTGCAGCGTGACAATCTTCGGGGGATGCGTCGCTGGGTTCACCACGACCTTCAAAACCCGGTTCCCGAACTCGGGAATACGCTTCAGAAAGTGCCACGAGTTCGGGCTGACCTTCACGACATGGTCGGGATCATCAAGACACCTGACCACCCAGTCGAACTCAATTTCCCTGCGGTGCGTCAGCCGCTTCAGGGCATGCTTCGTGAAATCGAAGTCACTCTTCAACGAAGTCGGGCAGTTACATTTCCGAAAACACGCGCTCCGTTGGTGGAGCGTATCGGGATCGAACCGATGGCCTCCGGCTTGCAAAGCCGGCGCTCTCCCAGCTGAGCTAACGCCCCGTGAGCGGCGGTTAGCCGAACCGGGATTTCCCCCCGGAACTCAGGCTTGCCGCGGCGTGGTCCCCCGTCCGCCGCCTACTTTTCCTCTGCTTTCCAGCCGCTGGTGGTGTAGTGCAATCCTGTCGGCTGGGCGATCATCAGATAGACGTCTTTGGTGTCCGGCTCGAGATACTGGTAGAACACGTCCATGTACAACACGTCCGAATCCTGCGTGGACGTTCCGGTGGCCACCGAGCCGATGCCCGTGCTCCACAATCGCATGGGCCGGTCCACATCCATGCTTTTCGAGAAACCCGACAGACCCTGACAATTGAGCACGTCGTAGGTCTCGCCGTGGTTGTAGTGCAGATCGAGGTCGGGCCCGTGAATGGTCAGCGCCTCGCTCGCCGGTTTTGTTATGCGCACCGTGAGCAACAGTCCGCGGAATTTTTCCGGCTGGTTCTCGGTGTAGCTGGCGTTGATCCCTTCCAGCTTGCTGACGAACATGCTCTTCACGATCTCAAAACGGACCTTCGACAAGTCAATGGCGCCCGGAATCGAAGACGCCGTCTCGGCCGCGATCACCCGACAGCGCAAAGCGCCGCAAGCCAAAATGCAAAGAGCAACTGTCACCCACCGCGCCGGACAACCCCTGAAAACCGCCGAGAGAAACCGATGATTCATGTGCGCCTCCTGCGCCACCAAGATGACAGGCCTCGCAGCGGACGTGACGAAGAGACGAAAACGCCGGCCATGACTCTCGTGGGCCTGACAAGATTTGAACTTGTGACCTCACGGTTATCAGCCGTGCGCTCTAACCAACTGAGCTACAGGCCCCAACGGTCCGCGTTCCGCTCCCGGTTCCGGCGGGGTCGGCGACCCCGCTCGGCGGAGACAGAACCGTCCGTGATCTGCTCGGTCAAGGACGATATGAAAACTCAGGAGACGTGCGTGCTGAGGAAGCTATGCAAGATGTTTTTCAGGGTTTCGACCTTATCTGTCTTCCCGATTCCGGGCGGGTCACAGACCCGACTCGGCGAACGGGAATCAGATTGCTCCTTAGAAAGGAGGTGATCCAGCCGCACCTTCCGATACGGCTACCTTGTTACGACTTCACCCCAGTCACCGGCCTGACCTTGAGACCTTGCCTCCTTGCGGTTGGCTCGGGCCCTTTGGGTCCTTCCGGCTCCCATGGTGTGACGGGCGGTGTGTACAAGGCCCGGGAACGTATTCAACGCGACCTGCTGATCCGCGTTTACTAGCGATTCCGACTTCATGCACTCGAGTTGCAGAGTGCAATCTGAACTGAGACCGGTTTTCTGCGATTTGCTCCACCTTGCGGTCTTGCGACGCTCTGTACCGGCCATTGTAGCACGTGTGTAGCCCTGGACGTAAGGGCCATGAGGACTTGACGTCATCCCCACCTTCCTCCGCCTTAACGGCGGCAGTCTCCTTAGAGTTCCCGGCATGACCCGATGGCAACTAAGGACAAGGGTTGCGCTCGTTGCAGGACTTAACCTAACATCTCACGACACGAGCTGACGACAGCCATGCAGCACCTACGTGGCGCTCCCCGAAGGGATACCCCACTTTCATGGGTTTACACCACGCTTCGAGCCCAGGTAAGGTTCTTCGCGTTGCATCGAATTAAACCACATGCTCCACCGCTTGTGCGGGCCCCCGTCAATTCCTTTGAGTTTCACCCTTGCGAGCGTACTCCCCAGGTGGGTCACTTAATGCGTTAGCGTCGTTACCGAAGGGGTCGAATCCCCCGACAACTAGTGACCATCGTTTACGGTGTGGACTACCAGGGTATCTAATCCTGTTTGCTCCCCACACTTTCGCGCCTCAGCGTCAATCACGGGCCAGCAGACCGCCTTCGCCACCGGTGTTCTTCCTGATATCTACGCATTCCACCGCTACACCAGGAATTCCATCTGCCTCTCCCGCATTCAAGAGGAATAGTTTCGGAAGCCATTGACACGGTTAAGCCGCGCGATTTCACTTCCGACACATTCCCCCGCCTACACGCCCTTTACACCCAGTAAATCCGGACAACGCTTGCACCCTCCGTATTACCGCGGCTGCTGGCACGGAGTTAGCCGGTGCTTACTTTGGAGGTACCGTCAAGGCCCGGCTGACCGGGCTGTTCGTCCCTCCCTACAGAGGTTTACAATGCAAAGCACCTTCATCCCTCACGCGGCGTTGCTGCGTCAGGCTTTCGCCCATTGCGCAATATTCCTCACTGCTGCCTCCCATAGGAGTCTGGGCCGTATCTCAGTCCCAGTGTGGCTGATCGTCCTCTCAGACCAGCTACCCATCGTCGCCTTGGTGGGCCGTTACCCCGCCAACAAACTAATGGGGCGCGACCTCATCCCGGACCGCCGAAGCTTTCAAGCGCGAGTCATGTGACCCGCGCTCAATATGCGGTATTAGCGGAAGTTTCCCTCCGTTATTCCCCAGTCCGGGGCAGATTAGTCACGTGTTACTCACCCGTTCGCCACTAACCTGACATATTGCTACATCAGGTCCGTTCGACTTGCATGTGTTAAGCACGCCGCCAGCGTTCGTCCTGAGCCAGGATCAAACTCTCCGTTGTAGAGAATTTGCAAAAGATCCAAAAATTCAAGGACCCTGACACAACCTTACACAGGTTCCGTCAGTCACGCACAATCTCCTTTGTCAAAGAACAGACAAACAATGAGCCGGGGACCGTCGTGGCAGCCCCTTCTGCCGACCCAGCATTAGTTCAAAGCACGACTAATATACAGGTTTGGCCCGGACTTGTCAAGACCCGCGTTCCTCTACAACCTTCGCTAACAGATTGTTAATAACTAAGTAATGGTTTCACGCCGAGAGGCATCTTGCCCAGCCTGCACCCTCACCCCCCGCAGATCGGCCACTTTGAGCGAGGGCGCATCAGAGCCGTTTTCGACGCAGCCGCCAGCAGCGCAATCCGTGTGCTTGCTTTTGCAGGGCGCATCTGCTTACTTGTGGCGCATGAAGTTTCCTATTCTCCTCGCCGTACTGCTGCCGTTGGTGTGTTCAGCCCAGCCCGCAGGCTCGCTTATCCTGCCCGAAAGTCCGCGCGTGATGGGCATGGGCGGCGCGTACGTGGGTCTGGCCGATGATCCCATGTCGGGCATTGTGAATCCGGCGGGCTTGCGCTCCCTCAAGAAGCTCGGCACCGACTTCTTCTTCGCCAAGAGCTCGCCGTCCGGACCCGATCATTTCTGTTTTGCCTTGGCCAATCCATCCACCGAAAAGGGAAGTCCGGTAGCGATGGGCGTGTGGTCGCAGGGCCTGATCTCCGATGACGACCGCAAGTTCTACGTCCCCTACGCGGCGCTGAGCTACGAGCTGGCCCGCTTTCTCGGACTGGGACTCGTGACACGCTTTCCCTATGTAGCCACCAAGGTGGATTCGGAGAAGTCGCGCTGGGAAACGGTGGCCGATGTGAGCGCGCGCCTGACGGTGAGCACGATTGAGGCCGGAGCCGCCGTGGAACGCTGTTTCGGCGGCGCGCAGTTTGTTGCCCGCCGGTTGCGCGCGGGCGCAGCTTTCGCCTCGCAGCAGGGAATTGCCGTCAGCTATGAATGGCGCGCCCTTGAAACGGACCGGCGCTTCGATTTCCACTATGAATCCTCTCATTGGGGCGCGGAACTCCCGGTGGGGAAATATGTGGCTCTGCGCGGCGGGTACGCGCACGCTGAACGTACGCATTTTGCGGCGGGTCTGGCCGTCGGAGTTCTCCGCGGCGGCTGGCGGGTGGAAACCGCCTGCGAGTTTCCCGCTTCGGGAAAGGGCCGCACTCGCTGGGCCGCAGGGTTGAACTACCGGCTCTGATACGAACGGGGCAGGCGAGGACTAAAGACGCCTGCCGCCGCGAGTAAGATAGCGAAGAGACCCCCCTTTTCTCCCCCCTTATTCTAACACTACTGTCTCAATGTTTTTGGGGTTGGAAAGTGGGGTAAAGGCTCAACTTGTGGCGATCCAGTCCGCCGAGCCGGGTTCTGCGCCACGCAACGTATACGCTGATGAACTTCTGACCGCGCGTATCTAATGTATATTGTTTCTTTATATCCACAAATAAATAATACTGACTATTTTTCATTATTTGATATTTGTGACAATAATTTAACCGAGTCTA
>JAPKYT010000120.1 GCA_026394155.1 bacterium | reverse complement strand
CTCCTCATGGATGTATCTTGAAACCAGTTCTGATGGATTCACCTTCACACGGCGGGGGAGATTAGATACGTTAGGAGGAAAAGCCTCATGTGATTCTGCACATGGTGAAGATGCCTATACGATTATCTATCACGATACGCTTTGGACGTACTACGAATATAAGGGGGATTATGTTCCACCTTGTAGCCGAAATCCAAAATGTGATCGTATTGGCTTGTGTTATTCTGCTGATAATGGACTCTCATGGACATTTGCGGGTAAGGTTGTTGATGATAGTTCCACCAAGTTCACTTGGCTTATCTCTCCAAGCTCTCCTGCCGCGATTGTGTGGGATACTTCTGAGGTTGCTTATCCAGACAGGGAGCATAACATTTATCTTGCCGTGGAAGTAAAAGGGTACTTTCCGGGATATGTGGATTGTGGTGGTGGTATGCTCGCTCTCTTCGGAGCAGATCATCCGCTTGGAGTTTATGATACGGTACATTGTTATCCATGCAGCACAGCCCTGCCCACAAGTTTCTATCGAGCCGCCGTACCGAATCAGTTATTTAACGTTAGTGATTCATTATATGTTGATGCACATTGTATGCACGGCCCCAGTAGCAGTTGGCTGCATGGGCGATTCCGATTGAGTGATGATCTGCAAAGTCTCTCTTCTGTGCGTTATTTTTCTAACGACTCAATGCTTGCGGGGGCAATCATCAGTCAGGACATATTGCGGGACTCTTCGTGGATGGCTTGGATTCCGGCCAGAAATATGCCCGGAACGGGAGTTCGTTACCGTACCATGTTTACGAATCCGAATGCAGTGCCGAGTGGATGGAGGGGTTTCAGGCGAAATAGTAATTTTGGTTTTCACGAGGCCAGAAACGGGCAACTCCTGCTCGCTGCCGAACCTTTCCGTGTCGATAGCGGTTCACCCTCGATTGCCCTGATTTCCGATACGGGATTTACAAATAATTTCGTGATCGAATACCGGATGAAACTGAAGTGGGATACTCTCTCTCCCGCCGCAGTTATCTCTGCCGGATCAGGCCAACCCGCCTCACTTACGGGATATTATTCGGCAAGTGCAGAGATGGGTATGAATTCCGGCTATGGCATACGGTATACTAACTCTGCATACTATGGGAATCTTTTCTATTTGAAACCTGATTCGGCAAGCAAAAAATTGGCCTCTGAAATCATACCGGATTCCTTAGAGAATACATGGCGCATCCATCATCTTGCCTATTCTGGGGATACCCTTCGTTGGTGGGCTGATGGTTCTGCAAGTTCGCTCAGACCAAAAGCCTATACGGTTCTCTACAAGGCTGAAGCAAAGCGCATTATGCTTGCTTCTGGAGAGGGATCTGCGAGATACGGTGTCGCCGCCCCACGTGGTTCCCAAATGGCTGTAGATTGGTTGCTGGTCCGCAAGTATCACTATCCTGAACCGACCATCACCTTCGGCGACGTGCAGGCCATTCCACCACAGCCCACCGTGGTTGTGCAGGAGGAAGACGGCTACGTGCGGCTGAACTGGACGAATACCGGCGCGCCTCTGTACCGCGTGCTGTGCTCGACGACGCTCGACGGGCCCTATTCGCTGCTGTTCTCGACCGGCGACACCACGGCCACGGTGGTGCGAATAGATACGGCAGCAACGGGCTGTTTCTATCAGGTCGTCCCGGCCAGCGAATAGACAGAACACTTATGGCGGCACAGCGGAGATGCCGCCGGATGCGAAGAACCCCGCCTTCCATGAAGGCGGGGTTCTCGTTGTCGGCATGATTCCGGGCGGATCTGGAGATCCGCCTCGGCGAAGATCCGGGCTTACCGCACGGCAATCACCTGATAGAAGAAATAGCGCGCGCTCAGGCCGAGGGCCGTGGTGTCGAGGAAGGTGGTTTCGGTGACGGGGGTCGGCGTGAGCAGCTCGCCAAAAGTGTATTCTTGTTGCGCGCTGGTCAGGCGATAGACGAGGTATCCGTTGGCCAGATTCGTGGGCGACCACCAGAGATGCAGGCCGTCGCCATCTTTATAGGCGACCAGATCATTCACCGGAGCGGGCGGCAACGTCGGGATCTCCATGGAAGCCGGCACCCACAGCGTATCCGTGTCCGGGTCATTGGAGGCGATTGGAAACTGTCCCTGGGCCGTAAACGGCAGGCAACACGAATGGACGCGGGCGACCACGTTCTGCGTGCTGTGGGCCGGCACGATTCCGGATGCGGGAATCAGCTCCACCAGCGGATTGGGACAGAAGGCAATGGCCATCTCGTTGTGGATGTAGAGCTGATTGTAAATCATCGCCTCACCCTTGGTGCCGTTGCCGTTTTGGAAGCCGATGGTGGACTGATCCAGCCGGTTCGAGCCCATGTCGCCGTACTCAAACACAAAGCGGCCGGAGGCCAGCACAATGATTTCGAAGTCGTACAGTCCGAGGAGGGAAAAGCTCTGTACGTCCACAAACGAGACCACGAGACTGTCCACGTTGTTGGTCCAACGGTGAACCTGCGTGCCGGTTCGCTCCGGACTCAAATCGTCCCACCAAACAGCCAACAGATTTTCCGGTACAGTGGCGGAGGGCAGATCGCGGTTGCTAAAGGAGGTCGAAGTGGACGTAAACGAGATCCAGCCGTTGCTGCAGATGCGATAGCTGGTGAAGTTCTGGCCGTAATAGGGGAAGGTGAAGCCGATGTCGAAGGGACCCAGAGTCTCATCGTTGACGGCGAAAGTCACCGGAGTGCCGATGGTGCTGATGTCCTTCCATTGGTAAACCGGACCGTTGGGCTGATCGCTGTCTATCCACCGCCAGCCGCCGCCCACCGCGTTGCCATAGTGGGTTTGCTGCGAGTACGGTTCCTGCCCGGATGACCAGCCCAGAGCGGCGGTGCCCGAGTTGATAACGGCAAAGGGGATGTCACCGTGGCTGCAAGACCCGATGTCGGCGTGAACCGAGTCGGGATTCACCGAGATGTCGGGGAGCCCAACCTCGACGAGCGGCACGTTCAGCACCGTGTACGAGCCTGGCGGCACGGTCACATTGGTGAAGGTTTTGGACGCGTAGCCCGGAGCGGAGAACGTGAGGGTGTAGGTGCCGGGCCGCAGCACGCGGTAATACTCGCCGTGCAACGCGCTGGAGAAGGTGAGGTAGGGAATGGAGAAGAGCCGCACGTTCGCCCGCAGCGGCAGGCCGGTGACGGAGTCTGTGACCACGCCCCGCACGCCGTATTTCGCTTCGAGAAAATAATAGCGCATGGCCAGCCGGTTTTCCTGCCACAGCCCTTCAAGCAGGCTCTGGTTCGGCCATTTGGTGTCGTCGAGCTCGATGGTCAGTTCGCGGTCGCCCATCCAGACATAATTCCAGTCCTGCATGCCTCCGGTGATTTGATACCAGTCGCTCCCGTTGGTGATGCCGGTGTCCGGGTAAAGAAACTCGGTGTTGACGCGCATGCGGGGATTGGCCTCGCAATAGCGGCGGGAGATCCAGATGAACAGGCTGTCCTCGGGACTGGCGGCGTAACTTCCGTCGGGGACGATGTTGTCGTTGTCCCAAGGATAATTCGTCACCAGTGCACCGCCGTGGAAGTTGACCGAGAGCACGAAATCGTGAGTGGCCGACCAGTTCATCACAGCGGCGGTTTCCGGTTCCCGGCCGACAGTGGTGTTCACCGAGTCGTCGCAGCGGTCGGGGAAATCGCGGTTGAGATCCACGCCGTCCCCGTTGTAGCGCGAAGCGGACGCCATGCCGTCGGGATTCATGCACGGAATGAACCACATCTCGAAATCGCTCATGAGTTCCTGATAAGCGGGCACGGTGTCGCGCTGCGTCAGCAGCTCTTCAATGAAGCGCAGGCAGTTCTCCTTGCCTACCACCTCATCGCCGTGCATGTTGGCGATGTATTTCACCTCGATTTCGGGCTCGTCCGCGCTCACGTTGTCCGACACTTTGCAGGCCCAGACAGTGCGCCCTCCCGCTGAGATGCCGATGGCTTCGTAGTGGAAGTAGTCCGGATAGGCGGCCTGCCAGCCCGTAAACAGCGTGGCGATCTCCTCATTCGTATGATAGGCATCCAGCGGATCGCGGGTGTGGCGGGTGCGCTCCCAGAGTTCCCGGCCGTATTCTTGGGCCGTATCGCGAATCCACAGCACCGAAAAGCCGCGGGCGCGCAATTGATCCGCGTCGCCGGGAAGCAAATAGACGCGCGCGACGTCTCCCGTGACATTGTCCACGATGCCGCCGACTTCCTCGATCACCCGCAAATCGAGCTTGGAAGTCAGCTTGACCTCGGCCAGTCGCGAATCCAGCATGTTGCGCTGCTGGCCCGCCCCAAGGGCCACCGAAACGGCCAGAGCCAAAAGCACGAAGGGGAATAATCCCCAAACAATCCGATTCAAAGCGCGCATATCCTTACCTCGTGTGTGCCGCTCTCTCCGATCTTCAAATATAGCACCGAAATCGCCGCTTCGCCACAGGTTTTCGCACTCTCCTCTTTTTGCCGGAAAACAATGGTGGGTCAGGGATGCTGCTGATGCGCGCGGGCACTTGCCTACTTCATGCAGTCTCGCGCATGCTGATGAGGCATGATGACGGCAGGGCGAAGGTCATCAGCACTATGACGGATAGCCTTCCTCCTTCAGGGCGCTGCCTAAAGGGCATACTGGACAAGCATATCCATAATAGCCTCGTTGCGTTTGAGTGTCGGGCAGCTTGCATAACGAACTATTTGTTCGTAAAATGTATTTCTTGATTTCCTCTTGCTGCGCGCGCTCGACAAGAGCGCGGCGCGGCCTCGTGATGTACAGTTGCGGAGGTGATTTCGATGAGGAAACTGTGGATTGGTTTGGCATTGACGGCGCTGGTCATGGATGCCTCATGGGCGGCGGCTGATGCGGCGGCAGTGTGGGTTTCGATGAGCGGCGGGCCGCGTCCCGCCACCGTCGAGAATCCGGCGAGTCTCACGCGCAGCGCCGACGACGGTTTGAGTTTCACCTGTGCCTACGCGGGATTCGAGAGCTTTGACGTGGCCACGCGGCAAGGCACATTCAGCCGGATCGCCATTCCGGGATTCACGCACACGCTACGGTTAGGCGAGCCGGCACTGCCCCTGAACCGGCAGATCGTGGCCGTGCCGCTGGGCGCGGAGGTCACGGCCGAGGCGGTGAGCTTTGACCGCCGCGAGATTTCGCTGGCCGATGCGGGTGTTCGCTTTCCCGTGATGCCCGCGCAGCCTTCCCTTTCCAAGAGTGAGCGTCCCCAAGACGTGCCCTTTGCCTACAACGCACAGGCCTACTCACGCTCCGGATTCGATGAGCGACCGCTGGTCTCGGTGCAGGAACTCGGCATCTTGCGCGGCCTGCGGCTGTTTGCGGTGGACGTCGAGCCGGTGCGCTATGATCCGTCGCGGCAGCTTGTGGCCGTCTGCAACCATATTCAAGTGGAGGTGCGCTTTACCGGCGGCGACGCAGCCGCCACGCGCCATCTGCGCGAGCGGACGTGGTCTCCCTATTTCGAGTCGCTCTACAGCCAGTTCGTGCTCAACTACCGGCGGGCTTCCACGCTGGACGATGATCTCGTGCGCTATCCCATCAAATATGTGATTGTCGCCAACCCCATGTTCACCGCCCAGCTCCAGCCGTTCATCGCGTGGAAGAAGCAGAAAGGGTTCAACGTCATCGTCGCGTACAAGGGCGATGCGGGTGTGGGCTCGACGGCGACCACGATCAAGAACTATCTTCAGACGCTGTACAACGCGGGAACCCCGCAAGACCCTGCGCCCAGCTTTGTGCTGTTCGTGGGCGACACCGCGCAGATACCGACGTGGAGCGGCGGCACCGACACTCACTTTACGGACTTGAACTACGTGCGGCTGGCGGGCGGCGACTACCTGCCGGAAATCTACTTCGGCCGTTTCTCGGCCAACAGCACGAGTGAGCTGCAGCCGCAAATTGACAAGACGCTCGAATACGAGCGTTATCAAATGCCCGATCCGAGCTACTTGAGTCGGGTGGTGATGATCGCCGGCGCGGACGCGACCTACGCGCCCACCTACGGCAACGGCCAGATCAATTACGGCACCGATTACTATTTCAATGTGGCTCACGGGATCACGTCGAACACTTACTTGTATCCCGCATCCGGCAGTTCGGACGCTCAGGTCATCGCCAACGCCAGCGACGGCCGCGGCTACATGAACTACACCGCTCACGGCAGCGAAACGAGCTGGGCTGATCCCACCTTCACCGTGACCGACGTGGCCAATCTCACCAACGCCCACAAATACGGCACGGTGGTGGGCAATTGCTGTCTGACCAACAGTTTTCAAGTGACGACTTGTTTCGGCGAGGCCTGGCTGCGCGCTGCCAACAAAGGGGCTATCGGCTACATCGGCGGCTCGAACAGCACTTATTGGGATGAAGATTACTGGTGGGGCGTGGGCTCGAAATCGGTGCAAGTGAATCCGCCTTACGACGCCACGCATCGCGGCGCCTACGACGGCATGTTTCACGATCACGGCGAGACCTTCCCCACCTGGTACACCACCCAATACGGCTTCATCATGGCCGGAAATCTGGCCGTGACGCAGGCCGCCAGCAGCCTCACCAACTAC
Source organism: bacterium (assembly GCA_026394155.1). Lineage (GTDB taxonomy): Bacteria > Electryoneota > RPQS01 > RPQS01 > RPQS01 > RPQS01. Next base: position 26,636 of record JAPKYT010000120.1, on the reverse strand, counting down.
TACTGGGAAATCTATCAGTTGATGGGTGATCCGTCGGTCAGCACTTATCTGGGTGTGCCCACCGCCAACACGGTCAACTATCCCGATCCTCTGTTTCTTGGGCAGACTTCTTTGACGGTCACGGCGGACGCCTACTCCTATGTCGGCTTCAGCATGGGCGGTCAACTGTTAGCGGCGGGACTGGTGGGTGAGAGCGGCTCGCTCACCTTGAATTTCGGCGCACTGACCTCTCCGGGCACGGCTTACCTCGTGATCACACGGCAGGCGAGAATTCCCGTGATAGATTCCATTCAGGTCATCGCCAGTTCGGGGCCATACCTTGTGACCTCGGCCGTGCAGATCAGCGACGTTGCTGGCGGTGACGGCGATGGCTTGTGCGATTTCGGCGAGGCCTTGACCTTCACGCTCACGGAACAGAACATCGGCACGGAGAACGCCAACGGCGTGACGGTGGAGATCGCCGCCGCCGATCCGTACCTGACCATCACCGATGCGAGCGAACTCTACGGCCTCATTCCCGCGGGCGGACAGGTCACCAAAACCGACGGCTTTGCGGCGGCGCTGTCTCCCGACGTTCCCGACGGCCGTGTAATTCCCGTGAGCGTCACCGCCACGGATGACGAGGACAACGAGTTTGCGGACACGCTCGACATCACCGCCCATGCTCCCGCCATTCAGGTGAGTTCGACCGCCGTCAACGATGCTTCCGGCAACAACAACGGCGTGATGGACGCGGGCGAGACGGTAAGCCTGACGCTGACTCTTCAGAACGGCGGCTCAGCCGGCGCCAGCGCGCTGGCGGGCACGTTGAGCACCGACTGCGAACACATCACCGTCACCCAGCCTACGGGGACATTAGCGGCGCTGAATGCCGGCGGGTCGGGCAGCTTGTCGGCCTTCGGCCTCACCGTGTCGCCCACGGCTCCGGCAATGGAACGCACATTCTTCTATCTCGAATTGACCATGAGCGGCGGGCGCACGGACCACTTCATCATCGAGATGAGCATCGGCGGTTTCTCTGACGCCGTGGAAAACGGTGCGGGGGCATGGACCCATCAGTCCAACGGCACCGGCTGGCTCGATGAATGGCACATCAGCACACGCAACTTGCACTCGCCGACGCATGCCTGGTGGTGCGGCGACGAAGGCACCGGCACCTATACGATTCACACCGATGCGGTGCTGATCACGCCATCCATCTCTCTTTCGGGCCACACCGAACTGCGCTTCTGGCACAAGATGGACGCCGAGACATCGGGCACGTATGCGGATTCGGCCTACGACGGAGGCATCCTTTATATCTCGCTGAACGGCGGGGCATGGACGACGCTCACGCCCACCACCAACGGCTACAACAAATGGGTGCGAGCCAAGGCCAGCAGCACCCGTCCCTACAACGGGCCGCTGCCCCCTCTCGCTCCGTGTTTCAGCGGCTCCCTTAGTTGGCGCGAAGTGGTTTGCGACCTTGCCTCCTACAGCGGGCCGGTGCGTTTCCGCTTCCGCTTCGGCAGCGACAGCGCCACGGTCAGAGGCGGCTGGTACGTGGATGACGTGCGCGTGGCTCTGGTCATCGGCAACAACCCGCCGCGCAATCTCGAAGCGCAGTTAGCGGGCAGCGATGCTCAGATTTCGTGGCAATCCCCCTCCAGCGGTGTCTTTCTCTCCGTTCTCGGCGGCTACAATCTCTATCGCAACGGCGCAAAGATTGATTCGCTGTTGCATTCGCTCTCCTACGCGGATGATTTGGACGGCCTGCCCTTCGGCTGGTATCGCTACGCGGTGTCGGCACAGTACGGATCGAGCGAATCGGGCTTGTCCAACACCGACAGCGTAAACTGGAATGGCCTTGCGCCGGATGCGGTCACCGATCTGGTCATCATGGTCTCCGGGCAGGACGTCATCCTTTACTGGAGTTCGGTCCCGAGGGCGACATCCTATCGCGTGTACGCATCCGACACCGTGCAGGATTTCAGCGCGCCTCCCGTCACCGAGGTATCCGATTCCACCTGCACACTTGTGGGCGAGACAGCTTCTCGTGCCCGGCGGTTCTACCTCGTGACCGCAGTTCGTTAAGCCAAGTTTCACAAGGCTTGAACTGAAGCGGCCCCGATTCTACGGGGCCGCTTTGGTGGGTGGCGTTCTTCCGGACGCTGCCGCGGGTTCAGCTTTGGCCGGCTGGGGATCATCGTGTGCCTCCTGCGTGACGCTGCTGTTGAGTTGCTTTTTTGAGGATTTCTTCGCAAATTAGTGTGCTTGATAGTTTTCTTTAATTTCTTCGGTTTCAGCCCCTTAGAATCCTCGCCGAGTCTCCAGCCGCACGCTCGGACATTCCCTTTCGGATTCTTGACTTGGACGATATGGCGCGGGGCTTCCGCGGCAGTCATTCGGAAAACATTCTTTCATTCAATAGACTGACCTGCCTCGCAGGCAGCCTCTCAACCGCTAACTTTCTGGAGATTTTCACATGGCGGACAAGAAAGCAGATCTGGCGGGACCGGGCATCGGCACCTATGAAGAAGTGGAGAAGATTCTGCCGACCGACTATGAATCGCTCCTCGACGCACAGGACACTCAGATTGCACTGGCCAAGCTGAAACGCTACATCGAGGACAACCTCTGCAAGGAGCTGAATCTCTTTCGGATCGAGTGCCCGCTGATCGTGGACACCACCAGCGGCGTAAATGACTACCTCGACCGCGACGGCTCACGCACGCCCATTGACTTCCACATCAACAACGACTACAACAAGAATCCCATTGACGCGCAGATCGTGCAGGCCGCGACCAAGTGGAAACGCGTCGCGCTCAAGCAGTTCCTTTGCCGCTACGGACAAGGCATCATGACCGACATGCGCGCGGTGCGCAAGGACTATTTCCTCGATCACGACCACAGCGCCTACGTGGATCAATGGGACTGGGAACGGGTCATCAAGGCGGAAGACCGCAATCTGGACTTCCTGAAGATGACCGTCACCAAGATTTGGAAAGTCCTCACCGATTCCGAGGACTACATCCAGAGCGAGTTTCCCAAGCTGAAGAACTCAAAATGGCCGAACCTGCCGAAGGAGCTGGTGTTCCTGCATGCCGAGGAGATCTTGGACATGTACCCCGACCTTCCGCGCAAGCAGCGCGAGACGAAGGTGGTGTCGGAGAAGTATCCGGCCGTGTTCATCATCGGCATTGGCTGGACGCTGCAGGACGGCTATCCGCACGAGATGCGCGCCGCGGACTACGACGACTGGGTTACGCCCTCGGTCGTCAAGAACGGCAAGCAAATGCACGGCCTGAACGGCGACATTCTGGTGTGGAACTACATCACCAAGCGCCGCCACGAGCTGACCTCGATGGGAATCCGCGTGACCAAGGAGACGTTGAAAGATCAGTTGCAGCGGACCAATCAGCTCAACTTCCTCGGACTGCCTTATCACAAGGCGATCATGGCCGACCAGATTCCGCTGTCCATAGGCGGCGGCATCGGTCAGGCGCGCACCGCCATGTCCATCCTCAAGAAGGCGCACCTTGGCGAAGTTTCCGTCACGGTGTGGCCGAAAATCCTCAAGGACATGTGCGCGAAGCGCAAGATCTTCGTGCTGGAATAAGAGATAGGTTGACAAACAGGGGCGGCTCGCGAGAGCCGCCCTTTGACCCCCTTCTAACTTCCCCCACTGAAGTGGAGGAAGGACCCGAACAAGTCTCCCCCCGCTTCAGCGGGGGGATCAAAGGGGGGTAGGAGGCGAGATAACATGCCGCGTTGGGAGAAGGTGCCACGCCAGAACTGGCAACGAGCTCGGGCTATGCGGCGAACACCGACGAACGCCGAACGGATTCTTTGGCGGACACTTCGGAACGGCCAAACGGGTGTTGTCTTCCGCAGACAACATCCGATTGGACCATTCATCGTGGATTTCCTTGCTCCGGAATGCGGGTTGGTCGTTGAGATTGACGGCGACACACACGCCGACCCAGAGCAGATCGCGCATGATAGTGAGCGAACGCGTTGCCTTGAATCGGCAGGATTCAAGATCATCCGTTTCACCAACCGCGAGGTGAGGGAGAACATGGCCAGTGTGATCAGACAAATACTGTGCGTCGTTACCCCCCTTAATCCCCCCGCTGAAGCGGAGGGACAGTGAGAAAGGGCTCAGGATTTCCTGAGCCCTTTTCTATGGAAGTCGAAGGAGCGAATGAACCGGAGGATCTTACAGCGGCATGGTGCCGTGTTTTCTTGCCGGACGCAGTTCGCGCTTGGTGTGCAGGGCTTCCAGCGCAAAGAGCAGGTATTCCCGTGTGTCGCGCGGCATGATGACCGCATCCACCTGTCCGTGGCCGGCGGCCACATACGGTGACGCATGCTGACGGCGATATTCCTCACGTTTCTCGGTCCGCAGCGCGTCAGCATCCGCGGCCTCGTCCAGTTCCTTTTTGTAGAGAATGCGGACGGCGCCCTCCGCGCCCATCACGGCGATCTCGGCGGTGGGCCAGGCAAACACGCGGTCCGCTCCCATCGCTTTGCCGCACATCGCCAGAAAGGCGCCGCCGTAGGCTTTGCGCAGGATGATGGTCATCTTGGGTACGGTGGCCGCGCCGTAGGCATAGAGCATTTTGGCGCCGTGACGAATAATGCCGCCGTGTTCCTGCTCGATGCCCGGCAGGAAACCGGGCACGTCCACCAGCGTGACCAGCGGGATGTTCATGGCGTCGCAAAAGAGGATGAAGCGGGAGGCTTTGTCGGATGAATTGATGTCGAGAGCTCCCGCGAGAACACTGGGTTGATTGGCGATGATGCCGACGCTGCGGCCTCCGATGCGGCCGAAGCCGACTACGATGTTCCGCGCGTACCGCGCCTGCACTTCCAAGAAGTCGCCGCCGTCCACCAGCCGTACGATGACGTCGAGCACATTGTAGGGCGCGCGGGGATTGTCGGGAATCACCTCGTCGAGAAACGGATCGGGCGCAAATTCGAGCGCTTCGGTCTCGGCGCTGCGCGGCGGATCCGCGCTGTTGCTCTGCGGCAGAAAGGAAAGCAACCGCTTGCTGATGCGAATGGCATCCTCGTCGTTTTGCGCCATGAAATGCGCGACGCCCGAAAAGTCGGTGGCCACCGTGGCCCCGCCGAGTTCCTCGGCCGTGATCTCCTGCCCGGTGGCGGCTTTCACCACTTCGGGACCGGTGATGAACATCTTCGCTTCTTTGGCCACCATGATGACGAAGTCCGTGAGCGCGGGCGAGTAGGCGGCTCCGCCGGCGCACGGACCGGCGATGATGGAGATCTGGGGCACGACGCCGGAGAGCAGAGTGTTGATGCGGAAAATATGGCCGTAGCCGTGCAACGCGTCCACGCCTTCCTGAATGCGCGCACCGCCGGAGTCATTGATCTGAATGAACGGCGCGCCGCAGCGAAGCGCCTGTTCCATCACGTCACAGATCTTCTGGGCGTGCATGGCACCGACGGCTCCGCCGCCGACCGTGAAATCCTGCGCGGCCACGAAAGTCAGGCGGCCGTTGACGGCACCGCATCCGACCACCACTCCGTCGGACGGGAACTTCGTTCCGTCCGGATCATCGGGCGGGGCGGCGAAGAGCCCGAGCTCCTGGAATGTGCCCGGGTCAAACAGGAGTGCGATGCGCTCGCGAGCGGTGAGCTTGCCGCTCTGGTGTTGTTTTTCCACTCTGGCGGGGCCGCCCATTTCCAGCACACGATTGCGGCGCGCCTCAAGCTCATTCAGAAGATCGCGGGTTGTCGGCATGGGTCTTGTCTTCCCTTGCGCCGGGTTTGGCGAGCGCGGCGACTTGACAGCGATGCAAGTCTCTCTTCTCTGTGACTTTACGCGAGAATGTACCTAAAACGCGGCTAACTTGCAACCCGCATCGCTACTGAGCATTTGTTCAGATCGCCACCTGCGTGCAAATAAAACAGTGGAAACCCTCTGGGACCATAAGAACGCGGGCGATCCAAAAGGATCGCCCGCGTTGCGTTCGGGGTGGCTTGGAGATGCCGGTCTCAGAGCTCGTCAGGTCGGACCACGGTGATCTCGCCCAGATTCAACGCGCGCAGCGGAGCTTCAATCTTTTGCCGGTCGCCGACGACCACGATGAGCAGCGCATCGGGGTTGATGTGCGCGCCGGCCAAACGTGCGGCCTCTTCGGGAGTGACACCGCTCACACGGCTCACGTACGTGGACCACTCCGTGAGCGGCAGGTCCTGTAGGAAAATCGTGTTGAGCTGGCCGGCCAGTTCGCCGAAAGTCTCGAAGTTCTGCGGAAATCCCTTGATGAGATTGTCCTTGCTGGCCGCGAGCTCGGAAACCGTGAGCGGCCGCGGCCCGCGGATGTCGCGCAGCTCCTTCAGGCATTCGAGAATGGCCTTGTCGGTGACGTCGGTTTGCACTTGCGTATAGGCGCTGAATGGCGCAATGCCGCGGCGGCTGGAAAAATTGGAGAACACGCCGTAGGTGTAGCCATGCTGTTCGCGCAGATTGAGATAGAGCCGCGAGATGCTGCCGCCGCCCAGCGCATTGTTCAAGACCTCGCAGCCGGTGAAATCCGGGTCGGATCGCTTCATGCCCAAGTGGCCGATCACCACCGTGCTCTGCGGCGCTCCCGGCTTGTCCACGAGGTAGATGCGCGTCGCGGCCGGCGGCGTGGGAACGGGAATATCGGGAACTTCGACCTTGCCCGGTTTCCACGCGGCAAAGGCCCGCTCGAGTTTCGCCTTGGACTCGTCGAGCGTGATGTCACCGACCACGATGAAGGCGGCGTTGTTCAGACCGTAGAAATGCCGGTAGAAGTTGACGACGTCGTCGCGCGAGATGGATTTAACCGAGGCTTCGGTGCCGGTGCCGCTGTAGGGCTGGCCGTAGGGATGGCTTTCCCCATAGAGCAGCCGCCCGTAAGTTTTCAGAGCCAGCGCGAACGGCTGACGCAGTTGCTGCTGAATCGCGCCCAATGTGTTCTGCCGCCGCCGCTCGAGTTCCTCCGCCGGAAAGACGGGTTTGGTCAGCACCTCGGTCAGCAGCGCGAGTCCCGCGTCGAGCTTGGACTTGAGCACGTTGATGCCGGCGTAGGTGCCATCCCAAGAGGCGCTCAGGTTCAGTTGCGCGCCCAGATTCTTCACCTCTTCGCTGATCTGCAGCGCGTCGCGCGAAGCGGTGCCTTCGTCCAGCATGTCCGCCGTCAGCGTGGCCAGACCCGCGCGGTCCGCGGGATCAGCCGCATAGCCTCCGCGGAAGATCATGTTGATTTGCACCAGAGGCAGCGCGTGCTTCTCGACCAGAAAGAGCGGCACGCCGTTCGACAGCGTGGCACGCTGAATGACCGGCGGCGCAAAGGCCGGCTCCGCCGCGGACGCCGGCTCGCCGGTGCGATCCACGTCCACGACAGCAGGAGTCAGATCACCCTGCGGAATTAGATGCAGGATGACGCGGCGGTTCAAATCGAGATACTGCCGTGCGGCGCGGTGGACATCGGCGACGGTGGCCTTGGTATAGCGATCCACGTCCCACTGAAAGCGGTTGGGCTCGCCCAGATAGGTGTTGTACATGTTCAGCCGGTCGGAGATGCTGTAGAATCCTCCGATCCGCTGCAGCGAACGCACGAAGCCCGCTTCGGTCGCGGTTTGAACGGCCGCCAGTTCGTCCGGCCGGATACCCTTTTCCAGAACGTCCTTGAGAACCGCATCCATGGCCCGCTCGACTTCGTCCAACGTGTGGCCGTCGCGGGCCGTGATCTCAATCGCCAGCAGGCCGCCGATCTCGCGCGAATCCACGTAGGCCGACACGTCCTGCGCAATCTGCTGCTCGTAGACCAGAGCCTTGTAGAGGCGCGAGGTTTTGCCGAAAGTGAGAACGTCGCTCAAGAGATCCAGTTCCGCGTCGCCGGGCGAGTACTGCGGCGGCATGGGCCACACGCAGTAGAGCCGCGGAAGGCTGATGCGGTCTTCGGCCGAGAGACGCGTGACTCCGTCGAGCCGCGGCACCCACGTTTCGATGCGGTCAATGGGCGCTCCCGGCGGAATCGTGCCGAAGTATTTCTCCACCCACACCTTGACCTGCGCCGGATTGAAGTCGCCGGCGATGCACAGCGAGGCGTTGTTGGGAGCGTAGTAGGTGCGGAAGAAGTCCTTCACGTCTTCCAGACTGGCCGCCGACAAGTCCTCCATGCTGCCGATAATGGAATGCGAGTAGGGATGCCCGGGCGGAAAGATCGCCGGCAGGATGAGTTCGTCGGACTTGGCATAGGGCGTGTTGTCCACCCGCTGACGCCGCTCATTCTTCACCACGTCGCGCTGAATGTCAAGGTCTTCCTGCGTCATGGCCGGCAGCAGAAAACCCATGCGATCCGACTCCATCCACAGCAGGCGCTCGAGGTAATTGCTGGGAACCACCGAGTAGTAGTTGGTGCGGTCCTCGGCGGTGGAGCCGTTATCCTCTCCGCCGATGGCATCGTTCGAGAAATCGTCGGGGTGATGCTCGGAGCCCTCGAACATCATGTGCTCGAAGAGATGCGCGAAACCCGTGCGTCCCGGCTTCTCGTTTTTCGAGCCCACGTGATACCAGACATTTACGGTGACCGTGGGCATCGTGTGATCCTCGTAGAGAATCACGTCCAGCCCGTTGGGGAGCTCGTATTTCTCGTACTTGATTTCGGGAAGCGTCACGGCCAACGCCGCACCTGTTGTCAGAACGGCGAGCGCAGCCGCAAAGGGGAGCCAGCAGATTCGTTTCATCGTGTCCTCGTCTTGACCGGTGAGAGCCTGTACCCAAATATGACGAAGTTCCGCGATGTTTGTTTCAGACGGGGTTCACGTGGGGAGCGCGGGCTATGTCCAACACGCCCAATGTGTTAACATCAGTGGGAATTGGAATCGAGAGACCGGAGAGGATGGAGACATAGTGAATCACGATTCAAGAGCGTCGGAGAGAATAGGGTTCCCGGTGGGGTCTCTCCAGAGGCCCCCGTCCGGCTAAAGGGGTGACTCTGGAGAGTCACCACCGGGAGAACGACGAGACATCACCGGGAGAATTTGCGGGTGGAGATGACCGGAACCTTGCCTTCGTCCACGATGATGACGGAGCGCTTGCGCGGCACCACCCGCAACGCAAGATCCGTGTGCGAAGCTGGCTCGACCATGATCTCATAAGTCTCGGATTCCGGATCATGGAAGGCGGGAAGACTGAACGGGGATACCATCAACACCCAGCGGCCGGGCACGAGTTCGTCAAATGTGAAGCGGCCGTTGCGGTCGGTGAGCACGCGGCGCAGCTCTTGGTCGCCGCGCAGTTCCACTTCCACACCGGGCAGGCTGTAAAGATACGCGAGACTGTCGGAGCCGGACGCGGCGCTGTCGCTCTCGACGAAGATGCCGCGCGCACTGCCGGAACCCGAACCGAAGAGGGCCACTTCGCCGGAGAGCACCGCGCCCCGCACCACGGCCAAATTCAGCACCTCGCTGTATCCGCCGCGCACGCGCATTTCCACCGGCGCGCGTTGCATGGTGACACGATCCAGCCCGATGCTCGACTTTTCCACTTGCAGGTAGTGCACTCCCGGTTCCACCGACGGGAAGATGTAGTTGCCCTTGCGGTCGGTCAGCGCCGCGCGGCCGTCCAGCGTCAGCACCACGCCGGAAAGACCCGCGTGTTGGCCGTCTTCCGCGTCGCAAACCCGTCCCTTGACGCTGCCGAACTTGTCCTGACGGCCGACCGGCATTCCCACCGGCAGCTCATAACTGACCATCCACGAAGTACCCCGCGACAGGTAATCCTGCTCGTATTCCAGTCGGCGGTACTTGAAGGAGAGCGTGTGGCGGCGGAAAAGCGTGTAGCGAACATCGAGCGCCAGTTGATCGTTCTCATAGACCAGGTAGCCGCGGTAGTTGGATTTCTGCCAGTTCGCCGCCAGCAGCAGTCCGGGGATCACGCGGCAACTGACGGACAGCCCGAAGATGCGATTCTGCACCGCTTCCGGCCCCGTGTGCCCGGTCTGGAAGGAGGCCGTGTAGTTCTGACGTGAATCGGGCGAGACGGTGATGCTTGCGCCGTAGCGCTCCGCCGGCCCCGAGTCGCCGGCCCGGCGGTCGCGCCAGACACCCTGCCGCAGAAGTCCGCTCAGCGTCAAGCGGCGAATCGGCTGCCGCACGCGCAGCGTGGCGAACCGCTCGCCGTAGTCGAAGTCGGCAGGCTGCAGCGCGTCGCGCCGGTTCAGGTCGGTGAGGTCCAGGTTCAGTTGCGTGCGGAAAGGAAACGCATACGACACGGTCGAGAGCAGTTCGTGCTCGCGCAAAGCGGTTGAGAAAGCGGTGTCACCATCGAGATTCTGGGCGGTTCGACGGTAGGAGGTCTGCCAGCGCGCCTTTGCACCGAGTGGAAGGTAGAGCGCGACCGCGTTATAATCCTGATCGCCATAGTAGCCGGGAAAGCCGGGCGCGGCCAGGGCCTTCTCGGCGGACAGCCGCGCGCCCAGCGGAAGATCGCGCTGGACGCGACCCCACACGGCGGTGGCGGTCGCGTCCGCGTTCTTCAGGCTCTGTCCGGCTCCGATTTCGGCTTCGATATTGGTGTGACGGAGTACACCTGTGCCGCCCGAAAGCGTCAGCAGGCGGCGATGAGCTTGGGCCGTGCTCTTGTCGAGGAAGTTGAGCTTGAACTGCACCGGCGCGCGCGGCGTGACGCTGAAGAACGCCGCCGTCTCCGACAAGTCGGGGTACTTGGCGCGGCTGGCGAAGGAATAGGCGCCGACGGTGAAGAGTCCAGAGTGATAGGCGGCTTTGGCGCCGCGGCCCAAACGATTCTGCTCGGTGAGGCGGGAGAGGCTGAACAAGAGATCTCCGGCCCGTAGCTCACCATAACGGTTCTGAAGGCTCAGGTAGTACTCATCGCGCAGGCCGTAGAGGTGGCGTTCGAGGTCGCGCGGTCCGCGAATCAGATATTCGACGCGATGATCGCCGTGCGCATCGAGCGTGCCGCTGCCCCCCAGTTCAAGCTGCAATCCGTTTTCGTCCTCCGCTCCCATGTAGCGCAACGCGGCATGCGACGGCACGCGGTGGTAGAGATCGTCGCCGCGGTTGGGCTGCGGCAGCGCATTTACCGCCATGGTGGTCTGGGCGGCGCTGCGCACCTCTCCTTCCACCGCTTCGGCTCGCACCGTCAGCCATTGCGGCTGGGCTTGGCGGAGATTCCGCTCGCTCTTCGCATAAGCGGTCAAGATTCGGCTCTGGCCGGGCTCGAGCGTGACCCGATCTTCGCTGATGCGCACCGGCAGTCCCGCCGAGGTTTGCACGTGCACGCTCACCGTGCAAGGGATATTGCCGCGGCTCGAGATTTCGAAGCGGACGGCGAACTCCTCGCCGGCCAGCACGCGGCGCGGAGCGTCACGTATGGCGAGGTCAATCTTCAGGACGGGCAGCACCTCGACCCGAATGACCGTGTCGGCAACGGCGATCCCGTCACGGCGGTCGCGCACGGCATAGTTCAGCGAATAAGCTCCGGGAGCGGCGGCGGCGGGTATGGCGATGCAGAGCAGGCGCACCTCGCGCTCTTGGGGCGCGAGAAAAAAGACGGAGTCCGCGGTGACGTTCCGCCAGCCCTGCGGCAAGCGAACGTCTTCGCGGAACTCGCGCCGGTCGGCGCCGGCGTTGGTGACCGCGACCGCGCGCGTGAGCAGATGCGGTGCTTCCACGCGCACCGCACTCTCCGCGCCGGGATCGAGGAGAACACCACCTGCGGCTAAAGCCGTTGCGGCCGCCGACAGGATGGCCAGCGCAGCAAGGGATAGACAGAAGTCTCGCAAGGTCTAATATTCCAGATCGTACTTTGCACCGAAGACATTCTGATCTCCGTTGTCCAGCACCACCAACGCCTTGTACTTTCCGGAGGGCGTGTCGCCCAGACTGATGCGGAAGCGAACCGATGTTCCGGGAAAAATCCTCTTCTTTTCGCTTTCGAACCGTCCCACCTGATGACCGTCACCGTCGTAGAGTTCCATCCAGGCCGCCGGCGACAGCCAGCGCTCGCCGGTGTTCTCCACGTCCACCTGCAATTCGCGGCTCTCGCCTTCTTCGGACACGAGCCGGGTGCCGGTGAAGGCGAGCTGGGCGCGGCCGGTGCCGCCGATGTGAGTAATGCACTGAACACCATACCGGACCGTCTGCCGCACTTCCGTCTGGTTGCGCTGGAGCCGCGCCGGAAGGCCCGGATCCGCGACCTCCTCCACCATCAGCATGCTCCAATACGTGCCGATCAGCGCCGCTTCATCCGGCACACAGACCTCATAGCTGACGGTCGCGCTTTGCCCCGGCGGCACTTCAATCCGATGCGGACTGAACGTGATCCACGAGGCATTTGAGCGCTTCGCCTGTCCGGGCTCATCGAACCGATTGCTGCCGTCGCTGTTGAACAGGTAGTCGGTCTGATAAACCACAGCGATTCGGGGCACCGTGTCGGTGTTGGCTACGGTGAAGGTCCCGCGGTAGGTCTGCCCCCGTTGCGCTTCGCTTTCGAGAGTGAGCGTGCCCACCGAAATGCCGGCTCCGGCCGGTAGCGTCAACGCGAACAGCGCCAGCAAAATGAATGTCCGTCTGGCAATCACAACGTCTCCCCGGATTCTACTGGTCCGTAATGGTGAACGTCACCGAATGATTGTCGGTGCCGGCGCCGCCGGTAACGGTGGCTGAGGCCGCGTAACGGAGCGTGCAGGTGCCGGGATCCAAGGGCTGGATTCCCGAAGGAATGTCCACTACCAGATCGGCGGGAGTCGTGCTCAACACGACCGCGCCCGCTCCGGTTCCGTCCCCCGCGGAGATGTTGACGGCCCGAACCGACAGCGTATAACTCGGGCCGGCCAGATTGGTCTGGGCGATGATCTTCTTCACCGCATCGGTGACCAGCGTGGTCCACTCCAACTGCCCGGTCTCGTCCGTCACGGCCGGAGGCTGCTGACCGGCGGCGGCCGTCGTGATGGTCAGGCTGACGTCGCCATTGAGAATCGCAACGTCGGCGGCCTGTCCAAGCGAACTCAAGAAAATGGCCGCCGTCGCCGCCAGCGTGGGAAGTATTCTCTTCACCGTGAGCCCCTGCACAGGGCGGACAGGCTGCGTTAGCTGGCAGCCGTTATCGTGAAGGTGATGGTATGCGCCACAGACTGCGTGCCCTGCGCGGCCGTGGCCGTGGCACGGTAGTTCAGCGTGCAAGTTCCCAGCGTGGTGGCCACACCCGTCACCAGATCCTGTGCGGTGTCGGAAATCGTGACTTCAGCGGCCGCAGTTCCGCCCGACACGCTGGCCGCCTGCACCTTCAAGGTGTGGGCGAAAGAGGACTGATTGGTGGCGACGGTGATCTTTTTGTTGGTGGTGTTCACCGTCCATTCCAGACCGCAGGTGTTGTCGGTGGCCTGATTGGGGTTTTGTCCGGCCGTAGCCGAGCTGATGATCAGCGTGATGTCGCCGCCGGTGACGGCCAGTTCGTTGATGTCGTTCACGGTGACGGTCACTTGATGGTTGTCGTTGTCCGCCGCCAGCGCCACGGACGCGAGCGCCATCAGAAGTACAGCCGCCAGCCGCGTGTAAGATGCCTTCATCGTTCTCCTCTTGCTTATGACTGCCCAATGCAGATTGTTCTGCACATGAATTTCGCACGCTCCGGCGCGGTCACGCCCACCGTGAACGGAGTTCGTGCGCGGCGGGCATCCAATCCCGCTATGCGGATTATCGGCCATTGTGCGGAAACAGTTTAGAAACGCTCCACTTGCGAGTAGAGAACAGAAGCCGGTAGAGAGACGTTGCCGTTCGGCAACGGCCATCTATTCCCGTCCCCAGGAAGGTTTATACAATAACTGACACGGGTGACGAACGGAACGGCGTGGACATCCCCGTCTCTACGACAGTTGCGACCCGCAGAGGGCAACGCAAAGGGCTCAGGAAATCCTGAGCCCTTTGCAATGCAAGCCACCCCCCTTTGGGGCCTATCCTGAATTAGTGCGTGGTAAACACGGGATTGTCATTCTGAACCCCCAAGTCTTCGCCGGGGGTGAAGAATCTCTCGGGGAAAGAAGGCGCGAAGAGAGATTCTTCAGGCCGCAAGACCGGAAGAGCGGCCTTTAGAATGACAGTTCCGAACTCCTCCACTATTTCAAGATAGTCCCTTTTGTCCCCCCGCAAGCGGGGGGAAATGGGAAAATAATCACGCATGAATGGCGCGATTGGCGGTGGCGGCCAGACAGGCTTCGCGAAACGCCTCCGTGAAGGTCGGATGCGCGTGCGACATGCGGGCGATGTCCTCGGCGCTGGCGCGGTACTCGAGAGCAACCACCGCCTCGGCGATCATGTCGGCCGCGCGCGCGCCGAACATGTGCACGCCGAGGATTTCATCGGTGACTTGATCGGCCAGAACCTTCACCAGACCTTCATTTTCATTAGCCGCGCGCGCCCGGCCCAGCGGCTTGTAGGAGAACGATCCGACCTTGTAGCTTTGGCCGCTTCGCTTCAGTTCTTCCTCGGTGAATCCCACACCGGCCACCTCCGGCCAGGTGTACACCACCCACGGAATGGCGCGATAGTTGATGTGCGGTTTCTGACCGGCCAGCCGCTCGGCCACGAAAATGCCTTCTTCCTCCGCCTTGTGGGCCAGCATCGCGCCGCCGATGACGTCGCCTACCGCATAGATCCCCGGGCTTTGCGTTTCGAGATGTTGATTCACCTGAATGAACCCGCGATGATCGGTGAGCACTCCCGCCCGCTCGAGCCGCAGGTTCTCCGTATAGGGTTTGCGGCCAACAGACATGAGGCAGTAGTCGCCCGCGAATTGAACACGCTCGCCAGAAGGATTCTCGGCGGTGACCGTCACCCGATCATTCTCCGCACTCGCGCTCTGCACCTTGTGACTTAGATAAAACGTCATGCCCAGCCGCTGCAAGGATTTCTGGAGTTCCTTGCCCAGGGTGCGGTCCAGGTTGGGAATGATGGAGTCCATGAACTCCACCACGCTCACCTTCGTGCCCAGCCGCGCGTAGATGGAACCCAATTCAAGGCCGATCGCACCGCCGCCGATGATGACCATTTCGCCGGGAATCTCCGCAAGCGAAAGCGCCTCGGTGGATGAGATGATGCGCCGTTTGTCTATCGGCACAAAGGGCAAATCGGCGGCTTTCGAGCCGGTGGCGATGATGGTGTGGCGCGTTTCGATGCGCTCGTCCCCGCCTGAATTGCGCGCGACCGCGATGGTGTTCGCATCCACAAATGACGCGTGGCCTTCATAGACCGTGATCTCGTGCTTGTTCATCAGGAAGCGAATTCCGGCCACCGTGTCGGCGATGACTTTCTCCTTGCGCCGTTGCATCTGCGGCCAGTCCACGTCGAGGCCCGTCACGCGAATGCCGTGCGTGGGAAAATGTTTTTTCGCCGCGTGATAGAACTCCGAAGAATCGAGCAAAGCTTTCGACGGAATGCAGCCCACGTTCAGGCACGTGCCCCCGAGGTTCGAATAGCGTTCGACCAGCGCGACCTTCATGCCGAGCTGCGCCGAGCGGATGGCGGCCACGTAACCTCCGGGCCCGCTGCCGATGACCGTGACGTCGTATTTCATGTCACCTCTTCTTCGCGCGGCGGCGAATCTCCAGATTCGCCCCGCCATTTGTCGCTACACCCGCAGCAGCACGCGAATGGGGTCTTCGAGAAGCTGCTTGATGCGCACCAGAAAACTCACGGACTCGCGGCCGTCAATGATGCGGTGATCGTAGGAAAAGGCCAGATACATCATGGGCCGGATTTCCACGCGGCCCTCGACCGCCACCGGCCGCTGGACGATGTTGTGCAGGCCGAGAATGCCGCTCTGCGGCGGATTCAGAATCGGCGTGGAAAGAAGCGAACCGAAGACACCGCCGTTGGAAATGGTGAAGGTGCCGCCGCTCATTTCGTCGAGCGTGAGTTGATTGTTGCGGGCGCGTGAAGCGAGCCGGTCAATCTCCGACTCGATTTGATCGAAAGCCAACGACTCCGCATTGCGAATCACCGGCACCACCAATCCCTTGGGCGCGCTGACGGCGATGCCCATGTCCACGTAATCATGATAGACGAGTTCGTCGCCCTCGATCATGGCGTTGACGGCCGGGTATTCCTGCAACGCTTCCACCGTAGCCTTCACGAAGAACGACATCAGGCCCAGCGAAGCGGAATGCGTCTCCTTGAACAACTCCTTGTACTTCGTGCGCGCGGCGACGATGGCGCTCATGTCAACTTCGTTGAAGGTGGTGAGCATGGCCGTCTGGTTTTTCACCGCGACCAGCCGCTCCGCGAGTTTGATGCGCAGCGAGGACAGCTTGTGCCGCCGCGTGGTGCGCGCACCGGGGCGCGGAATCACGGTCTCGATGGGCTTTGAAACTTCCGCCACGGGCGTGAACGTCTGCACGTCCGCCTTGGTGATGCGGCCGCCCTTGCCCGTTCCGGCGACTTGCTCGGTGGTGATGCCCCGCTCCTCCATGAGCTTCCGCGCAGCAGGTGAAGCGATGCTTTCAGCGGGCGCCTGTTCCTTCGGTGCAGCTTCCGGCTCGGCGCGCGTTTCCATGGGTGCGTACACGCTGGCCGGCGGTTCCGCTTCGGTGTCAATGGTGCAGGCCACCGCGCCCACGCGTACCGTTTCGCCTTCCTTCACCTGGATGGAGAGCTTGCCGGCAACATGCGCGGAAACCGACAGCGTGGCCTTGTCCGATTCGATTTCGAAAAGCTCCTCGTCCTTGCGAACGTAGTCACCATCGGCTTTGAGCCATGCGGCGAGCGTGACTTCGGTCACCGATTCGCCCGGGCTGGGAATGAGAACTTCCGTGAGCATTCGTTGTCCTATTGCACGATGTGCCAATACCAGTTACGAGAAGGCGCGTTCAACGAGCGCCTGTTGCTCTTGCTGATGCCGTGCGGGAAATCCGGTGGCCGGTGAGGCCGACGGTGCGCGGGTGACTGCCTGAAATCCGGCCATGGCTTCTGGCGCGCGCAGAAACGGCCACGGCCCCATGTTCTCCGGCTCTTCCTGCAGCCACAGCCGCGACTTCGCCGAAGTGTACTTGTCGAGCACGGCACGAATCTGCCGCTCGGGCAAAGGATAGAGCTGTTCGATGCGCGCGATGGCTGTGTCGCGTCGCGCATCCTTCTGTTTCTTCTCTAAGAGATCGTAGTAGACCTTGCCTGAGCAGAAGATCAGCCGTTCCACCGCCTTCGGATCGGCGGCGGGATCGTCGAGCGTTTCGCGAAAACGTGTTCCCGAGGCGAAATCCGTCAGCGCACTCACGCAAGCGGAATGCCGGAGCAGACTCTTGGGCGTGAAAACCACCAACGGCTTGCGATAGGAGAGCTTCACTTGCCGCCGCAAGACGTGGAAGAAATTGGCGGGCGTAGTGGCGTTAACGACTTGCAGATTTCCATCGGCGCAGAGACTCAGGAAACGCTCGATCCTGGCCGAGGAATGTTCAGGGCCTTGTCCGTCAAGACCGTGTGGCAGAAGCAGCACCAGTCCGTTCATCTGCTGCCATTTGCTCTCGGCGCTGCTCAAGAACTGGTCAATCACGACTTGCGCGCCGTTGGCGAAGTCCCCGTATTGCGCTTCCCAAATCGTGAGGCCTTGCGGCGCGCCGAGGGCGTAGCCATATTCAAAACCCAACACACCGTATTCGGAAAGTGGCGAGTTATAGATGGCAAAACGCGCCTGTCCTTCGCGAACGTGCGCCAGCGGCACGTATTCTTCCTCGGAATCTTCAATCGTCACCACCGCGTGGCGGTGCGAAAATGTACCGCGTTCCGAGTCCTGTCCGGTCAAGCGCACGGGAACGCCTTCGCTGAGCAGCGTGGCATAGGCTAAAAGCTCGCCCATCGCCCAGTCCAGCCGCGCACCCTCTTCAATCATCTTGCGGCGGTCGTCGAAGATGCGCAGAATCTTAGTGAAGAACTTCGGCCCGGTCGGCAGGTGCGTTGTCTTGAGCCCGATGTCCTTCAGCGTCGCTGCGTCCATGCCGGTCTCAGGCGATTCCAAAGGCTCGTCGCCGCTCGTGCGGCGAAAAGGCGCCCAGGTCTCGCGCAAGAACGAATCATCCGTCGAAAGCGGCGCGCGCTTCGAAAGTTCGAATTTCTCCTCGAGATGGCGGCGGAAATCCTCTTCCTCTTTCTTAATGCGCTCGATGTCCATCGCGCCTTCGTCCACCAGCTTGCGCGAGTAGATCTCCAGCGGATCGGGATGCGTCGCGATGATCTTGTAGAGAATCGGCTGCGTGAAGCGCGGTTCGTCGCCCTCGTTGTGCCCCCATTTTCGATAGCCCAGAATGTCAATGAAGACGTCGCGTTTGAAAGTCTCGCGGAATTCCAGCGCCAAAGCGATGACATAGACCACCGCTTCCACGTCGTCGCCGTTCACGTGGAACACCGGCGAGAGCGTGACTTTGGCCACGTCGGTGCAATACGTGCTCGAGCGGCCGTCGAGATAATTGGTGGTGAAGCCCACCTGATTGTTCAAGACGACGTGAATCGTTCCGCCCGTGCGGTAGCCGTCCAAAAGCGACATCTGCAAGAGTTCGTAAACCACACCTTGTGCCGCAATCGAGGCGTCGCCGTGAATGAGAATGGCCGCGATACGGTTCAGATCGCCGTAATAAACGTGGTCAAGGCGCGCCCGCACCAGCCCCTCCACCACCGGCCCCACCGCTTCGAGGTGTGAGGGATTCGGCGCAACGCTCAGCCGGACGCGCTTGCCGGAGGTGGTGGCCTTGTCGCAAGAGTGCCCGAGATGATATTTCACGTCGCCCGCCAGATCGGAATCCGAAACGCTTTTCCCCTCGAACTCGGCGAAAATCTGATCGAAGCGCTTGTCCAGAATGTTGGCGAGGATATTCAGCCGCCCGCGGTGCGCCATGCCGATGACGAATTCCTCGATCCCCAGATCGGCGCCCTTTTCCACGATGGCATCCAGCGCGGGAATGAGCGCCTCCACGCCTTCCAGCGAAAACCGTTTTTGGCCTACGAAGCGGCTGTGCATGAACTTTTCGAAAACGACGGCCTGCGTGAGCTTGCGCAGGATGTGCAGCCGTTCCTCGAAGCTGAAAGTGGGCCGGTTGCGTACCGCTTCCATGCGCGTCTGCAGCCAGTTCACGACCTTGGGATCGCGCACATATTTGAACTCGACGGCTACCGAATGGCAATAGGTTTCGTCGAGCAGTTTGACAATCTCACCCAGCGGCGCGGGACCAAGACCGACGGCGGTTCCGGCTTGAAAAATGGTACTCAGATCGCTCTCACTCAGGCCGAAGTTTCTTAGTGTGAGCGGATCATCGTACTTGCGGCGGGTGCGGACGGGATTGGTCTTGGTGAAGAGATGGCCGCGCAGGCGATACGCGCCGATGAGGTTCAGCACGGCCGATTCCTTGGCGAACATCTCCGGAATCTGTCGCGTGTTGTCGCCGTAGGTGCGGCGCGCGAACTCGAAGCCTTCAAAAAAGCGTCGCCAGCCTTCGTCGAGCGTATCGGGATTCGTCAGGTATTGCTCGTAGAGGCTTTCGATGACGGCGGGCTCGGCTTGGCCGAGATATGCGGGGTCCTGGGGCATGTCAGACGGGGAGGTGCTTGGCGGATGCCTCTCTTGAACTCTTGACCGCGCGACTCCGGTTCAATCAAGTGGAAGATTACGAAATTCTTAGAAGGAAAACAAGGGCGAGAAGTCAAGGTTTAACTTATTGTTTATTATAAAACCATCTCGCCGTTGTCGGTCTCCCGACCGGCAATGGCAAGAAGATTGGTTAACGGGTCACGCAAACTCCAAGCGCACGGCTGTGCGGCGCTACCTGCACCCGATTCCGGGCACGCGGGGACGCGTGCCTCGGCGAAGTGTTTCAAGTCTCAAGTTTCAGGTTTCAAGTTTTCCGATTCATCCCTCATCCCTCCGCCCTCATCCCTCGTCTTGTCATCCGTGCCGGAACCGCCTGCGGATGGCGAAGACGAACAGCGCCACCAGAGTAGCCGTGAAGACCACTTGCAGTGCCATGAGCACATTCACTCCGATGCTGTTTCCCCGCGCGAACTCCAGACCGGCGCGGTTGAGGTAGCTAACCTGAAGACTCAGACCAAGATAATCCCAGCCGGTCCAAGCACAATTTTCGTGGATGTTCGGGCGCGTGGTTCCGGCGTATCCCAAGGCAAACAAGCCAAGGCTCGCCACGAGAGCGAATACCGGTCGAAGGACGCTGCCGCCGTAGTTGGAGAGGTAGCGATACCAAGCCGCCAGACCGAGCCATCGCGACAGAAAACGGCGATTGGTCAGCCGCTTCATCTCGAACACGCCGCGGTCAAAATCATTGGCCACGGAATGATTGAAGTCCTCGTGGAAGCGTCGGGCAAGCTGCTGATAGGTCAGGGCGACAAGACTCCAGTCCGCGTGCGGTTTCGCAAGCTTGCGCAAGAGCCCCAGTCTCTTTCCGCGGCAGATGCGGAGCACAAGCCGTGCGCGCCTTAAGAAACTGCGTTTCAGATAGGGCCGCCCACGCCATTCGTCTCCCACCATCTGACGACCCAGTGCGACCGGCCATGTGCAGTTGTAGAAGCGTATCTTCGTGCAGTCCGTGCCTTCGAGGAGGACGCGGGTCATGTCGCAGTCTTCAATTGCTAACTCGCAATCAGGAGCCAGAGAATTGCGGCGTAGATCGAGGACACCTGTCGGACTGAATTGCAGGTTCTTCAGAAGCAGCTTGCCGCGCTGAATCTCTGCCGAAGCCGTCAGGCTCTTGTCCTCTTCGCCCTTTGCGGGTTGGATGCGCGTCTTGCCCTCACCCGGCCAAAGCAAACGAACATGGCCGAGGATGCTGCCTTCTTTGAAATCGCCGTGATGTGCAAAAGAAGCATGAGTTAAGTCAAGTTTGCCTTGGAACGATGCGCCAACAAACACTGATTGTCGGAAGAACTTGACGTTCTGGAAAACCGTGCGCCTCCTGAACTGCACGAAGTGGAAATCGGCGTCCCCGGTAAACTGTACGGACGCAAAGTTGGCGCCCGTCTTGAACCGTGCGAACTCAAAATCCACGTTGCCCTTGAACTGCGCAGACCCCCAATACACGTCCCCTCTGAAACGTGCGGACCGGAAACGTGCAAGGTCCATGAACTGTACAGACCGGAAGACCGCCATTTCCATGAACTGCGCGGACTCAAAAAACGCATATCCCGTGAACTGCGCATATTCGAAACCCGCGAACCCCGTGAACTTTGAAGAACTGAAACAAGCTTCACTCTCGAACTTCGCTCCGGAGAAGCTCACAAAAGCCGGGAAAACAGCCCGGCGGAACATGTTGTGTTTTTCCCAAGACCGTCGCGGGCAAACGATCCTCTCCACATCCACGAACACGCAGCCGCGGAAGTCCCATGCAGTGACCTTTTCATTGCGCCACTCTCTGATCTGGCAGGCGAGGGCGTTGCGGAACTCCTGTGGGTCTTTCTTGTCGGCGGGGGCGTGGAAGATGCACTTGTCCGTGTCGCCGTGCACAGGCCGGGGGCAGCCTTCATAGCTGCATTGTGCGGGAGATTCGGGTTCGGACATGATTACAGCCTCGCTCTTGTGAACCCCGAAAAGACAAGATTCCGGGCAGGCAAGATGCCTGCCTCGGCGGAAAAGAGGCACAGTGCCATGTGCCGCTACGGCGCTCGTTAGATTCCGGCCGGGTTGCGGAAGACCTTAACCCGGCTCGGCGATCATTTTGGGCGTTGGGGCTTTTTGGTATTTTGACTTTCCTTGTTCATCCTTCATCCTTCTCTTCATCCCTCCGCCCTCATCCCTCACGTGGCCCTCGCCCGCGACACCTCATCCGCCTTTCACGTTTCCTAATTAACAGCATGATAGGCAAGCCTCCCCCCTTGACTTCCGCCATTTTGTGTTGTATATTGCGTTCAGTCAAACATGATTTGGTCTGTATTACACAACATCATGCCCCAACAGTGTTTACTGCTTTTTCAGGCAATATTTCTTATGTATCTTCAATCTTCCTATGCAATAAAGCAGTTCGTTCGGCAAAAAAATGTTTCCCCCCCGTGGGACAAGAAGGGAGAACGTCAGAGCAATCGCAGATGATCCACGAGCGTCCACGCGCCGAGCAGAATGAGGACGATGCCAGCCACGATTTCACAGCGGCGGCCTATCCACGCGCGCATTTTGTCCGCCAGACGCATGGCGCACAGCGTCGCCAGAGCGGAAACGACTCCGATCACAATGACCGCTGTGGGAATGTGCGCGCCCGCGGCCGGCAGACTGACTCCCGCGCCGAGCGCATCTATGCTCACCGCCAGCGAAAGACCGATCAGCGAAAGCCCGCGCGTGAGGTCTACATCGGCCAAGCGCGCAGGCTCGCCTTTGACCGATAGATAGATCATGCGCAGGCCGATAAGCGTGAGCAGCGCAAAAACAATCCAGTGATCGCAGCTCTCCACGTAGCGCACAAACAGCAAACCCGCCAGCGCGCCGGCGAGCGACATCAGACTCTGAAACAGTCCGAAATGAAACGAGATCCGGAAGACCTGCCGCGCACCGGGATGACGCAGTCCCACGGCCGCGCCCACGGAGAAGGCATCGGCGGATAAGGCTAACGCAAGAATGAGGATTTCGAGGAAAGGCATAGGACGAAAGGATGAAGGATGAAGACCGGTACGGAAAGAACCCCCCTTTTTTCCCCCCGTCCACGGGGGGAAAGCAGCGCGACATCCCCCCGCACGCGGGGGGAAACCACTAACCGAAGGTCACCAAATAGGCTCCGGCCACGCCCAGCACGATAGCGACGGTGCGGGCCAGCGTGATCGGTTCGCGCAGCAAGAGCGCGGCAAGAACGAAAATGAAGATGTTGCTGGTTTGATTGAGCGCGGAGGCGGTGGAGGCCTGCGTGTACTTCATTCCCCCCAACCAGAGAAACGTGGCTGCATAGGCCCCGAACCACGAGCCGCTGACCACGTAGCCCCAGTGCCGCGTGCCCATGAGCGTCGAGATGATTGCGCGGCGGTCACGGCGCAGTGCCATGATCACCAGCAGCGCGAGAATGCCGCCGATCAGACGCCACTCCATGGCCCACACCAAAGGCGAGCGCTCTAAGACCGGCTTGGCCATCACAATACCTGCGGCCATCAGGAGCAGCGCCGCCACCGCCCAGAACGTGCCGCGCAGAAGGTCATGGCGCGGAATGTCCACCACCCATTTGCCGCTGGTCACGCCCAGCACCGCCGAGACAATCATGAGCACGCCCAGCACTTGCAGAAGCGAAAGGCTCTCGCTCAGAAACATCACGGAAAGGGCGATCACAAAGGGGCTGTAGAGGCAATCCACGATGGCGGAGAGTCCGGCGCCGAGGATGTTCAGACTCATGAAGAAGAACGTGTCGGCGAAGCCGATTCCTAAGACACCGCTCACCAGCAGAATGAGATAGTCGCCCGCGCTCACCGGCCGCCACAGACTTCCGCCCACCAGATAGAGCGTCGGCACCACCAGCGCCGCGGCCAGCACGTTCTTGAAGAGATTGAGAGCGATGGGATGAACGCTCTCGCCGCTTTTCTTAAACAGAATCACCGCCACGGCCCAGACCACGGCGGTGATCAGCGCAAGGAGTTCTCCGAAATAGGGAAGGCTGGTCATGAAGAAAGTTGCTGGTGACGAAAAGTGCGCCGGGCGCGAAGGCGCTACGGATTCCGTCCCTGATAGGCGGCCAACGCCTCGGGCAGGTGCTTTTCCAATTCGCGGATGCGGCGGCTGTCGAGCGGATGCGTGGACAGAAACTCCGGAGGCTGACCACCGTGCGCGTTGCTCCATTGCTGAAACCGCTGCCAGAACGAAATCGCCTCGCGCGGATCGTAGCCAGCGCGCGCCATGAACATAAGCCCCATCTGGTCGGCCTCAAGCTCCTGTTTGCGGCTGTGCGGCAGCGAATGTCCCAGCGCCGTGCCCACGCCGTAGGCGGTCAGGGCGAGGTCCTGCGTCTGTTGCGGTTTGCTCTGAAGTGCGGCGGACAGCGTGATTCCACCCAGCTGGACCAAGAGCGCGTGGCTCATGCGCTCGCCGCCGTGCCGCGCCGCCGCGTGCGCCACCTCGTGCCCTATCACCGTCGCCAATCCCGCTTCGCTCTGCGTGATGGGCAGAATCCCCGTGTAGACTCCCACCTTTCCCGCGGGAAGGCAGAAGGCGTTGGCCGTTTGGTCGGCGCGGAACATGACGAACTCCCACTGCGCGTAGGGCAAGTCCACCACCGACGAAATGCGCCGCCCCACGCGCTGCACCAAGTCGTTTTGCGCCGGATCGGTGGAAACGGGAGTCTCGTTCTTGATCTGGTTGAAGGTGTTCAGCCCCAATTGGGCTTCTTCCTGCGGCGTGACGAGCATCAGCTCGCGGCGATGGGTGAACGGATTGGTGTAGCACGCCGCCAGAAAAACCGCCATGAGCGCCGCGGCAGCCGCCGCGCGCAGCGGGCGAATTCGCTTCGGAGTCATGGTTCTCGACCTGAAAATGATGGGGGATTAAGAGCGCCGGCAGGCCGGATCGGGCCTTGCACAGACGGTCACAAGATAGGCGGTGGCGAACGAAAAGTCAACCGGCCCGGCGCCGGCCTGCTAAGCTCTTGTCCGGGCAAGTCTGAGCGCTGTGGCGGGCGTGGCCGGAGGCGGGAGAAGGGAGTATCTTACGAGGCGGTCACCAGCGTGTCGAGAAGCTGCCGCACATGGCTCGCCAGAACCTCCGCGCTGAAGGGTTTTTCCAGAAACGTCTTGCCCGGTTCGATGACTCCGAAGCGGCCGAGGGAATGGTGGGGGTAGCCGGAAATGAACAGCACTTTCGTCTCGGGGTGCAGGGCGATCACTTTCTGAGCCAGCTTCTCTCCGCTGAGCTGTGGCATGATGACGTCGGTAATCAACAGGTCTATTGCGCCGTGGTGAAGTTCCGCTAATTGCAGCGCTTCCGCCGGAAGTCCCGTGGCCCGCACCCTGTAGCCCTTGCCCTCGAGAATGCGGCGCACGAGGTCGCGAACACTATCCTCGTCCTCCACCAGCAGGATTGTTTCTTGGCCGTTCTGCGGCGCGTTCGGTTCAGGCGGCTTCAGCTCTTCCGCCGCCCCGGCCGCACGCGGCAGGTAGATCCTGAAGACGGACCCGCGTCCCGGTTCGCTGTAGACCCAGATATGTCCACCGCTCTGCTTGACAATGCCATACACCGTGGACAGGCCGAGTCCCGTGCCTTTGCTGCACTCCTTGGTGGTGAAGAACGGTTCATAAATGTGCGATCGCGTTTCGGCGTCCATGCCGGTGCCGTTATCGGAAACGGCCAGCACAACGTAGGGCTCGGGCGCGGCCTTCTTGCGCCGCCAGTCGTGGATTTCATCGGGCGCGACGTTGGCTGTTTCGATCATCAGCCGTCCGCCGGCGGGCAGGGCGTCGCGGGCGTTCATCACCAGATTCATCAGCACCTGCTCGATCTGGCTCGGATCCGCCTTGGTCGTGCCCAGATCGGGCTGCAAACGCGTGAGCAGTTCGATATCCTCTCCGATCAGACGGCGCAGCATCTTCTCCATGTCGGCGACGATGGCGTTGAGATCGAGCACTCGCGGCTGGAGAACCTGCTTGCGGCTGAAGGTCAGAAGCTGGCGGGTGAGTCCGGCGGCGCGCTCGGCGGCTTTGGCCACTTCTTCGATGTCGTCGCGCAGCGGATGGTCTGCGGGCAACCCGCGAAGCATGATCTCGTTGTGTCCGAGAATGCTGGTGAGAAGATTGTTGAAATCGTGGGCGATGCCCCCCGCCATGCGGCCGATGGCTTCCATCTTTTGCGACTGGCGGAGCTGCTCCTCGCTTTCGATGAGCGCGTCCACCGCTCGCTTGCCCTCGGTGATGTCCTGATTCATGCCGTAGCTTCTGATGGTTCGGCCCTCACTGTCCTTCACGATCTGGAAGCGTACGGCGATATGTCCGGTCTTGCCGTCGCCATACACGATCCGGTGTTCGAGCTGCCGGCTGTAGTTGGGATTCGTGCTTTCAGCGGCTTTCCGGACCTCCTCGGCGACCACCCCAATATCCTCGGGATGCACGAAAAGTTCGGCGTAGCGGGCCGCCGCCATGGTGTAGCCGCCCACTTGTTCGACCGTGGTCCGAAAGAGCGCGTAGAATTCGTCGTTGAAGGTGAACACGTCCTTGACAAAGTCATACTCCCAGTATCCCAGCTTGGCGATGCGGATCGCATTCAACAGATGGGCATTGCTGACCAGCAGGACTTCCTCAGTCCGCTTACGCTCGGTGACGTCTTCAACGGTGCCAACAAAATAGAGTATATTGCCCTTTGAATCACAAATAGCGGTCGTGTTCTCCAGAATCCATATAATGCTTCCATCTTTGCGATAGACTTGTGATTCAAAATTTAGTATTTCGCTATGCTTAAACAGTTCAACACGACGGTTGGGATCAACGTAAAGTTGCTTTGCAATGTCCGTCATACTGGCAATCAATTCTTCTGGAGAATCATAACCATATATACGTGCAAGTGCAGGATTGACGCTTAAGTGACGTCCTTCTGGTGCACTCTGGTAGATACCGATAACAGCATTCTCGAAAATGGCTCTATATCTCTCTTCTGCTCTCTTTAACTTTTCTTGGGCATTCTTGCGCTCGGTGATGTC
>JAPKYT010000073.1 GCA_026394155.1 bacterium | reverse complement strand
TCTCCGTCTTGCCGCAAGCGGTGAAGACGAGGGCCAAGAGAACCATCAATGCCATTCTGCGCATGGTTCGACTCCACGGTCATTCTGTGTCAAGAAATTTTGCGTTGCCGCGAACGGCGCGACGAAAAAACGCAGCACCCGTCAGGACGTCAGCTTCTTGAGCAGGGCAATCTGTCCGGCATGATAGAGGCAATGCTGGATGAGGCCGTGCAGCATGACATAGATGTCGAAATCGCAGCCGGTGGCGAAATCGAAGAGCCGCGTGTCGTCGAGGTCAATGACGAGGTGGCGCATGGCCCGGCACATGCTCTTCAGTTTGTCTTGCGTTTTTCGCCAAGCCTCTTCGCTGGTGTCGGTGACCTGCGGCCAGTCGCCTTCCTCGGGCAGGTCTTCGCGCTTGCCTTCGATGCGGTTCGCCACCACCCGCCCCCAAGCACTCATGTGCAGCAGGAGTTCCCAGATGGTGTGAGCATCGGGAATCGGTCTGGCGGCCGCTTGTTTCGCAGTCACGCCTTGCAGGAGTTCAAAAACGGAATCCCCGTGCCAGGCCGGTCCTTCAAAGGCCCGGTGCAACTGATCCGCAATGCGTTCGGCTTCCGTCATGGCCGCCTCACTAATTGTGTCCGCCGAGCAGGGACTGCGTCCCTACCGGAATCTTTCCGCCGAGCGGTGGTCGCCGACCCCGCCGGAATCTTCTCTTCATCGAGCGGGCTCGTGGACGGCCCGCCCGACGAAGCCTGCAAGGTGCGTGTCAACGTGGTCATCATCGCCGAATGTGAATATCGCAAGCCCGTGCTATCACGATAGCAACTTCTCAGCATCAAACGGAATATCAGCAGCCTTCAACTCTCTGGCTAAGTCTCTATGCCATGCCTCGCGTTCATCGAGCAAGACATAAACTAAGCCCGTGATGTCCGAAGGGAATTCCACGCCACCTTTGTAGAGCGCACAGACCTTGTCCCTTCCATATTTTCCGAAGAAATAGCCAAGCTCGAAAATCACGTTTTGCCGAGCACGCCGCTTTGTTACTTCACCATCAGCAACAAGCCTCCCCTCATCATCACCTGTGAGCAGAACCACGACATAGCCCACGTCGGATTCCGCCTCGAACTTCTCAATCAGCGTTTTGCCACTGTTTGGCTGATCGCGTAGAACAATAGGGTCAAGCTCGAGCTTTCTAAGGAAGTTGCATACTCCGTTCTTGAGACCTTCATCCCGACCATACACTACAAACACTTTCCCTGACTGGGACAAACTCGGATCTCTTGGTACTCCCAGCCTCGACCCTGAAGTTTCGGGAATAAGATCGAGTCGCTCATAAATTGACTCCAAACGAGACAAATGCTGCTGAATTCCCTTCTGATAATCGTGAACGCATTTCGAGAATGGAGTAGGGGCGAGCGACAGGAACGCCCCTGCAGGCAAGCCTCGTCCTTCGAACTCGTCGGCATAAACGCGGTTGTTAAACGCTCTGCGCAGTAGTTCTGCTGTGAAATCAGTCCACTTCGATTCCTTCGAATGAGCGTCTGTCAATTCCTCTTGTGTGTTTATGGGCAAGTCATGGAGTTGTTTGCCTTTGTCTATCTGTATGGATATTGCCGCCTTGACATCAGCCTTTGGCATCAGGAATTCCGGATTTACAATTAAGTCGATTTCTCGATTTCCAGACTTTCGTTGCCGAGACGAAGAAGGCATGATTCACTCCATATTTTCCGGCCATATGCCGCAGGTGAGCGCGGTGCAACGCGCGCAACCAACAACCTCTCGATCACCGACTCGTAGCAATGCCTCTTACCAGATCATGAAGCCGTTTCGCATACTCAAACTGCTGCACGACGCGATCAAATCTCTCTTGAATCTCTTCCTCGGACAATTCTTCACGTTTCCGATGGACCATGTTTCGAATCTTACCCCCTTCTCGAGACTTCAAGAGCTTCTTTTCAATGATTCCTTTGCGTCGAAGCGTACCCCAAAGGAAATGCACCTGCACTTGCTTATCGTTTTCACAAATGACCCACGGGTCGAGTTCCGATCCGCAAATTCTGCGGAGCGTTGCCGTCGAACCACTCCACGTGAAAGCAGTGTCCGCACGAAGGCGATCCCACATCGCCAAGTATTCTTCCCATCGGTCAAGTCTATCCAACATGTTCAAAACAAAGAACCATAAACTCGCCATGTTGGAATTGTATTCCCTGTTGGACAACTGGTCTCTGAACTCGCGAGTCAGTTCGATCAGCCGCATCGCACCTTCCAAACCCTGCTCGTATGAACGTGTCCGTATGAAGGCCTGCGAATAGAAGTTCCACGCAGGGTAGTTTACGATCTTGCGATATTCTGCCAATGTGGTTTTTACAGCAGGCAGACCGCTCGCCATCGGATCTGATTTGTTGCTTTCGTCCATGAGTGCGATTCTACCTCTGTGACGATGTCTTGCGGGTAGCCGTGTACATGTTCTTGTCAACGTGGCATGACCACCCGCCGGGCGAATCGGGAGATTCGCCGCGGCGGGTGAAAGTGGCCTCTTACGCCGAATCCAAGAACCCCCCTTCAATTCCCCCCTTTTGGCAAAGGGGGGAAAGTGCTATTTCTGCTTCTTCGCGAGCGCCTTCGGATCGTCAATCTGCGCGCGCTGCAAAGTGCCGGACCAATCCACGTAGCAGGCCTTGACTTCCGAATAGAATTCGTACGCGCCCCAGCCGCCCTCGCGGTGGCCGTTGCCGGTGCCCTTCATGCCGCCGAACGGCATGTGCGCTTCCGCGCCGATGGTGGCCGCGTTGATGTAGGTCAGGCCCGTGTCCAGATCGCGGAAGGCGCGATAGGCTTTGTTCACGTCCTGCGTAAAGACCGCGCTCGACAGGCCGAATTCGATGTCGTTGGCCACTTCAATCGCTTCATCGTAGTTCTTCACCTTGATGACGCTCACCACCGGGCCGAAAATCTCTTCTTGAGAGGTGCGCATTTTCGGTTTGCAGCCGGTGAAAATCGTGGGCTGCACGAACCAACCGTCCTTATGCTCGGGGCCGGAAAGCCGCTTGCCGCCGAGAGCCACGGTCACGCCTTCCTTCTTGCCGATTTCGATGTACTCGAGGTCGGTTTTCATCTGATCTTCGGAAACCGCCGGGCCCATGGTAATGCCTTCGTCGTTGCCGTAGCCGACTTTCAGCTTCTTGGCCGCCTTGATGAACAAATCCACGAACTCGTCATGCACGCCTTCTTCCACGATCACGCGCGAGGACGCGGTGCAGCGCTGGCCGGTGGTGCCGAAGCCGCCCCAAATGCA
Source organism: bacterium (assembly GCA_026394155.1). GTDB lineage: Bacteria > Electryoneota > RPQS01 > RPQS01 > RPQS01 > RPQS01. The sequence goes on along the minus strand of JAPKYT010000073.1, from coordinate 5,563 downwards.
GGCGTCCACGGCCAAATCAAGATTCGCGTCGTTGCAGATGAGCGTACAGTTCTTGCCGCCGAGCTCCATCGCCAGCCGCTTCAGCTTGGGCGCGGCCATCTCGGCGATCTTGCGGCCCACCGCGTTGGAACCCGTGAACGAAATCACCGCCGTGTCGGGATGCTGAACGATGGCATTGCCCACCTTCGAGCCCGCACCGAACACCACGTTGATGATTTCCGGAGGAAAACCGGCTTCAAGAATCGCGTTGATGAGATTCCACACCGAGAGCGGAGTGATTTCGGCGGGTTTTATTACTACCGTGTTGCCGCACATCAGAGCCGGGAAAATCTTCCACGTCGGGATCGCCATCGGGAAATTCCACGGAGTCACGAGGCCGCACACGCCGATGGGATAGCGGATCGTCATGTTGAACTTGCTGGGCAGTTCGCTGGGCACGGTCTTGCCGAATAAGCGGTAGCCCTCGCCGCAGGCATACATGGCCGTGTCAATGCCTTCCTGCACGTCGCCGCGCGTCTCGAAAATGGGCTTGCCCATTTCGCGCGTCATCTGAAAAGCATGCTCTTCCTTGCGCTTTTGCATGATGTCCACCAGCCGGTAGAACATCTTGGCACGTTGCGGAGGAGGAACCAACCGCCACCACTGAAATGCTTTCTTGGCGGATTTCACCGCGCGATCCACGTCTTCTTTGGTCGAGCGCGGGAACGTTCCGATCAGATCGCTCACGTTGGCGGGATTGCGATTCTCCGAAACCTCGCCGGAACTCGAATCACACCACTTGCCGGCGATGAAGCTCTGATACTTCCTGGTGTCATGCGGAAACTTGTACTTTTTGTCGGCGGCCTTTGCTGCCGGGGCCTTCGCGGGACTCATAGCCGATTCCTCTATGGGTTGGGGTGACAAGGCGGAAATTCGGCGGAAGCAATGCCGAACTCACCTTGGTAGGTTTAGCTCTGAAATTTACGAAATTTCGCACAAACTTTCAACCCCATGTCTGCCTCGCATATAATTGTATTCTATCTAATTGCGCTAAACGCTGGGAGGCTGTGGAGTTGTTCCGTCTGAGCCCTTCTGCGCCTCTTTGGGATTCCAGTGCGTAGAACACGACGATTCTGAACGAAAAAAGGGCCGCGCAGCTTTCGCCGTGCGGCCTGTGTTCTCGGATGGAGCCGGCGGATCAGCGCAGCAGCAGCGCCTTCGTCACCGCTGTCTCGGTTCCGGCTCGCAAACGAACGAGATACACCCCCGAAGGCAGCGCGTCACCGTTCAATGTCGCACGGTGTTCCCCGGCGCTCAGAACTCCCGCCTTGATGCGCCGGGCCTCGCGGCCGAGCAGATCATACGCGATCAACTCCACCGGTGACGCCGTTCCCAGCGTAAACGTGATCGTGGCCGCGCTGTTGAACGGATTCGGATACACCGAAATCAGCGACAGATTCTGCGGCAGCGCGTGCGGCAGAGGAGGAGTCGCCGAAGGATCGGTCAGTGTGATGTCCACGTTGTCCGGAAAGTTCAACGGCTGCACGTTGATGGGCAGCGGTGTCTCTCCGCCGTAAATCCCGAATGGCTCGTCGGCATCATGGGTGAAATTCAAATTCAGGTCCATGAACGCATAGGCATAATAGACTCCGAATGTGTCCACCATCGCGACGTAATTTCCTACGCCGCTGGTATCCAGCACCGCGCCCGCGCCGCGCGGTGTTCCGGTGAACGAGGGGTTGTCGAAGGCCGAGATGACCGTCGCGCCCCGCTGATCGCCGCTGTAGCTCACCACGCCCGTAAACCCGCCGTTCTCGGGCGGGAGCAGCGCGATGTTGATTCCCGTCGTATCGGACGAGACCATCAGAACCTGCGGCGGCGTCCCACCGTAGAACCCGCGCGGTTCGTCCAGATCGGGCACTATATTCAGGTTCAAATCCTGAAAGGCGAACAGCAGGTAACCGCCTTCCTGCACCCCAGTCAAGGCATAGGTGTTGAAGACCGGCACCACCGGGGTGAAATAGACCGTGTCCAGAGTGGTGGGAATCCCGACCACCCATTTCAAAGTCAAACCCGCTTGTCCTCCGGTGACGGAACCGGAAATCGTAAAGGCGGAAACTGTGCCTGCGCCGACCAGAAGCAGAACAAGCGCAAAAGTCAGAATCCTGCGGTTCATAGGTTCGCTCTCGTCTTTGAGTTCTCCCCCCACATCAGATAAGGGATGAAAACGGGGACACCTCGTCTCGAAGAACCCCCCTTCAATTCCCCCCTTTTCCAAAGGGGGGAAGGCTCGAGGTGTAACTGTTTCGTCGTCCCTTTCTGCCCTCCTCCCTTAGAATAAGGGGGGACAGTGGGGGGTTCGGTAGAGTCAGCGGAACATCAAGTACAACCCCGCCTCGGGTCTGACTTGCGCAGCATTCCCCTCCGGCGGCAGGAAGTACCGCGCTCCGGCAAAGAAGCGAACGATGCTCACGTCCAGCCGCAACATGCCCTCTAACTCGGATGTCTCGAAATACGGGAAGAAAAGCTCTTTCAGCAACCTCTCGTCCTCCGCGCCGTTCTTGATCTCCTTGCCCAGAGAGTTGTTGCGGAACGACGCTTCGAGCATGATGCGCATGGTGGGTTTGTTGTAAGGCGCGAAGCGAAATGCCGCCGTTTGATAAAACTGCTGCACGCGCATCAGCCCCTTGCCCGATGACGGGCGGCCCCCATCCACCGTAGTCCATTCCCATTCCATGTTGGCAATGGTGAGTTGCCCGAAACTGACCATTATCTGTGCGGATTCGGCCAGCCGCGCGGTCAACGCCGCCTCCACGTCGGTGCCGCCCTTGTGCCGCCACTGCCAGAGCACTCCTTCAGCGTCTTCGGGAATGGCCAACGGCTGGGTGAGCTTATGTTGGAGTTGCAGTTCATAATCCGACTTCTCGCCGCCGGGAATCCAGCCCGACAATTTCAGCCACGCGCCGAAACGTTTGGCCGTGCCGAAAGCCGCGAACTTGTCGAGACCGAGTTTGCAGGTGAGTTCATACTGCCCGAGGTCCTGCTCCGCGGCTTCCTGGTACAGATCTGCGTCCCACGCCGCGCGCGCACGATCCCAGAACAGATCATCGTGATAATAGGTTCGCACTCCCCCGAACACGAAAAATCCGCGGTCCCACGGAGGAATGTACATGACTTCGGCTGAAGTGCCGAGAAAGCGTGGCGGCAGCGAGTCGCTCTTCCACGGGGCCATTTCAGCCACAAAGCGCAACCCGGCGCGCGCGTGAATATCCTGCCGTCCGCTGATCCACGGGTCCCACACGCCGAAATCCCACTCGTTGCCCGCCCCGAGCGCCAATCTACCGGCTGAACTCTCGCGATTCATTCCGCTGTAGCTGCCGCCGAACATGCCGAGGGCTTCGCGATAATAAAAACCGCGCGGCGAGCGCAGAAGCTCCGAAGGAATGTACACCGTGTCGCGCAGGATGACGGGTTCCGTCGTTACCGTAATCACTTCCGGCACGCGGACCGTGTCTGTTCGATAGATGCGCACGGTGTCAATGCGCGGCGCGTCCGGCGGCGGAAAGGCCACGCGATTGGAATCGAAATTCCATGCCTGCACCGACCAGCCGGTGGGCGCCAGCCGGAAATAACCCTCCACCGCCTCGCCGCGATAGCCGCGCATCACCCGCTCGGCGATGCCGCCCAACAGCCCGTAACCCAGCGCCTGTCCGCCGCTGCGCACGCGGGATAGGGAATCGTAGCGCGAGTAGTACTGTTTCGTTTCGTGAATCTCGACGTTGGGCGGCAGCCGGTACGAGCGCAGCAGCGAATCCAGCCGCGGCGTGATGGGCGACAGCTTCACCACCCGCCCCGAGGGAAAGAGCTGAAGCGCGTCGTTCTCGTCGAAGCCGTCGTTCAGAATGTCGGTGATCAGAATCCGCTCGATAGGTTCCGATCCCAGAATAAGCTCGTCCCGCACGATGGCCAACTCCGCGCGGTCGCTCACGTTCTTCAGCGTGACCAGTTTGAATTCCACCTCCGAGGCGCAAGCGGCCACGACGCGGAAGAGAATACACAGAAGGAGTATGAGCATCCCATTCCATGAGCCAATCTGAATCGCACGGCAAACACCCCCCTTTTGTCCCCCCGTGAACGGAGGGAGACTTAAGTTCCCCCCTGCCAGCGGGGGGGATGGAGGGGGGGTAATATTATTCCGGAATAGCTTCACGGATTCGACTCCAAGAGCTGCCTGTAACGCTTCATCATCTCCCAGTTTCCTTTCGCACGATACGAATCTTCCAGAATGCGATAAGCCGTCTTTTTCTGCTCGCTCGTCAAGTTGAATTCGAGAGCCTTGGACGCGTGCTCGATGGCGCGGTCGAGGTCGTTAGCCGCCAGCCGCGCGATTTCGAGGTATCCCGTTCCCTGACCGCTCCACGCGATCTTGGTGCTCTGCAGATAGTAACCCAAAGCCCCGCGCGGATCACTTTCCTGTTCCAATATCTGCGCATAGGAAAAGAGCATCTTGCCGTAGTTCTCGGTATAGTCAGGCGGAGCGTCGGGCACGGATGCGATGAGCGCCTTCAACCGCGCCAGTCCGTCGGTGCGCGTGCCGTGCTGGAATTCCAAGAGCGCGAGGCGGTAGCTCAGTTCCGTCTTGGCGTGCGCCGTGCGGGCCACGGAGATGCCGCCCAGATACGCCCGCCGCGCGTCGTCCCAGCGCGTTTCGCCTTCGGCGCTGAAGGCGGCGTCGCGATACTCGGCGGTGGCGATGCCGCCCTCGTCCCACAAAATCCAGTTTATGGTGCGTCCGATCTCGGCCGCTTCGGCCGAATCCGCGTAGTGCTGTGCCTGCCGGAATCTCTCCAAGGCCAGCCGGTCCTGATAGGTTTTCAGAAAGGCTTCGCCGGCGAACGTGCGGTAGCGGTTGGGAATCTTGGTCGAGTCGCCGCCCACTAACAGGCTGACATGAATGGCCTGTTCGAAGGCGTTGACCGCTTTCTCATACTGCCCGCCCTGCAAAGCGGCGTAGCCATAGTTGAACCACAGCCGGTCTTCGCCCTGCCGCTCATTGAGAATCTCGCGGTAGATTTCCAGCGATTGATCCCACTCTCGCAGGCGGTCGTAGGTGGCGGCCAGCCAAAGCCGCGCCTCAAACAACTGCGGCGAGAGTTCCAGCGCGCGCGCAAACTCCTTGGCCGCGCGCCGCAGGGCCGCGTCGCCGCGTTTGCGCGTGTCTAATTCGCCGGAAGTGAGCGAGGAGTCGCCGAAATTCTGCTTGAAAAATCCGATCACGCCGCCCGGCTTGCGCAGGGTGGTGTCTGTTCCCATCCGGCGCAGGGAATCCGCCTCGTTCAGGAAAGCCTCCCCCGCGCGGAAATCCTCCTGCCCGTTTTCGAACTCCTTGCGCGCCCGGTCCTCATCGCGCGGCTCGCCGAACAGCGCCCGCGAGAGCGAATCCGCCTCCCGCTTGGTCAGCGAATCCAGCCCCGCGGGAGGCGGCTGCTTCTTCTGCGCGAAGAGAGGAAAAGAGAGAAATAGGGTAAGGAATGTTACGAGTAATACGCGAGGCATTTTTGCAGTTCGAGTAATTTGGCATCAT
>JAPKYT010000143.1 GCA_026394155.1 bacterium | reverse complement strand
TTTCCGCCTCCCCAGAATTTAGAGGCCCTCGAACTCGATGCGAAAGAAAGTGCAGCAATCTTCAAGAAGAACCACAACGAGAAACTCCGGGCAATTGCATCACGCGGCACATTCCTGGATGGCGAGGACATCGGTCAGCTTTTGGACCTCTCGCTACCCGGCCTGGATGAACTGATGGCCTTTCTCGATATCTCCAGGTGGGTGGAAGAGGGCAGTTACCATTGTATTATTGTGGACACGGCTCCTACCGGTCATACGCTGAGGCTGCTGGCCATGCCGGAGCTGATCCGGAAATGGCTCAAGGCCCTCGATGCATTATTGGCCAAGCACCGTTACATGAAGCTACTCTTCCATGGTTCCTATCACCAAGATGAACTCGATGAATTTCTCCTGGGACTGTCTGCCTCAGTCAACCGCCTGGAGACCCTGCTGCGAGATCCTGTTCGCTGTCGTTTCATACCCGTTATGCTCGCCGAGGAACTGAGCATCCGCGAGACATTGATGCTTCTGGGCGAACTGGAACGGTTGGAAGTATCCGTCAGCGATATCGTTATCAACAAGCTCTATTCACAGAATTTCTGTCCCGTGTGTATGGAAGGGCGTGCCAATCAAGTAAGGGAGCTGAGGCACCACTCGCAAAAGTTGTCCGTGTATCCTCTCTGGGGTGTCCCTCTATATTCAGAGGAAATCCGCGGTCCGAAACCTCTTGATGCGTTTTGGGCGAGTGTCTCGGCAGTGGACACTTTAGCACTTGAGGTGTATCAAGCGAATCCTAAATCCCGGTCATTGCCCTTCCAGGTTGAGAGGTCCGGAAATATTCCAGTCCCTGATACGACACTCTTGCTTTTTGCCGGGAAAGGTGGGGTGGGAAAGACCACGCTGGCCTGTGCTACCGCGGTGCGCTTGACTCAGGAGTTCCCCGGAAAAGAGGTCTTTCTTTTTTCCACGGACCCCGCCCATTCCCTATCGGCCTGTTTGGATGTGTACGTCGGTCCGGAGCCCGCAAGGCTGGCCCCCGGGTTAACAGCCATGGAGATCAATGCCCAGGCAGAGTTCGAAACCTTTAAAAGCCAGTATACAGAAGACCTGGAGAGATTCTTAGGGGCCGTTTCGCCTAATCTCGATCTCGCTTTCGACCGCGAGGGAATGGAGCGCATCATGGATCTGTCACCTCCCGGTCTGGATGAGGTCATGGCGCTCACGCGGGTCATGGGTTTTCTCGCCGAAGGCCGGTACGATGTCTTTATCCTTGATTCGGCGCCGACGGGGCACCTGCTCCGGCTCTTAGAGCTTCCGGAACTCATCGACCAGTGGCTCAAAGTGTTTTTCAATCTGTTCCTTAAATACAAGCATATTTTTCGACTGCCTGCGATCTCACAACGGCTTGTTCAGATGTCCAAAGAACTCAAGCGCTTGCGAAACCTACTGACGGATCCAGGGCAATCTGCATTGTTTGCCGTGACTGTTCTTACGGAGATGGCCTTCCAGGAGACGAAAGATTTAGTGGCTGCGTGCAAACGGATGGGAATCAGTGTGCCCCTGTTGTTTATCAACCTTGCCACGCTTCCTGGGGAATGCCCCTTATGTTCTGCATGGTACGAAAAAGAGTCGCAACTCAAACACTTGTTTCAAGCAACTTTTCCTGGCAGCCGTCACGTTCTGATTTATCGTCATAATGAGCCGCGGGGCCTGCGGCAACTCGGAGCTCTGGGAAAGGTGGTGTACCAACCTACACGGAAGGTTTGGCATAGCATGAGTCTATCTTAGAATGACCAGAGACCCTCCCCTACCCCCCGCAAGCAGGGGGGAACGCTATTCTCCCCCCGTTCACGGGGGGACAAAAGGGGGGTTCGGCTGGGAGAAAACATAAAAGTACCCATTCTAAGATGGCTTCATGAATAACATTCTAAGATAGCTTCAAGGAAGCCTTGGTATTCGTAGACGACGCAACCGACAAGTTTCTATAGCCAAAGAATAAATCATGCCGGATCTTTCACTCCGAGATGACACTGAACATGTCACGCTTTGCGAGGCACTCGACCGTGTCCTCAACAAGGGTGCCGTGGTTGTTGGGGATTTGACGATTTCAGTCGCCAACATTGACCTCATTTATTTGGGACTGCAGGTCATACTCAGTTCCGTTGAGACGGCCCGCGAAGTAACGATTCCGAAAGAGATAAAGCGTATCGAGCTGACCAATGAACCCTGCTGAACAGCCCAGAGTAGAGTCAGAAGCAATAAGTGACTTCGACCAAGTGATGCGAGTGGGCAGAGGTCCCTTGTCTCGCCAGCCTCCGGAAGGCCACACGCCTGCGGCCACGGCAGGACATGGAGGCCGGTTAAACCTGGATGCAGAGAAAGTGAAAAATGGGCTCGGACAGCTCGTTCTGACGATAGTGAAACTTCTTCATGAGCTTCTGGAGCGCCAGGCTATAAGACGCATCGATGCCGGAACCCTATGCGACGAAGAGATCGAGAGGCTTGGGGTGACCTTGATGAAGCAGGCCCAAGAGATCGAGAGGCTTCGGAAGGAATTCAATCTTGAAGAGGAGGACCTCAATCTTGACCTTGGCCCTCTTGGAAAACTTATGTAGGGAGCACCCAAAATGACTCAACAATATGCTGTCCAAACCTCAACCAGGGGCGACACCTTAGCGGACATACTCGAACGTGTCCTGGACAAGGGGGTCGTGATAGCCGGTGATATCAAGATTAGCCTGGTTGACATCGAACTGCTGACTATCCAGATTCGCCTGGTGATCTGCTCTGTGGACAAGGCGAAGGAGATAGGTATGGATTGGTGGGTGAATAACCCTGCATTCTGCTCGAAGGCGCATCTTGAACAATCAGGGGATTCCGTCGCCAAAGTCGAGGAGAGGTTGGCCAGGCTCGAGGCTTCCTTGGCAGAAAGAGCGTGACCGGCATTTATCCTCATCCATTACATCCCAGGAGAAGACCATAGTATCTTAGAAAAGAAGCTCCTCCCGACCACCCAGACATTCCATGTCATCGGGATTTGGTACCTCTTTTCTGAACAAGATAAATTCTCCTGCCCAACTTTTCCCCAGCGTGTTATCCAGATCCTTCCGTGGCCCCTTTGTTCAAAGATAACTTTGTTTGTGATACCGGCAATCATGGCAAAGAGGTGTATGTCGTCAGAACAAATGGGACACTTTTACGGTTGATTTATTGGAGGGTTTTGGCTCGCAAGTTACGTTTCTTCCGTGGGTTTTTGGTGGGTGTCAGATTGGCCCGTTTGCGGGCCTTTTTTGTTTGTTCTTTGAGCTGTTTGCGCTGCGTCAGGATCGCATCGGCGCGGCCGAAGTAAACGTCCGCCGGGTGCAGATTGCCGATCCCTTCGTGGTAATGTTCGTAGTTGTACCAGCGCTGGAACGCCTCCAGCGCCCGGTCGAACTCCTCCGGCGACGCCTGAACGATGAGCATCACCTTTTCCTTGGTGGTGCGGTTCAGCCGTTCGATCCGTTCACTTCGTTCAGGACAAGCTTTACCGTTCGTCTGCGGATGGTTGCGCTGCGAGAAGATGTGCTTGATGCCGAGGGTTTTCAGGTACTCGTTGAACGGTCCCCAGATGTAACACGAGGCGTTGTCACTGAGCAATTGAACCCGCTCGTGACGCGGCACCTCCAGCATTCCCGTCTTCTCGATCGCTTCGACAATCAACTCCTGTACCGCTTCGCCTTTGGAACTCGGCATCCGCCGCAATCGGTGATTCTGAAGGCCAGCTCGCGCGGCGACAGATCCGTGTACAGCATCGCGTTCGCTACCACCGTGGTCACTTCGTCATCCAAAAGCCGGTTCCACACGCGGCGCGGTGCAGAAGGCTGGTCCGAAAGACTGCCCTGACGCTGCCAGCGGTAATAGGTGCTCTCGGGAAGCTTCAGCTTCTTCAAGCTCCGGCGACGGGAGATTGGCGACGTGTCCACCAGATGCAGCAGATCCTGTTTCTGTTCCCCGGTGTGCCGTTGATAACGTTTTACCTTGCGCTTCAGAAGAGACTTTTTTTGAGCGCCCGCACTTCCAGCATCAGATCGGCCACGGTCTGACGCAACTCTTCGTTCTGACGACGATACAGCGCCACCTCGCCTTTGGTGGCCCCGCGCAGTGCTTCGCCCTTCAGCCGCGACTTCCCGGCTTCCATGAACTCCTTCAGCCACACGTAGTACCCGTTGCCGCTGATCCCTTCCCGGCGGCACAGCTCGGCCACCGGATGATCGCCCCGCAACCCTTCCAGAATGATGCGGATCTTGTCTTCCGCACTGTACCTGGTCTTGGTTTGCCGCCGCACCGTCTGGATCAACTGCACGGCACTTTCCTTCGGCTTCGGCTCGCTTGGCGAAGCCGTGCTGGTCTTCTTCTTGGGCATGATCCGCCTTCCCTTCCCGGTGATACATGATAATATCTCCCCGGAAGGAACGGAACACCCAGACGGGTCAGACTCGCTAAGTGCTGACTGACCGTCAGTCAGCACTTACCCCCCTCAACTCTCCAATAACGCTACTGGGCCAACTGTCCCAAATGTGCTGACGACGAACATCCGCTGGACAATATCATGACGACACCGGATGGTTTTGGGGTGGCTTCGCGGGTGGTCTCTGTCTCGGGCTAATCGGAACCATCGCCGTCACAGCGGCGGCATCTTCCAAACCCCAGCCTCCGGCTTGGGAGATTATGCGCATTGATACAATGGGCATGGACTATTGTGGGAACTTCATTCGAGGATATGGTGTAGCTGCATCTTCGGACAACATGTCGAGCGCGTTCGGCGGTGGGCTCCTCGGGACCGCTTGCATCGTCGCGATCTATTTCCTTGCCATTAAGAAATAGCGGGATACGTCATGGTTACTCTCATCGGCATCTTCATTTTCATTGCTGTCATCGCTATGGTCGTGGGCGAGTTCGGTAAGGACGCTGAGAAGAAGAAGCAGGATGCAAAGGACAGGGAGCAGGCCGATCTCTCGCGCCGCATCGCCGAGGCCGCTGAACAGAAGAGCAGCCCGCCTTCCGCCGATCCGGCCCGCTGATTATTCTCCGCCGAGCAAGGCAAGTGGGCTTCAGCCCCTTGTCCATCCTGCCGGGATTTGAGCATCGTACCGGTTCGGGATCGTGACCCATCCCTCCGCCCTCATCCCTTCCTTATAAAGAGAGCGGGCCAGCCCACCGGCCAACCCGCTCTGCATAAATCCAACTCCGCTCCCGCCGCCCCTCACCTGCCTGCACCCTAACTCTGCAAATCTTGCAGCCCCCGGGCCGCCCGCCTCAGCCTATCAATCTCTTCCCCCCACAAGCCGTCCGTCATCAAGCGGTTCAAGAAACGGTGAACCAGACAGGAACCTGCAGGGAACCAACGGGGACCCTATTGGGACCCAGCAACGGAACACGGGTCAGCTGTGATAGCTAACCCGTTGTTTTTATGTAGCGCGTAGGGGAGTCGAACCCCTGTTACCGGCGTGAGAGGCCAGCGTCCTGGGCCACTAGACGAACGCGCCGCGGCTGTCTGCGCAGGCGGCTAATTTAACATTTCTCAAGCTGTGAGTCAAGGTGTGCCCGCCACATCCACCAGCAGAACTCGACTCTGCCCGGCCGCTGCCTTGAGCACCAGTCATTTTTCTCATATATTTGGACTATAGACGATCCACGCACCGACTTGCAGGAGAGAATGAACCACAACGGAACACTTCCCAACGGCCGGCTGGTCAATGCGGCCACCGCCGAGCCCCGTGCCCCCGCGATCACGCGCAGTCCCCAGGACGAGCGTTCCTTCCTCAAGCACGTCCGCGATCGGGTGATCGGCGCCGGCGCGCCCATCCAGACTCCGTTTGGCACCAAACCGCTGCGCTACTTCGATTTCATCGCGTCGGGCCGCTTCCACCGCGACGTGGAAGAGGAGCTGGCCGAGCGTGTGCTGCCTTACATGGCCAACACCCACACGACCAGCAGCGCCAGCGGGCAGCTCATCACGGAATACTATGAGTACGCCTTCCGGCGGATTGCGGGCTACATTCATGCGTCGGCGGATGACGTGCTCATCCCGGTGGGCAACGGCTCGACCGGGGCCATCAACCGCATGATTACGGTTCTCGGGCTGCGCATTCCCGATCAAATCGAAGAGTCGCAGCACTGCGAGGCCTGTCTGCCCAAGGACAAGCGGCCGGTGATCTTCCGCTCGATGATGGAGCATCACTCCAATGACATCGCTTGGCGCGAGACCATCGGCGACGTGGCCTATGTGGGTTTCGACGATCAGGGACGCATCAGCGCTGCGGATTTGGAAGAGAAGCTCATCGAGCACAAAGACCGGCCGTGGAAGATCGGCACGTTCAGCGCGGCCTCGAACGTCACCGGCATTCTGAATCCGTGCCATGAGTTGGCGAGAGTGCTGCACCGGCACGGCGCGTGGGCCTTTTTCGATGTGGCGGCGGCCGCACCGTACGTGGACATTGACATGCATCCGGCAAATGATCCCGACGCGCATTTCGACGCGGTCTTTTTCTCGGTGCACAAGTTCTTGGGCGGGCCGCGCACTCCCGGCCTGTTGGTGGCGAATCGAAAGCTGTTCACCAATCGCGTGCCGGCCGAACCCGGCGGCGGAACGGTGCTCTACACATCGCCGTGGGATCACCGCTACCTTTCGCGGATCGAGGAGCGCGAGACAGGGGGAACTCCGCCCATTGTGCAATCCATTCAGGCGGGGCTGGCGTTTGACCTGAAGGCCGCCATCGGCGCCGAGCGCATCGAGCGCATCGAGCAGGATTATCTCTCTCGCGCGCTCAAGGAATGGGCGAATCATCCCGAGCTGTGGGTGCTGGGCCTTACGCAGGCGCGGCGGTTAGGTGTGGTGTCGCTGATCTTCCGCGACCTGCATCACAACTTGGCGGCGATTCTGCTCAACGATTTGTACGGCATTCAGGTGCGCGGCGGCTGCATGTGCGCCGGACCCTACGGCCATCTGCTGTTGCACATCGAAGAGGATCATTCGGCGGCCATCCGTAGGCGGCTGGCGGAGGGACACCTCGGCGAAAAACCGGGCTGGGTGCGCATCAGCCTTGGGCCTTCCGTGAGCGAAGAGGAGTTTCAGGTGCTGTTAGAGGCGGTGGATCACGTCGCCCGACACGGCAAGGAATACGAGAACCGCTACGAACTGTGCGACGAGACGGGGGAATGGACGTGGACGGGCAAGAAGGGATGAGGGCGGAGGGATGAGGTGTGGACGCATGTAGGGGCGCATGGCGATGCGCCCGTTCATCGCATTTGCATCGTATACCGGGCGGAACGCCTTCCGCCCCTACAACAGACAATCCCGCAACCGTAGGGGCGCATGGCGATGCGCCCGCCGTTGATGATAGACTCACACCGGGCGGAACGCCTTCCGCCCCTACGATGGCCGCACAAGCACGGTAGGGGCGCATGGCGATGCGCCCGCCGTTGATGATAGACTCACACCGGGCGGAGCGCCTTCCGCCCCTACGATGGCCACACAAGCACGGTAGGGGCGCATGGCGATGCGCCCGCCGAGAATCATCCGCCGCGCGGAAGCCAAACACGAGAGGGAGTGTATTGATGAGCCCAATGTTCTTTCAATGTCGGCATTTCTATTGCGCGGCCACGTTGCTCGCTCTAATCGCGGCGGCCTTCGCTCAACCTCAAGGGCCGGACACGCTCTGGACACGCTCCTACGCAGCGCCTTCAGACGAATTTGCAGTCACCGTGATCGAGAAGAACGACGGTGGATTCGCGTTGCTGGGTGGCACGGAAGGAGCCACTTCTGGCGGACCTCTTTGGCTCGTACGAACCGATGCGACCGGCGAGACAACCTGGACACGCAGCATCTGCCCGGATTCCTCTTGGCTTGTCTATTCTGCGGGAGCAACGAATGACAATGGTTACTTTTTCGCTGGCTCGTCGGACGAGCCAGCAGGATTCTTGATCAAGACGGACAGTACAGGAACTCCCCTATGGCAACACCTCTATGCTGGTGGGATTGGATCGAGTATCCGCATACGAGCCGCTATCGAAACCGCCGATGGCGGGTTCCTCCTTGCTGGCAGAGGACGTCCAGGGAGTCTGTCATCCCGGGTATGTGCAGTTCGCACAAACGGAGTTGGCGACACCTCATGGACGCAGTGGATAGAAGTCGAACCGTTGACCACTTCGGAGGCTTACGCCGCAGTGGAATTACCCAGCGGGGACTACATCCTTGCTGGCAATGCCCACAGCAGCTTGCCGCCTCGTGAGCGTCCTTTTCTGGCGGGAATTAGTGCGTCCGGCAGCGTGCAGTGGGTGCGACGCTTGGCGATGACAGACGTAACACTGGTTTCCTCGGTGTTTCTTTGTCATGATGGCGGGTATCTGGTCGCCGGATACACTGAAGACGATATGCGAGACATGGTGATCCTGAAGACGACGGCACAAGGCGACTCTGTTTGGCGTTGGACTCACGGCCTGGGTCAACCGGTGGATCGTGTCAGTGATATCGTCGAGACACTGCCCGGGCGCTTTGTGCTATCAGGCTGGGTGATGTGGGGAGACGAGAATCGCGTATACTTGGCCGCGCTTGAGGGTGCCGGGCAGCTCTCTTGGGAGCGGATGTATGGCTCGTCGCGAGGCAACTATGCCATGACTACAGATCTTATTCAAACCCACGACGGAGGATTTGCAGTAGCTGGCGCGATTGGTGATGGACCCTTCGGTTTGGACATGTACCTTGTTCGATTTCAGGCAGAGGAGGGTGTTGCGAGAGAACATACGGTCATCAACGAGTTCTGCTTGCTGACTGCTTATCCCAATCCCTTCAACTCGGTGTGCACGATAGTCTACGAGCTGCCGCGACCAGCGGAAGTGGAGTTTGCAGTTTACGATGTGACGGGACGCTTGGTTCGACAACATGTGTTGGGACAGCAGAGTTCCGGTGAACATGAATGGTTTCTCAATGGTTCGGGCATGGCCACCGGGACATATTTCGTCCGCTTGTCGGCCGGCGGGCCTCCCGTTCAGACCCAGAAAGTGCTGCTCGTGAAATAGAGCCGACTATCCCGCCGTTGTAGCCGCGCACCGGTAGACGTATGTAGGGGCGCATGGCGATGCGCCCGTCGAGGATTGAAGATTTCGGGCACGCGGGGACGCAGGCCTCGGCGGTACATGGAGTCTCCCCCCGTTCTATGAGAGGAACGAAAGGGGGGTCGCATCAAGGGCAATTGTCCCTGAATGACTTACCAACCTTTTATTATACAATAACTAATCTCTAACTCCAACAATCTCCCCCCTTGATTCTTGGCTGTTTTTGTTGTATATTTGTAACAGGAACGTCTGCCAATCTAAGCACCCATGCAATTCATTTTCACCCCTTTTTCACCTTTTTTCGCCCCTCTGAATCTCGCACAACCTATTGAAAACAAATTGGCAACAGAGTTCGTTTGGTCAAAAAATATTTCCGCTTCTGCTCTCCCCCCACTTCGTGGGGGGATCAAAGGGGGGAGTTTCTCTTTCAGCTTTCAGACTTAGGATACGATCAGCACCGTGAAAGATTGCGTACTAATCATCAATCCCGGGTCCACGTCCACAAAGCTCGGATTCGTGGACGGCGAAGGGAAACTCATTTGGGAAGCGACGCTGAAACACGAAGGTGAAGGCGCGGCCAGGATGCGTGATCTCGTGGACGTGCGGGCGGCGCAAATTGCGGAGCTGCTTGACCAGATGGAAGCCCCGCTCACTCCCAAAGCCGTGGTCGGGCGCGGCGGGCCGCTGCGGCCTTTGCAGAGCGGCGTGTATCTCGTGAACGAAACCATGATCGAGGAGCTACTCAGCGAGAAATGGTCTTCGCATCCTTCGAATCTCGGCGCGCCGCTGGCGAAACGTTTTGCCGCACTGTGGAACGTTCCCGCGTACATCGTGGACCCGGTGACGGTGGACGATTTCGTGGACGTGGCGCGCATCAGCGGTGTGCCGGAGATCGCGCGCAAATCCCGTTCGCACGCGCTGAACATCCGCTCGTGCGCGTTTCTGGCGGCAAATGAGATCGGAAAACCTCTCCCGGAAACGCGCTTCGTGATTGCTCACCTCGGCGGCGGCATTTCCGTGGCCGCGGTGGAAGGCGGACGCATCACGGACGTGAATGACGCGCTGTTGGGAATGGGCCCGTTTTCTCCCGAGCGGGCGGGAGCCACGCCGCTGGAAGGTGTCGTTGATCTGGCTACCTCCGGAAAGTACAGCGTGAAAGAACTCAAAGCCTACTTGTCCAAGAGCTGCGGTTTGAAAGGCTATTTGGCTACCAACGATTTTCGCGAAGTGGAAGCGCGCGTGGCGGCTGGTGACGAGAAAGCGGACCTCATCTATCGCGCCATGATTTACCAGATCGCCAAGGAGATCGGCGCGTATGCGGCGGCTCTCAAGGGCAAGCTCGATGCTCTCATCGTCACCGGAGGTCTCGCCAACTCACAGAAGCTGATTGCACAGTTGAAAGAATATGTCGGCTGGCTGGGCCGGATGATCGTGTATCCCGGCGAACGCGAGTTGGAAGCGATGGGGCAGGGCGCGTTCCGCGTGCTGCGCGGCCAAGAATTGCCCAAGGAGTACTGAGATGCTGACCACGGCACGCATGGTCATGGAGCGCGCCCGCGAGCTGGCGAAAATGCACGTGCCGGTGGTGGCCGTGGCGGGAGCCGAGGACGACGACGTTCTGCTGGCCGTGGCTAACGCCCAGAAAGCGGGAATGGTGCAGGCGCACTTAGTGGGCGGCGCCGCGAAAATCGAAAAACTCTTGGGCGAGCTTTCACTCTCCGCAAGCGATTTTCGCATCACCGATGCCGCCGACGCGAAATCAGCCATCGAGAAGGCGGTGGAACTGTGCAGCCGGGGCGAGTGCTCGGTGCTGATGAAAGGCAAAGTGCCCACGCCGGACTTGATGAAAGCCGTGCTGGCGCCCGACGCCGGTTTGCGTATCGGCAAAGTGCTCAGCCACTGCGCGGTGCTCGAATTGCCGGGTTATCCCAAACTGCTGTCATTCACCGACGGCGGGGTGCTGGCCACACCGGATTTTGAGCAGAAGATATGCATTGTGGAAAACGCGGTGCGGGTAAGCCGACTCATCGGTGTGGATCAGCCGAAAGTCGCGCTGTTAGGCGTACTGGATGAGGCTGATCCGGATTTTCCTTCGACCGTAGAGGCGGCGGCGGTTGCGCGAGCCTGCGTGGAGCGCGGGATCGCACGTTTCGTCGAAGGGCCGATGACTTTGCGCACGGCCCTCACCAAATCGGCGCGGCCCAGCGCCGTAGCGGGTGAGCCGGACATTCTGGTGTCGCATGCGATTGAAGAAATTAACATCACCGTCAAGGCCCTCAACCTGTTCCGGGGAACGACGTTCATGGGCGTGATCACCGGAGCCAAGGTTCCGCTCTCGCTGGTTTCACGCTCCGATCCGCCGGAGAACAAGATGGCTTCGTTGGCGCTGGCCGCGGTGATGGCCGGGGAGGCGAAATGACGTTTCAGGAGCTTGCGCAGCGCGCCGAGAAGAAGAAACCCGGGCGTGTGGACATTATCGGTCAGGCCGATGCAACCATCGTGCAGGGGTGGGAGACGAGAGGGTGGGAAATCGTGCGGCACGGCGAGGAGCCGTTAAGAGCGATTCGCGCGATGGAGAGTGCGCTACCGGACGGATGCGGGCGGCTTTGCTGGTTGCAGGGATTCGAGATCGCGGGCTATTCGAAAGTGTTGTGGATTGGCTGCACGCCCAGCGTTCGCTACGACCATGTCGCCGACGCTATGCGGGCGGTGCAGACGATGATTCGCGCGCTGAATTCATTCGGAGAAGCGGAACCGCGCGTGGCGCTGCTCTCGTGCGTGGAAGCGATCTCGCCCGGAGTGCCTTCGACCATTTGGCAGGCGGTGCTGGGTCACATGGGCACGCGCGGCCAGTTCGGCAAAGCCAAAGTGGACGGGCCGCTGGCGTTCGATCTGGCCGTCAGTCCGCGAGCGGCGGAAGACAAGAAATTCCAGAGTGTGATCAGCGCACAGGCCGATCTGATTGTGCCGCCCGACCTCAACACCTTTCTCAGTCTGACGGATGCGCTTCATCTGACCGGCGCGCACGCCGCCGCCGGTGTGGTGGTGGGCGGGCCGTGCCCGATTCTATTGTCTCCGCCCTGCTCCGAAGACCATGCGGAATTGAGTTTGGTGGCCGCGAGCTTGCTGGTGTAATCTCATGTCTGAGAAGAGACGCGAAGAGCCAAGCTGAACGGCTTGGCTCTTCACGTGAAAGCGCCGGGCAACCCGCGCATGTCATCCTGAAAGCCGCTCTTCTTGTCTTGCGGCTTGAAGGATCACTCAAAGTATCCGAACCTGACTCTCAGTGATCCTTCATCCCCTGCGAAGACTTGGGGGTTCAGGATGACAGCCAAAACCCAACGACACACTGTCCCAAGATCAGCGCTTAACCCGGCTCGGCGGATGACAGCGAATCGTAGCAGGCGAGCAGGTGGCGGGTGCTGTGCTCCCACGACAGCTCGCTTTTCAGGCGTGCGAAACCGGCTCGGCCCATGCGCTCACGGCGCGCCGGATCATCGAGGAGATCTGTGATCTTTCGGGCGAAGTCTGTCTCGTCGTTGTCGGCCGCATAGACCGCGGCCTCGCCCGCCGAGAACACCGATTCGGCGAGGCGGTAGGACACGATGGGCCGCGACATGGCCATGTATTCGAGAATTTTGTTCATGGTGGACTTGTCGTTGAGCGGATTCACCGGATCGGGAGCCACGCATACGTCCGCCGTGGAGAGCGTTTCGCACACGGTTTCATTCGGCACGCGGCCGGTGAACTCCACCACATCATCCAGATCAAGGTCAGTAGTCAGGCGGCGCATGCTGGCGAGGTTTTCGCCGCCGCCCATGAGCGTGAACTGAATGTCCGTACGCTTCCATTCGTGCCGGATCACGCGAATGCTGCGCAGAAGATAATCCACGCCGTCCTGCTGGCCCATCGTGCCCAGATAAGCCACCAGACGGGTCTTGCCTTTTTTCAGCGCGGGATTAGGTGTAGTGGGCACGAAACGAGAAAGATCGGGCGCGCTGCGCACCACAAACACGCGCTCGGCGGGCACTCGTCCCCGCTCCACCGCCACGCGCTTGTAGGATTCGTTGGTTGCGATGACGGCTTTGGCTGCGCGATAGGTGCACTTTTCCAGCCGATGAAGCCAGCGCAGCAACACTCGGCCGCGATTCTCGAATTTGGAGAGAAAAGTCTCCGGGCAGAGATCGTGCTGATCGAAGAGGAACTTGACGCCGAAGAGCTTGAAAGGCCACGCCACCAGAAAGAAAAGATCGGGCGGATTGCAGGCGTGAATCACTCCAAAGCCGCGCCGCGCGAACACCCAGCAGGCATAGAGAAAGCTCATGAACATCGCCCACGGATACTCGATGAGATAGCCGGGAGCGCGGCGTGCGGTGAAGGGCAACCAATAGCGGTAGATGGCCACGCCTTCAAAAAGATCAAACGGCCGGCGGTCCACCATGCGCGGACAGATCACGCTCACCCGCCAGCCGTTCGCCGCGAGCGTGCGCGCTTCCTGCCAGACGCGGCGGTCGAAAGGAACGGACAGATTCTCGACTAAGATGAGAACCTTACCAGCAGAAGCCATGATAGTTGGGAAGGTGGCGCGGGGACTCGGGAAAAATGCGGACGAGATCGAAGATGATCTGGTGCGGTTTGACCTTCTCCAGTACCGGCGGAAAATCGTGATCGGAATTGGCCACCACGATCACCTCGGCATGCTCAAGAATCTCGTCCGTCGAGGGACAGAGCAACTCAGTTAGATGCGGCAGCACGGTTTCGATGAAGCGCTTGTTGGAGCCGACCAAACGGGCCAGTGAAACGTTCTTGTCGTAAATCTTGATCTGATACCCTTTGCCCAGCAATATCTCCACCAATTCCACCATCGGACTTTCGCGCAGGTCATCAGTGCCGGCCTTGAAGGCGAGACCCAAGAGGCCGATCTTTTTCTTGCCGAAAGACTGAATCATTTTCACCGCGCGCTGCACGTGTTCGCGGTTGGCGTCCATGAGCGAAAAGAGCAGGGGCGTTTTCACGTTCGCTTCGTGAGCCTGCGCGGCCAAGGCGCGGACGTCTTTGGGCAGACAGGAACCGCCGAAGGCGAAGCCGGGCTTGAGGTAGTAGGGCGAGAGATTGAGCTTGTGGTCGGCAACGAAGATCTCCATGACGCGGTGGCTGTCCACGCCGAGCGGCTTGGCGATAGCGCCGATTTCGTTGGCGAAAACGATTTTCACGGCGTGGAAAACATTGTCGGCGTATTTCACCATTTCCGCTTCTTCAATGCCGGTCAGAAAAAGCGGAGCGGTGAGTTTGGCGTAGATTTGGGCGGCGTGTTCGGCGGTTTCCTTGCGCAAGGCGCCGACCACGGTCTTGGGCGGATCGTAGAAATCGCGAAGGGCGCTGCCTTCACGCAGGAACTCGGGATTATAGGCTACGAAAAAGCCCTCGCCCTCCTTCATGCCCGACGCGCGCTCCAAGATCGGCAGCAGTTCGCGGCGGGTGGTGCCGGGCAGCATGGTGCTGCGCAGGATCACCAGATGACGATGGCCGCAGCTTTTCAGCGCGGCGCCGATTTCGGCGGCCACGCGGCGCACGTACTCGATGTTGAGCGCACCCGATTCCAAAGACGGCGTGCCCACGCAGACCAGCGAGATTTCGGTGGATGAGAGCGCTTCGGCGGCGGAGGTGGTAGCGCGCAGGGTTCCAGCCTTGACGTACTTGGAAATGAGTTCGCCCAGTCCCTCTTCGATGATCGGGCTTTGGCCGCGAAGAATGAAATCCAATTTGCCCGGATCAACATCAATGCCCCAAACCTCGTGGCCGAGATCGCAGAGACACGCCGCCGACACGCAGCCGACATAACCCAAACCGAAGACGCTGATTTTCATTGCGCTCACCGAAGTTGAAGAAGCGGGGCAGGCGAAAAGCGAAGACGCCTGCCGCCGCAACAGATGACCTCATTTGTCATCCTGAACCCCTGAGTCTTCGAGGGGGTGAAGGATCACCGAAAGTCAAATCCGGACACTCTGAGTGATCCTTCAGGCCGCAAGACAAGAAGAGCGGCCTTCAGGATGACATCTGTGGAAAGCGGGCAGTAAAATACCAAGTTATCGTTACATTTGCAAACCGCGGGCCGCTGACAAATTGCCGATTCTGGCAGGGTTGCGCGCGGGGTTCGGCTGACTACGGAACTCCCCCCTTTGATCCCCCCACGAAGTGGGGGGAGAATCAAGTACCGAATCACCCGGCTCGGCGAAAGACCGAACTACGGCTTGAGGACTCGGTGGACCTGAAAGAGCGCCCGCGGCACGCTGTCGGGAAGCACCATGTAAACCTGATTGGTGTCGCAGCGCATGAAGAATTGCGCGCTGTCGGTCGAAGCCTGGCGGTAAATGAAGTAGGTGGAATCGCCGGCCTGACGTGACCAGTTCATCTCCAGAGTGTCGCTCCCGAGCACATGCGCGGTGAGATCGGACACCGGACCGTCCGTCACCTGCCACGAAGAGCACGGCGGTTGCACGTTGCCCCAGATGTCGCGGCTGCCCACCGCAAAAAAGTACTGGTCAGGGGGCGGGGACAAGTCCTTGAGTATGGAGGCGGTGGTGCGGAAGTCCCGCAGGGCGATGAGATCCGAGGTCGAACGCGTTCGGTACGGCGAGGCGGGCGTGACCGGCTGCGTATCGAAGAAGAGCATATAGGTATCGAAGGCGGGATCGGCGGCCGGCGGCGCCCAGCGAAGATAGACTTCGCTGGCGTTCAGGCGAGTCACTTGATAGAGCGAAACCGCCGCCGGGGGAATCGTGTCCGGACTGAAGTGACTGTACCAAATAGCGCTGTCCAGAGCAGCGATGAACGGCTGGTAGTATTCCAGCGCCAGTGCATAAGTCTCCAGCGTGGCGGGAGCTCCTCCAAGAAGCCAGCGATCCCACTGGGGAGTCTGCGGCGTCCACAGGCCGTCGGGATACTCGTCGAGCTCCACGTGAATGAAGTTCTCGGGATCCACATAGACGTCATGGGCGGGATGGCCGGGATGGGCCTGATGACTGTAGAGCGCCTGTTTGTTCTGGGGTTCGCCGGACAGATCGTTACTGGACGTAATCGGGATCGAGCCGCTGTCGGTGTAGTAGGCGTAGTGCGGAGACGAGAACAGCGAGATGTAGCTGTCCACCCGCTGCCGGAGCGACGAATCGGCGGACAAGCCGTTGACCGGATAGTAGGGCAGGAGGTTGACCACGTCGCGATGATCGGCCAGATCGCGGAGCGGCGGATTGGGTTTGTCATCGTCGCAGAAGGCCGAGACCTGCGCATCGCCCAGTGGTGCGTGAGGCAGCGCATCGTAGGAATGCATCTGGATGGTGACGAGTTGCTCGGTGGGCCCGTGATCGAGACTGTCGAAGTGAACCTGATGACACTTCTGGAACGGGTGGCGGCTGTTGCGGCTGGGATCGCTCAGGGATTTGTTGTTGTTGTAGGGCGGGTGCAGGGAGTCCCAGCACACTTCCCGACCGGCGGACGCGAGCATCAGCAGGCGGGCATCGGTGCGCAGAAACAACTCCAGCGCTACGGGGACCGCCATGAAGTCATCCTGCGGATGCACCACCTGCACCATGAGGTTGGTGCGAACCGCCGCGGGGTTGAATACATACAGGCCCCAACTGTTGCGGAAGCTGCCGACCACGTCGTCGGCAGTGGTGGTATCAACGTTCTCATCCACGAAAGAGCTGTCGAGGCGTTCGCGAATGAGAAAGAAGGTGCGGCCCACACTTTCGTCGTGGAGTTCCACCAGCTCGTAGAACCACTCGTCCGCGCGCCGACCGAGGAGCGAGTCCACCACCGGCCAATTCCAGCCCACAGCCGCCGCGAAAACCTCTCCCCACTCGGCGAGGAGAGAGTCGCCGGGGGAACCGGAAGGAACGAGGCTGAAGTGCCCGAAGCCGTTGGTCTGAGGGTCAAGAAAGGAGGGGCCGTAGTCATTGAAGCCCGGCAGAGCGACCCCTTCCGTGACGTGGGCGGTCCAGTTGTCATAGGCGCAGGCGGGACAGTCACCCAAGAGAAAGCCGCGCAGAGTGCCGTCTTCGACTGCCCATTCAGCGCGGCCGCCGGTGGCGATGAGGAGGGTCAGGATTATGCCGAAAAGGAATATCAATGTTCCATCCGTAGTCAGAGCCGTTGCACCCGAGCGCATCCATTAAGTTACATGCGGGGGGCGCGAAAGTCAACACGTGCGGCCCATGTGCCGCACGGCTTTGCGATCCGTCCGCGATCCTGCGGATCAAAACCCTCGGCTTCGCGGCGGGGGCCGGGCACTGCGTATTCAAATTGTCATTAAGCATTGTGATTCAGGTATGAATTGTTGCATTCTTGTTCGTTTGGCGATGCTTAGTTCCCTCGCGGGGGAGTTGTGGATAGAGGAGTCGTTTACAGAGGCCGGACTCAAGGGACTCAGGTAACATTTTGATAAATGTATGTTTCAGTCGAGTCCGGAGGGTCGCGCTGGGCTTTTCTTATTCGTGAATTATTTCTACATTTAGGGTTGTCCGAAGCGGTCCCTTGCGGGCCGCCAAAGAGCAAGCGGTGCGTCTGTTCGCTTTTAAGCAGACGCTTCACGATTATCAAGAAAGGTTTGTGATGAGCGCCAAGGCTTTCAATCCCTTCGAAATGGCACAGGCGCAGTTCGACAAGGTGGCCGATCTGCTGCACATGGATGCGGCCACCCGCGATCTGTTGCGCTATCCGCTGCGGGAGTACTCGTTCGCCATTCCGGTGCGCATGGACGACGGCAGCGTGAAAGTGTTCCGCGGATTTCGCGTGCAGCACAGCGACGCCCGCGGGCCGTGCAAAGGCGGCATTCGTTTTCACCCCCACGAGTCTTTGGACACGGTGCGGGCGCTGGCCATGTGGATGACCTGGAAATGCGCGGTAGTGGATATTCCCTTGGGCGGCGGCAAGGGCGGGGTGATTTGCGATCCGCACAATCTGAGCGCCCGCGAGCAGGAGCAGATTTGCCGCGGCTGGGTGCGCCAGATTTCGCGCGTGATCGGCCCGCTCACGGACGTTCCCGCTCCGGATGTGATGACCAACGCCCAGCACATGCTGTGGATGCTCGATGAGTACGAGAAGATTCACGGCGGGCACTTCCCGGGGCTGATCACCGGTAAGCCGGTGGGCATGGGCGGCTCCTTGGGACGCACCGAGGCCACGGGCTACGGAGTGGTGTTCACCGTACGCGAGGCGTTGAAGGAACTCGGCATCAAGCCCGAGGACACGATCGCCAGCGTGCAGGGGTTCGGCAACGTGGCCCAGTATGCCATCGAGCTTTACCAGAAGCTTGGCGGCACGGTGATTTGCGTTTCCTGCTGGGACCAGAAGGATCAAACATCATACACCTACCGCAAGCAGGACGGCGTAGATTTGCAGAAGCTGTTAGGCATTACCGACCACTTCGGCGGCATTGACAAGGGGAAGGCCAAGCAGTTGGGTTACGAAGTGCTGCCGGGGGATGCGTGGATCGAGCAGGAGGTGGACATTCTGTTCCCTTGCGCCATCGAGAATCAGGTGACCGGGGAGACCGCAGGCAAGATCGGCAAGCGCGTGAAGCTCGTGGCCGAAGGTGCGAACGGCCCCACCACTCCCGCGGCCGACAAGGTCATCGCGGAGCGCGGCATTTTCCTGATCCCGGATTTTCTGGCCAACGCGGGCGGCGTGACCTGCAGCTACTTCGAGCAGGTGCAGTCCAACATGAACTACTTCTGGGAGAAGGACGAGGTGCTGGGCAAGCTGGACAGCAAGATGACCTCGGCTTTCGTCGCGGTAAGCGAACTGGCGCGGCAACGGAAAGTGTACATGCGCGACGCCGCCTACGTGATCGCGGTGAGTCGGGTTGCGCAGGCCTGTAAAGATCGCGGCTGGGTGTAGAAGTTTTGGCCTGCGGGCAGGGGCGGTTGCAAAAACCGCCCCTGTTTGCTTTATTATGGAGTGCGGATTCCGGCCGGGTTGCGAAGACTGAACCCGGCTCGGCGGATTCCCGATTCCGGCAGGGTGGCGAAGACTGACCCTGCTCGGCGGAAA